>NZ_JBITEP010000028.1:0-75351 GCF_044455315.1 Micromonospora sp. NPDC051300 | reverse complement strand
GGGGGGGGGGGGGGGGGGGGGGGGGGCGGGGCGGGGGGGGGGGGGCGGGGGGCGCCCCCCCCCCCCCCCGGGGGGGGGGGGGGGGGGGGGCCGCGGCCCCCCCCCCCCCCGGCCCGGTACTGTTCTCGTGATGGAATCCGACGCCCTCTTCACCCTCGGCGAGCCCACCGGAGCGCCCGGCGCACCCGGGGCCCCCGGCGGCGTCGACGGGTTCACCGCCGCCCGGGCGGACTCACCGCTGCCGGTCCGGATGCGCCCGGCCGGCATCGACGAGCTGGTCGGCCAGAACCATCTGCTCGCGCCCGGCGCGCCGCTGCGCCAACTGGTCGAGGGCGCGGCGCCCATGTCGGTCATCCTCTGGGGCCCGCCGGGCAGCGGCAAGACCACCATCGCCCACCTGGTGGCCCACGCCACCGACCGGCGCTTCGTGGCGATGTCCGCGCTGACCGCGGGCGTGAAGGACGTACGCGCCGTCATCGAGACCGCCCGGCGGCAGCGCCGCTCCGGCGGCCCGCCGACCGTGCTCTTCATCGACGAGGTGCACCGGTTCAGCAAGACCCAGCAGGACTCCCTGCTCGCCGCCGTCGAGGACCGCACGGTGACCCTGCTGGCGGCGACCACGGAGAACCCCTACTTCTCGGTCATCTCGCCGCTGCTCTCCCGCTGCGTGCTGCTCACCCTCCAGGCGCTCGACGACACCGCCGTACGCGGTCTGCTGCGCCGGGCGGTGGCCGACGAGCGCGGGCTCGCCGGCTCGCTGGTCCTCGCCGAGGACGCGGAGGACCACCTGGTCCGGCTCGCCGGCGGGGACGTGCGCAAGGCGCTCACCGCGCTGGAGGCGGCGGCGGCCACCGCGACCGCCACCGGCGTCGACCGGATCGACCTGGCCGTGGCCGAGCAGGCGGTCGACGTGGCGGCGGTGCGTTACGACCGCGACGGCGACGCGCACTACGACGTGACGAGCGCCTTCATCAAGAGCATGCGCGGCTCGGACGTGGACGCGGCGCTGCACTGGCTGGCCCGGATGCTGGTGGCCGGCGAGGACGCCCGGTTCATCGCCCGCCGCATGGTGATCTTCGCGAGCGAGGACGTGGGCATGGCCGATCCGACCGCGCTGACCGTGGCCACCGCCGCCGCGCACGCGGTGGAATACGTCGGCCTGCCCGAGGCGCAGCTCAACCTCGCCCAGGCGGCCATCCACCTCGCCACCGCCCCGAAGTCGAACTCGGCCACCACCGCCATCGGCGCGGCCGTCGCCGACGTGCGCGCCGGCCGCGGCGGCGCGGTGCCACGCGGGCTGCGTGACGCCCACTACTCCGGGGCGCGCGGGCTCGGCCACGGGGCCGGCTACCGCTACCCGCACGACGACCACCGGGGGGTGGTCACCCAGCAGTACGCTCCGGACGATCTCGTCGGGACGGACTACTACCGGCCCAGCGGGCATGGCGCGGAGCGGGCGGTGGCCACCCGGCTGCCGGTGCTGCGCCGGATCGTGCGTGGGTTGCCGGCACCGGCGACGCGGGGGGAGGCCGGTGCGCCGGCAGCCGCGAACGATGCCCGGGTGGGCGGCACCGAGCAGGCCGCCGGGGCGAGCGAGGGTGGCGGCGACGCCACCGAGGGGGGTCAGTAGTGATGGCGCGTGGTCCGGAGCGGCCGGCGGACGGCCCCGACGAGCGGCGCGATCCGAAGGCCCGGGGTCGCCGGTGGGGACGCGGCCGGGCCGAGGCCGAGCCGGAGCAGGCTCCGGCCGGCGAGGAGTTCGGCTGGATCGACGACCTGCGCACCGCCAAGCAGCAGCGCGGTGAGCTGGGTCCGGAGGGGCCCGAGGGCGAGGCGCCGGGCGGTCCGGGGGCGCGACCCGGGGCCGCCTTCCCGCCCCGTCCCGGCGGTTCGCCGCCGCCGGGGCCCGTCCCGGGCGGGCCACCGCCGGCCGGTGGGCCGACGCCGCCGACGAACCGCCCGGCGTCGCGTCCCGGCGTGCCCGCCCCGGGAACCGCCCGCCCCGGCGCGCAGCCCTCGGCGCCGGGGCGACCCGGGCCGCCGCCCCCGGTGGCGGCCGGCCCGGGCGGGCAACCCCCGGTGCCGGGCCGATCGGCGCCGCAGCCGCCGGCCCCGGGACGAACCGGGCCGCAGCCTTCTGGCCAGGGTCAACCGGGGCCGCAGCCGCCGAGCCAGGGCCAGCCGGGGCCGCAGCCTCCGAGCCCGGGACGGCCGGGGCCGCAGCCTTCGGCCCGGCCCGGTGCGCAGCCGCCGGCCCCCGCCCGCTCCGGTCCGCCTGCGGCAGCCGGCCCCGCCCCACAGGCGCCGGGCCGGCCCCATCAGACGGCTCCCGGGGCCGCCGGCCGGACCGGTGCGGCGATGCCGCCGGTGACCGGCCGCCCCGGCGCTGCTCCGCCCCCCGGCGTCGCGCGGCCCGGGGCGGAGATGCCGCCGGCCCCCGGTGCCGCGACACCCCGGGGTCCCGGCCGTCCCGGCGGCGACCCACTCGCCGGCGTCGCCCGGCCCGACCCCCGTGCGGCGGGCGCGCGACGCGGCCCGGACGGGCCCGTCCCCGCGGCGCCGCCCACCCGGCCGACCGGTCCCGACCCGGGCGCCCCCCGTCGTCCGGTGGACGGCCCCTGGCCCGGCATGCCCGAGGCGCCCCGGCCGGGCGGCGCCCCGTCCCGTGGCGGCGCGGACGCCCCGACCGGCCAGCAGCCGCCGGTTCCCGGCCGCCCGATCGGTGGTCCCCGGGTCACACCGGCCGCCGCGCGGACCGTGCCCCGCGGCCCGGTGGAGCCCGGTCCGGGCCGGCCGCCGGCCGGCGACGGCGACGACGACCGGGTGGCGACGCCACCCACCCCGCGCGGCCGGCACGGTGCGCAGACGCCCGACGTCCAGCCGGCCGGATCCGGCCCGGCCGCCGGTGGGCGCCGCGTGCTGCCCGACGACTCCGCCGGCATCCGGCCGGTCTCCGGCGTGGGCCGACGCGCCCGACCCGACGAGGCGCCGGCCGGCGCGGCCGTGGGCCGGCGGGCCCGGCCCGACGACGACCCGGCCGACGTCCGGCCGGTCTCCGGCCCGGGGCGCCGGGCGCGGCCGGACGACGCGCCGCCCGGCGGGCCCAGCGCCGGAGGCGTGCGTCGCGCGGCCCCGGAGCGCGCCGTCGACGCACGGGGCGCCGACGTCGACCCGGCCGTCCGCCCGGCCTCCGGCGGTGGCCGGCGGTCCCGGCCCGACGAGGCGCCGTCCCGCGACGGCCGCCGGGCGGTGCCCGGCGAGATCGACCCCACCACCCGGACCGGCCGGCGGGCCGCGCCGGAGCCGGACCGGCCGGTGGTGCCGCGCAGCGGGAACGCTCCCGGCCTGCCCGGCGCCGCCGCGCCCGTCTCCGGCGCGCCGTCGGACGGGACGGGCCCGCTCGCCGCCGGCCGTGGCCGTCGGGCCGTCCCCGACGAGCCCGGTCCCGGCCGTGGCCGTCGGGTCGCACCGGACGAGTCCGGTGCCGAGGCCGACGCGCCTCGATCCCGGCGCGTCGTGGCCGACGAGCCCGGCGAGCCACGCCCGCAACGTCCGGAGCGCCCCGCCGACTGGCTGCGGCAGGCCGGTCGCGCGCCGCACACCGACCCCGCCATGCCAGCCGCCCGGCGGTCGTCCGGCCCGCCCGCGGGCGAGGCGCCCACCCGCGCCGGCGGCCCCGACCGGGCGCCCGGCGCCCGTGCCGGTGGCGCCGACCGGGGGCCGGCCGCCCGGACCGGCGCCGCGATGCCGCCGGTCCGTTCCGACCCGTCCGGTCCGGCCGACCGGGCCGAGCCGTCCGCTCCGGCCGTACCGCCCGCGCGGGCCGCGCATCCCGGCCCCGCCAGGGGCGCGGCGCGTCCCGGCGGACCGCCCGCCGGCGGTGACCGTGCCGGCGTTGGCCGTCCCGGCGGGCCGCCGGTCGCCGGTGACCGTGCCGGTGCCGGTCCGGCTCGCGGCGGCGTCCCGCCGGTGGGACCGCACGGCGACCCGGACCGCAGCGGCGCCGTGCCGGTAGGCGGTGGCCGTCCCGGTGGGCGCGGCCCGGCCGACGACCCCACGCGGGCCGGTGGCCGCCCCGTTTCCGCCCCGGGGACGGCGGCGGTACGGCCGGCCGGTGACGGATCGGGCCCGAAGCGCCCCGACGGCCCGTCCGGCGGCGCGCCCGCGCCGGGACCCCGCGCGGCCGCCTCCGCCGGGCCGGCGGTCGCCCGGGCGGCGGCGGGGGTGGCCCGCCCGGTCGCCCCGGACGAACAGACGGGCGGGCGATTCGGTCCGCCCACCCCGGATCCGACCCGTCCGGCCGGCGCCGGACCGGCGGTGGCGCGCGCGGCCGCGGTCGTGACGCCGCCGGGGGAGCCCGTGGGGCCGCGGCCCGGCGACGGGCCGGCACCGCGACCGGCCGGCCCCGGCGCGGCCGGCGAGGGTACGGAGATCGCCGGCCCGCGCGGCGCCCGCTCCGACCTGCGACGGCAACTGCGTGAGCGGCGCCGGCTGCGGATGGCCGTGCTCGCCCTGGTCAGCCTCGTGCTGCTGGGGGCCGTGCCGCTCTACTTCGGGATGCGGACGCTGAGCCGTGACCCGGTCTTCGACACCCTCGACGCGCTCGACGTGCCGTCCTGGGCGGCGACGACGACGGTCGACAACGTCAGCGGCAGTCGCTGGTGCCTGCAGGACTGCCGGTTGCGGGAACGCGCGGTCGAGTCCGACCAGGGGTGGAAGCCGACCGTCGCGGTCTACGAGCAGGCGCTGGCCAAGGACGGCTGGCGTCGGTGGAAGGTCGACCGCTGTCCGGAGGAGAAGGTGGAGGGCAGCTACACCTGCTGGCGTCGGGACGAACTCACGCTCGACCTGTGGGTCCGTGACCCCACCTGCACGCCGCCGTCGGTGGACGGGCAGCCGGCGCCGTCCGCGCCGGCGCCCGCAGCGGCGAAGTGCGCCGGCTCGTTGGTGTCGGTGAAGGTGCGCAACGCGATCGACGACGAGCGCACCGGCCCCACGCCGACGACCGACCCGTCACTCACCGGTGAGGATCCGTACCCGACCCTGACCGACGACCCCCTCGGCGAGCCGACCCCGTCACCGTCGTGAGCCGACTTCCATCACGGACGGTAGGGTCTGGGGCTGGCGCGCCCGCCCGCGCCCGGTGACCGGGTCGGCGTGGCACGCGCGGGGTAGGTACGGTCGCGCGTCCCGGGACGTCCGGTTCGGGGACACTGTTTGAGGAGGACATACGCGTGAGTGGTGGAGAGATCGCTGCGCTGATCGCGGCCGGCGCGTTCCTGATGCTGGTGCTCGTGCTGGCGGTGCCGATCCTGCGGTTGCGGCACACCGTGGACGCGACGACCCGCATGATCGGTGATCTGAACGACCGCACCGGGCCGCTGCTCGGTGACGTGAACACCACGGTGAAGAACGTCAACACCGCGCTGGAGCAGGTGCAGACCTCGCTGGACGGGGTGAACCTCCAGCTCGCCAAGGTGGACACCATGACCAGTCACGCGCAGAACGTCACCGCGAACGTGGCGAACCTCGCCACCGTGGTCTCCGCCGCCGCCGCGAACCCGCTGGTGAAGGTGGCCGCGTTCGGCTACGGCGTGCGCAAGGCCGCCTCCGCCCGCCGGCACGCCGAGACCGAGCGTGAGGTGCGCGACACCATCAAGCAGCAGCGTCGGGCCGCCAAGCGCGGCAACCGCTGACCCCGACCGGCGTACGCGGGAAGGATGAGAGCATGAGGCGGTTGTTCTGGCTGGGCATCGGCCTGGCCGTGGGTGTCCTGGTGGTGCGCAAGGCCACCCGGACCGCGCAGGCGTACACGCCGGCCGGCATCGCCAGCGGGCTGTCCGAGTCCGCCGGTGGCCTGGTCGAGTCGGTGCGTGCCTTCGTGGACGACGTCCGGATCTCGATGGCCGAGCGGGAGCAGGAGATCCACGAGGCCTTCGCCCGCGGCGAGGCGTACGACGACGAGTTCGCCGAGCTGCGGGAGGACCCGCGGATCGGTGACCGAGAGATTTTCCCGGAGGAGCACCAGCGATGAAGACGGCGGAGATCAAGCGGCGGTTCCTCGCCCACTTCGAGGCGAACGGTCACGTCGTGGTGCCGTCGGCTCCGCTGCCCGCCATCAGTGATCCGAACCTGCTGTTCATCAACGCGGGCATGGTGCAGTTCGTGCCCTACTTCCTGGGTCAGCAGACCGCGCCGTACCAGCGGGCGACGAGCGTGCAGAAGTGCATCCGGACGCCGGACATCGACGAGGTCGGCAAGACCAGCCGGCACGGCACGTTCTTCCAGATGAACGGCAACTTCTCCTTCGGTGACTACTTCAAGTCCGGGGCGATCCCGCTGGCCTGGGACCTGGCCACGAAGTCGGTCGAGGCGGGTGGCTTCGGGTTGGACCCGGAGCGGATCTGGGCGACGGTCTACCTCGACGACGACGAGGCGTACGACATCTGGCGCGCCACCGGCGTGCCGGCGGAGCGGATCGTGCGCCGGGGCAAGGCCGACAACTTCTGGTCGATGGGCATCCCCGGCCCGTGCGGCCCGTGTTCGGAGCTGTACTACGACCGGGGTCCGGAGTACGGCCGCGAGGGTGGTCCGGAGGTCGACGAAGACCGTTACCTGGAGTTCTGGAACCTCGTCTTCATGCAGTTCGAGCGCGGTCCGGGCGTCGGCAAGGAGGACTTCCCGATCCTCGGCGACCTGCCGGCGCGCAACATCGACACGGGCATGGGCCTGGAGCGGATGGCCTCGCTGCTGCAGGGTGTGGACAACCTCTACGAGATCGACGAGGTCCGCCCGATCCTGGACCGGGCGGCCGAGCTGACCGGCAAGCGTTACGGCGCGCACTCGGGGCACGCGGCCAACCAGTCGCACCCGGACGACGTGCGGCTGCGGGTGGTCGCCGACCACGTGCGTACCGCGCTGATGCTGATCGGTGACGGGGTGACCCCGTCGAACGAGGGGCGTGGCTACGTGCTGCGCCGGATCATGCGCCGGGCGATCCGGGCGGTGCGGCTGCTGGGTTACCAGGATCGGGCGTTGCCGGAGCTGCTGCCGGTGGCGCGGGACTGCATGGCGCCGTCGTACCCGGAGGTGGCCGAGGAGTTCGGTCGGATCTCGCAGTACGCGTACGCCGAGGAGGACGCGTTCCTGGCCACGCTGCGCGCCGGCACCACGATCCTGGACACCGCGATCGCGGAGACGAAGTCGGCGGGTAAGCCCTCCCTCTCCGGTGACAAGGCGTTCCAGTTGCACGACACGTACGGCTTCCCGATCGACCTGACCCTGGAGATCGCGGCCGAGCAGGGCCTGCAGGTCGACGCGGAGGGCTTCCGCCGGTTGATGGCCGACCAGCGCAGCCGGGCCAAGGCCGACGCGCAGGCCCGCAAGACCGGGCACACCGACGTGTCGGCCTACCGGTCGGTGCTGGACGTGGGCGGGCCGGTGGAGTTCACCGGCTACACCGAGCTGAACCGGGAGTCCCGGGTGCGCGCGCTGCTGGCCGGCGGCGCGCAGGTCGGCGCGGCGGCCGAGGGCGACACGATCGAGCTGGTGCTCGACACCACCCCGTTCTACGCCGAGGGCGGCGGCCAGCAGCCCGACCAGGGGCTCATCACGGTCGGCGGCGGCCAGGTCGAGGTCTTCGACGTGCAGCAGCCGGTGCCCGGCCTGATCGTGCACCGGGCCCGGGTGGTGCGCGGCGAGGTCCGCGCCGGGGAGACCGGGTACGCGGAGATCGACGCGTCCCGTCGCCGGGCTATCTCGCGGTCGCACACCGCGACGCACCTGGTCCACCAGACGATGCGCAACTTCCTCGGCGAGTCGGCGACCCAGGCGGGTTCGCTCAACGCGCCGGGCCGGCTGCGGTTCGACTTCAACACCCCCACCGGGGTGGCGCCGAGCGTGCTGCACGACGTGGAGCAGCAGGTCAACGAGGTGCTCCTGGCCGACCTGGAGGTGCACGCGTTCGTCACCAGCCAGGAGGAGGCCCGCCGGATCGGCGCGATGGCGCTGTTCGGCGAGAAGTACGGCGAGCGGGTGCGGGTGGTCGAGGTCGGCGACTACGCCCGGGAGCTGTGCGGCGGCACCCACGTGGCCCGTTCGGCCCAGCTCGGCCTGGTCAAGATCCTCTCCGAGGCGTCGGTCGGTTCCGGGGTACGGCGGATCGAGGCGCTCGTCGGCATGGACGCGTTCGGCTTCCTGGCCCGGGAGCACCTGCTGGTGTCCCGGCTGGCCGAGATGTTCCGGGTGCCGGGTGAGCAGGTCGCCGACCGGGTGGAGCAGACCGTCACCCAGTTGCGCGACGCGGAGAAGGAGCTGGAGAAGCTCCGCGCCCAGCTCGTGCTCGGCGGCGCCGGGGCGCTCGCGGCGCAGGCGAAGGACGTGCGCGGGGTCGCGTACGTCGGCACCGAGGCGCCCGAGGGCGCGGCGGCGAACGACGTGCGGACGCTCGCCCAGGAGATCCGGGGCCGGATCGACGCGGCCCGCCCGGCGGTGGTCGCGGTGGCCGCCCGGGCCAACGGCAAGGCGTCCCTGGTGGTGGCGGTCAACCAGGCCGCCCGGGGTCGGGGCCTGAGCGCGAAGGACCTGGTGAAGGCGGCGTTCTCCGGCCGGGGTGGCGGCAGCGACGACCTGGCCCAGGGCGGCGGCCTGCCCGCCGCGGAGGCGGCGAACCTGCTGGTCACCGTGGAGAAGGCGGTCGCGGACGCGGCATGAGCGCACTGATCGACGCCGGGGCGGGCCGCCGGGTCCGCCCCGGCCCGTACCCGGCGGAAGGTGTCCGGTAGATGGTTGAGCTGACCCACGGCGTCCGGTTGGGGGTCGACGTCGGCCAGGTCCGGGTGGGCGTGTCCCGGTCCGACCCGCACGGCATCCTGGCCACTCCGCTGGTCACCCTGGCGCGGGACCTGACCGCCGAGCCGGACGCGGTGCCCACCGACATGGCGGAGCTGGTCCGGCTGGCGGCAGAGCACGAGGCGGTCGGGATCGTCGTGGGGCTGCCGGTCAACCTCGCCGGAAAACACGGCCCTGCAGCGGCGAACGTATCGGCCTATGCCACCCGTTTGGCCGATGTAATGGGGCCGATTCCGGTGACGCTGACGGACGAGAGGATGTCGACCGTCGTCGCGAGTCGTAGGCTGGCCGAACGGGGCGTCCGGGGAAAGCGTCAACGAGCGGTGGTCGACCAGGCCGCCGCGGTGGAGATTCTGCAGAGCTGGCTGGACGCACAGCGGAGGCGGACGGATGATCGACGATCTTGATCTGGGGTTCGACGAGCAGGACAGGGGGGAGAAGGGGCGGCACCGTCGCGGCGCGGTGCGCCGGCGGCAGGGCAAGTCCGGCGGCAACCGGGGCAAGACCCTCCTCGCTCTCGCGCTCGCGCTGGTCCTGCTCGGCGGCATCGGTGGCGGCGCCTACTACGGCTTCGACCGGGTCCAGAACTACTTCGTCACTCCCGACTACGACGGCTCCGGCACCGGCGAGGCGATCGTCGAGATCAAGCAGGGCGCGCTGATCGCCGACATGGCCGACGCGCTGGTCGCCGCCGACGTGGTGAAGAGCACCAAGGCGTTCATCGAGGCGGCGGAGGAGAACGCCCGCAGCAAGAACATCCAGCCGGGCACCTACAAGCTGCGCAAGCAGATGAGCGGTGACGCGGCGGTCACGGCGATGCTCGACCTGAAGAACAAGATCGTCAACGGGATCACCATCCCGGAGGGGCTGACCGCGAAGACGGTCTACAAGCGGCTCTCCGACAAGACCAAGATTCCGGTCAAGGACTTCGAGGCGGCCGCGAAGGACCCCGAGGCGCTGGGCGTGCCGGACTGGTGGTTCAAGCGCTCCGACGGCAAGACGGTCAAGCCTTCGATCGAGGGCTTCCTGTACCCGGACACCTACGAGATCCCGCCGAAGGCCACCGCCGAGACGGTGCTCAAGCTGATGGTGGAGAACTTCCTCTCGGTCACCGGTGAGATGAAGTTCGCCGACCGGGTGCAGGCGGAACGCGGCGGCATCACCCCGTACGAGGCGTTGACCGTCGCATCGCTGGCACAGGCCGAGGCGGGCAACAAGGACGACCTGGGCAAGGTCGCCCAGGTGGCCTACAACCGGGTCTACAAGGGCAACTTCCCGTGCGGATGCCTGGAGATGGACGTCACGGTCAACTACTACCTGGAGCTGACCGGGCAGAAGACCAAGGCGTCCAAGGACATGACCGCAGCCGAGCTGGACAATCCGAAGAACCCGTACAACCGTAAGCTGCGCGGTCTGGTGCCTACGCCGATCAACAACCCGGGCAGGCAGGCTCTGGAAGGGGCGATGGATCCCCCGCCGGGCAAGTGGCTCTTCTTCGTGGCGATCGACAGGCAGGGGCACTCCGAGTTCGCCGAGACCTACGCCGAGCACCAGCGCAACGAGCAGAAGGCCAGGGAGGCCGGGATCATCTGATGGCCGGCCCACATCGCGCGGCGGTGGTCGGCAAGCCTATCGCCCACTCGCTCTCCCCGGCGATCCACTCCGCCGGTTACGCGGCGGCCGGCCTGACCGGCTGGTCGTACACCCGGATCGAGGCCGGCGCGGAGGAGCTGCCCGGCCTGGTCGCGGGCCTCGGCCCGGAGTGGGCCGGGCTGTCGGTGACCATGCCCGGCAAGGAGGCGGCGCTCGCGCTTGCCGACGAGGTCTCGCCGGTCGCCGCCGCGGTCGGCGCCGCCAACACGCTGGTACGCCGGCCCGACGGCACCTGGTACGCCGACAACACCGACGTGACAGGCATGGTCGAGGTGCTCACCGGCGCTGGGTGCGTGGCCGGGGCGGTGGTCACGGTGCTCGGCTCAGGCGGCACCGCCCGGGCGGCGATCGCGGCGGCGGCCCGGTTCGGCGCGGCCGAGGTGACCGTGGTGGCCCGGCGGCCCGAGGCGATCGACGAGCTGCGTCCGGTGGCGGCCGCGGTCGGTGTGCCGCTGGCCGGCGCCGAGTGGGACGGCGCGCCCTCGCACGCCCGGGCCGACCTGGTGATCTCCACCGTGCCGAAGGGCGTCGCCGACCCGCTCGCCGCGCACTTCGACTGGCGGCCGGAGACGGTGTTCTTCGACGCGCTCTACGATCCGTGGCCGACCCCGCTGGCTGCCGGGGCGCTGGCCGCCGGCTGCCGGGTGATCTCCGGCCTGGACCTGCTGCTGGCCCAGGCGGTCGGCCAGTTCGAGCAGTTCACCGGCGTCTCCGCGCCCCGCGCCGCGATGCGCGCCGCGCTGGGCCGGTAAGGAAGGGCCCCTTCTTAACGCCTTCGGTAGAGGAGGGGGCCCCGCTTAACACCTCGCGGGTGAGCGGGGCGTGACAGCGGCCGGAGTGCGGACGCTTCCGTCCGCAGGGCGGGACGGCCTCGCCACCGCGTCGCGACGGTAGGTGGCCGTGACAGACTGTCCGCTGTGTTGCGCTGGCTGACTGCAGGTGAATCGCACGGACCCGCCCTCGTCGCGATGCTGGAGGGGGTGCCCGCCGGGATCGAGGTGACCACCGCCGAGATCGGCGTCGAGCTGGCCCGCCGCCGGCTCGGCTACGGCCGGGGCGCCCGGATGGCGTTCGAGCAGGACGAGATCGAGGTCATCGGCGGGCTCCGGCACGGCGTGACGTTGGGCAGCCCGGTGGCGATCCGGGTCGGCAACTCCGAGTGGCCGAAGTGGCGCACCGTGATGGCCGCCGACCCGGTCGACGCCGACGAGTTGGCCGGTCAGGCCCGTAACGCGCCGCTGACCCGCCCGCGCCCGGGCCACGCCGACCTGGCCGGCATGCAGAAGTACGGGCACACCGACGCCCGGCCGATCCTGGAGCGGGCCAGCGCCCGCGAGACCGCCGCCCGGGTGGCCGTCGGCACGGTCGCCAAGGCCCTGGTCCGGCAGGCGCTCGGCGTCGAGATCGTCTCGCACGTGGTGGAGTTGGGCCCGGTGGCCGCCAAGCCGGGGCTGCGACCCACCCCCGAGGACGCGGCGCGGATCGACGCCGACCCGCTGCGCTGTCTCGACCCGGAGGCGAGCGCCCGGATGGTCTCCGAGGTCGACGCCGCGAAGAAGGCCGCCGACACGCTCGGTGGCGTGGTCGAGGTGCTGGCGTACGGGGTGCCGCCGGGCCTGGGCAGTCACGTGCAGTGGGACCGCAAGCTCGACGCCCGCCTCGCGACCGCGCTGATGTCCATCCAGGCGATCAAGGGCGTCGAGATCGGCGACGGCTGGCAGCAGGCGCGCTCCCGTGGCTCCGAGGCGCACGACGAGATCATTCCCACCGCCACCGGGGTGCGTCGGGTCACCGACCGGGCCGGTGGCCTGGAGGGCGGCATCACCACCGGCGAGCCGCTGCGGGTACGGGCGGCGATGAAGCCGATCTCGTCGCTCAACCGGGCGCTCGCCACGATCGACGTCACCACCGGCGAGCCGGCGACCGCGATCAACCAGCGTTCCGACGTGTGCGCGGTGCCGGCCGCGGCCGTGGTCGCCGAGGCCATGGTGGCGCTGGTGCTGGCCGAGGCGGCGGTGGAGAAGCTCGGCGGCGACTCGGTCGCCGAGATGCGCCGCAACCTGACGAGCTACCTCGACAACCTGGTGATCTCATGAGCACCCGGCCGGTCTGCGTGCTGGTCGGGGCGCCCGGCTCCGGTAAGACCACGGTGGGCACGGCCCTCGCCGACGCGCTCGGTGTGGACTTCCGGGACACCGACACCGACATCGAGCGGATGGCCGGCAAGCCGATCCCGGAGATCTTCGTCGACGAGGGCGAGGACCATTTCCGTACGCTGGAGCGGGCCGCGGTGGCGGCGGCGCTGGCCTCGCACGGCGGGGTGCTCGCGCTCGGCGGCGGCGCGGTGCTCGCCGAGGAGAACCGGGCCGCGCTGATCGGTCACACGGTGGTGCATCTGTCGGTGGAGCTGCCCGACGCGATCAAGCGGGTGGGGTTGGGCGCCGGTCGGCCGCTGCTGGCGTTGAACCCCCGGGCCACGCTCAAGTTCCTGCTGGACCAGCGCCGCCCGCTCTACGGGGAGGTGGCCACCGCCACGGTGGCCACCGACGGCCGCCCGCCTCAGGAGTTGGCCACCGAGATCGCCGCCCTGCTCAAGCCCTGACCGGCGTGCGCCCGGCGGCCGGGCGGCGGGCCGGGCGCTCCGGGCGCCAGGTGGCGAGCAGCGTGAGCGCGAGGGCGATCTCGGCCAGGTCGCCGAGGTAGTACATCAGTGTGGCGCCGGCCCGCAGCTCGGCGCCGGTCGCCGGCACGTCGGCAAGCGCCCCGGCGTAGAGCAGTTGGGCGATCGTGGCGTGCGCGGCCACCCCGACACCGAGCACCACAAGCCGCACCGGCACCCGGGGGCGGTGCGGGCCGGGGTCCGGCCCGGCGATCGACCAGGCGAACAGGCAGCCGCTGAGCAGGAAGTGGGCCTGCACCACCGTGTGCAGCGCCGGACTGTCGAGCGTGGCCCGGTAGAGGGGGGTCAGGTAGAGCAGCCACAGGCCGCCGGCGGTGAGCAGCAGCCCGGTCACCGGGTGGCCGAGCACGCGCGCGAGCGGATGCCGCAGCAGGTGGACCAGCCGCCGGCCGGCGCGCCGGTCCAGGGTGCGCAGCAGCAGCGTGACCGGCGCGCCGAGGATCAGCGCGAGCGGCGCCAGCATGCCGATCAGCAGGTGCTGCCACATGTGCCCGACGAAGTCGCCGCCGGGCGCGAGCAGCCCCGCCGCCACCAGCGCCGCGCCCAGGCCGAAGCTCGCCGTCCGGCCGTGCGGCCAGCCCGGCCGGCCGGGATCCCGGAGCCGCAGCGCGGCGGCGAGGTAGGCCCAGAACGCCACCGCCGGGACGAGCGCGGTCGCCGGAAAGCCACCGGCGGCGTGGCCGGCGTGCGCCAGGCTCACCGCGGCTCCGGCGCGCACAGGTCGACCTCGCCGGCTCGCCGCTGGATCGCCCATCCGACGACCACCAGGACCACGCCGAGGGCGAGGAAGCCGAGGTCCCACCAGGTCTGGTGCGGGCCGGAGCGGACGTGGTGGATGCCGAGCAGGTGGTGGTCGACGATGCCCTCGACCAGGTTGAACAGCCCCCAGCCGACAAGCACCCAGCCCCAGAGCATCGGCGAGCGCCAGAGCCGGCCGCGGGACCGGGTGACCCGGGAGTAGAGCAGCGCCAGCCCGGTCAGCACCGCCACCCAGGTGACGACGTGGAAGAGGCCGTCCCACAGCGTGTTCATCTGCAGGCCCGGCACGGTGTCGACCGGGTAGTCCCGGATACCCACCCGATCGGTGGCGGTGCTGCTGAGCATGTGGTGCCACTGGAGGACCTGGTGCAGCGCGATGCCGTCGACGAAGCCACCGAGACCGATGCCGAGGATCGTGGCGGGAGGGCGGATGCTCATCCCGCCGCCCTACCCGGGGTCCGGCGGGACAAACACCCACGGTGTGGACAGTCGCCGCGCCACGGCCGGGCGCTGGACTAGGCTGCCGGCGATGGACGAGGTGACCCGGATCCCGGTCGGCGGCGGGCGGCCGTACGACGTGCTGGTGGGACGCGACCTGCTCGATCCGCCGCCCGCGCTGCTGCCCGGGGCCGAGCGGGTGGCCTACCTGTTTGCGCGGCCGTTGAAGGCGCTTGCCGAACGGCTCGCCGAGCGGGCCCGCGCGGACGGCGTGACGCCGCTGCTGGTGGAGGTGCCGGACGCCGAGGCGGGCAAGCACGTGGACGTGGCCGCCGCGTGCTGGGACCGGCTCGGCGAGGCTGGCTTCACGCGTACCGACGCGGTGGTGGGGGTGGGTGGCGGCGCGGTCACCGACCTGGCCGGTTTCGTCGCCGCGACCTGGCTGCGCGGGGTGCGCTGGGTGCCGGTGGCGACCTCGCTGCTGGGCATGGTCGACGCCGCCGTCGGCGGCAAGACCGGGATCAACACGGCGGCCGGCAAGAACCTGGTCGGCGCGTTCCACCCGCCGGCCGGCGTGCTCTGCGACCTGGCGACGCTTGACGGCCTGCCGCCGGCCGACCTGGCCGCCGGGATGGCCGAGGTGGTCAAGTGCGGCTTCATCGCCGATCCGGTGATTCTCGACCTGGTCGAGCGGGACCCGGCCGCCGCGCTGGATCCGGCCGGCCCGGTGCTCCGCGAGCTGGTCGAGCGGGCGGTGCGGGTAAAGGCCGGCGTGGTCGCCGGTGACCTGCGCGAGTCCGGGGTGCGCGAGGTGCTCAACTACGGTCACACGCTCGCCCACGCGATCGAGAAGGCGGAGGGCTACCGCTGGCGGCACGGCCACGCGGTCGCGGTGGGGCTGGTCTACGCGGCCACCCTCGCGCGGCTCGCCGGCCGGCTGGACGACGCCACCGCGCGGCGGCACCGGGACGTGCTGGCCGCGCTCGACCTGCCCACCGGCTACCGGGCGGACGCCTGGCCGGAGCTGCTCGCCGCGATGCGGGTGGACAAGAAGACCCGGGGGAGCCGGCTGCGCTTCGTGGTGCTGGACGACCTGGCCCGCCCGGCGATGCTGGAGGGGCCGCCGGACGAGTTGCTGGCCGAGGCGTACCGGGAGATCAGCGCGTGAGGGTGTACGTGCTCAACGGGCCGAACCTGGGCCGGCTCGGCACCCGTCAGGTCGACGTCTACGGGGTGACCAGCTACGCCGACCTGGTGGCCGACTGCGAGCGGATTGGCCGGGAGCTGGGGCTGGACGTGGTGGTCCGGCAGACCGACGCCGAGCACGAGCTGCTGGGCTGGCTGCACGAGGCGGCGGACGAGGCGGCACCGGTGGTGCTCAACCCGGCGGCCTGGTCGCACTACTCGGTCGCGGTGCGGGACGCCTGCGCCATGCTCCGCGCCCCGCTGGTCGAGGTGCACATCTCCAACATCCACGCCCGGGAGGAGTTCCGGCACCACTCGGTGGTCTCCGCGGTGGCGACCGGGGTGATCTGCGGGCTCGGGGTGGACGGCTACCGGCTGGCGCTGCGCCATCTGGCGCAGCGTGCGAGTCCGATTCGACACGGCGAGTAGACTTTACAGGTCCGTCCGCCAATTGATGATCAAGGCAGGAAATGGCCTCCACCAACGACCTGAAGAACGGCCTGGTACTCAACCTGGACGGCGAGCTGTGGGCCGTCGTCGAGTTCCAGCACGTCAAGCCCGGTAAGGGTGGTGCGTTCGTGCGTACCACGCTGAAGAACGTGCTGTCCGGCAAGGTGGTCGACAAGACCTTCAACGCGGGCACCAAGGTCGAGACCGCGACCGTGGACAAGCGCACGATGCAATACCTCTACGCCGACGGCGAGGACTACGTCTTCATGGATCTGGAGACGTTCGACCAGATCACCGTGCTCGGCGGCACCGTCGGCGAGGCCGCCAACTACCTCCTGCCGGAGGCCGAGGCGACCGTCGCCACCCACGAGGGCGTGCCGCTCTACATCGAGCTGCCGACCTCGGTCGTGCTGGAGGTCACCTACACCGAGCCGGGCCTGCAGGGCGACCGCTCGACCGGCGGCAACAAGCCGGCCACCGTCGAGACCGGCGCCACCGTGCAGGTGCCGCTGTTCATCACCACCGGTGAGAAGATCAAGGTCGACACCCGCGACGGCCGTTACCTCGGCCGAGCCTGATGGCCGAGGGTCCGAAGCAGCAGATGCCGGCGCGCCGCAAGGCGCGCAAGCGGGCGCTGGACGTGCTCTTCGAGGCCGACCTGCGGGACCGCCCGCCGGTCGAGGTGCTCGCCGGCTACCTGGAGCGGATCGAGCAGCCCCGCCCGGACCACATCGGCTACGCCGTCGGGCTGGTCGAGGGCGTCGCGGCGCACCTGGACCGGATCGACGAGACGATCGCCAGCTACGCCGAGGGGTGGACGCTGGACCGGATGCCGGTGGTCGACCGCAACCTGGCCCGCATCGCCGTGTACGAGCTGCTCTACGTCGACGAGATCGACGACGCGGTGGCGATCAGCGAGGCTGTCGAGCTGGCCCGGCAGATGTCGACCGACGACTCGCCCCGCTTCCTCAACGGCATTCTCGGCCGGATCGCCGAGTACGCCAGCCGCTGAGACCCGCAGGCAGGAACGACGAAGGGCCCGTGCCGAACGGCACGGGCCCTTCGTGCGGGCGTCAGGAGGCGAAGAACGCGCGCGGGTCGGCGACCAGCACACCGTGCTCGGTGAGCCGCTCGATCAGGCCCGACGGCGAGGCGTCGTAGACGATCGCGAGGGCGCGTAGGTCGTCGGCGCGGATGGAGAGCACCCGGCCGTTGTAGTCGCCGCGCTGCTGCTGGATGGCGCGGGCGTAGCGGGCGACGTACGCGAGGTCCTCGGAGGCCTCGTCGTAGAGGCGCTCCAGGTCCAGCACGATCTTGCTGGTGGGCTCGTGACGCACCCCACTGCCGTCGGGCAGCAGCTCGGAGACGGGAACGCGGTAGAAGTCGGCCAGCTCCGCCAGGCGGGACACGGTGACGGCGCGGTCGCCGCGCTCGTACGAGCCGACCACCACGGCCTTCCACCGCCCGTTCGACTTCTCCTCCACCCCCTGCAGGGACAGGCCCTGCTGCTGGCGGATGGAGCGCAGGCGGGCGCCCAGCGACTTGGCGTATTCAGAGGGCATTCGGACACTCCCAGTGCTGCTCGGGGTTCTCCCAGCTATCGCTACGGAGCGTGACGGTACGGGGATTGAGACACCTGGTCAAGTGGTGTTGTCAAGGAGGGTCGGCAGGCCGGTGTGGCTTGTCCGCATTTCTCCGGGCTGACCTGCAGGTCAGGACCGGCGGCGGTGGGCCCGGTGACCGCTGGTAACGTGGCGTGAAGCCCCGGTCCGGGCCCCTCGCGGGCCCGCCGGAGTCGATAGACGTCCTTTAACGACCCGTCCCGTGAGGCGGGGAAGGAGGTCCGCCGTGGCCTACCCACCGGCTGCCCATCCGTCGCCGCCGCGACAACCCTCGGTGAAGGTGATCCTCGCCGCCGCCGACGTCTCGCGGGTGGTCGACCGCATCGCCCACCAGATCCTGGAGAAGACCCAGGGCGCCGCCGACACCGTGCTGCTCGGCATCCCCACCCGGGGCGTGCCGCTGGCCCGCCGCCTGGCGGCCCGGATCAGCACGTTCGAGGACGTGACCGTCCCGGTCGGCGTGCTCGACATCACGCTCTACCGCGACGACCTGCGCCGGCACGCCACCCGCGCGGTCGGCCCGACCGACCTGCCGCCGGGCGGCATCGACGGCCGGCGGGTCGTGCTCGTCGACGACGTGCTCTTCTCCGGCCGCACCGTGCGGGCCGCGCTGGACGCGCTCAGCGACGTCGGCCGCCCGGCTTCCGTGCAGCTCGCGGTCCTGGTCGACCGGGGCCACCGCCAACTGCCGATCCGCGCCGACTACGTCGGCAAGAACATCCCCACCGCGCTGGCCGAGAACGTCAAGGTCACCCTCGCCGAGACCGACGGCGACGACGAGGTACGGCTGTACGGAGGCGACCTCTCATGATCCGGCATCTGCTCTCCGGCGCCGACCTGGACGCCGACACCGCCACCCTGGTCCTGGACACCGCGGCCGAGATGGCCACCGTGGCCGGCCGGGAGGTGAAGAAGCTGCCCGCGCTGCGCGGGCGGACCGTGGTCAACCTCTTCTACGAGGACTCGACCCGCACCCGGATCTCGTTCGAGGCGGCCGCCAAGCGGCTGAGCGCCGACGTGATCAACTTCTCCGCCAAGGGTTCCAGCGTGACCAAGGGCGAGAGCCTGAAGGACACCGCGCTCACCCTCCAGGCGATGGGCGCCGACGCGGTGGTCGTCCGGCATCCCGCCTCCGGCGCCCCGCACCGGCTGGCCGACTGGGTGGACGGGTCGGTGGTCAACGCCGGCGACGGCACCCACGAGCACCCCACCCAGGCGCTGCTCGACGCGTACACCATGCGGTCCCGGCTGGGCCGGCTCGCCGGCCTGCACGTGGCGATCGTCGGCGACGTGCTGCACTCCCGGGTGGCCCGCTCCAACGTGCTGCTGCTGAGCACGCTGGGCGCCAAGGTCACCCTGGTCGGCCCGCCGACGCTCATCCCGGTCGACATCTCGCCCGCGCTCGCCCCCGGCATCGACGTCTCCTACGACCTGGACACCGTTCTTCCCGACGTGGACGTGGTGATGATGCTGCGGGTGCAGCGGGAACGGATGAGCGACTCCTACTTCCCGTCGGCCCGCGAGTACGCCCGCCGCTACGGGCTGGACGGTCCGCGCATGCGGCGGCTGCCCGAGCACGCGATCGTCATGCACCCCGGGCCGATGAACCGGGGCATGGAGATCACGCCCGAGGTCGCCGACTCGTCCCGCTCCACCATCGTCGAACAGGTCGCCAACGGGGTCTCCGTGCGGATGGCCGTCCTCTACCTGCTGCTCGGAGGGAGCAACCGGTGACCGCGTACCTGGTCAAGAACGTCAGCCCGGTCGGCGGCGAGCCGACCGACCTGCTCATCCGCGACGGCGTGGTCGCCGAGGTCGGCGCCGGCCTGGGTGCGGACGACGCCACGGTGATCGACGCGACCGGCCTGGTCGCGCTGCCCGGCCTGGTCGACCTGCACACCCACCTGCGCGAGCCCGGCCGGGAGGACGCCGAGACGGTCGAGTCCGGCTCCCGGGCGGCGGCGCTCGGCGGCTACACGGCGGTCTGCGCGATGGCCAACACCTCGCCGGTCGCGGACACCGCCGGCGTGGTCGAGCAGGTGTGGCGGCTCGGCCGGGAGGCCGGCCTGGTCGACGTGCAGCCGATCGGCGCGGTCACCGTCGGCCTGGCCGGCGAGCGCCTGGCCGAGCTGGGCGCGATGGCCGACTCCGCGGCCCGGGTGCGGATCTTCTCCGACGACGGGCACTGCGTCGCCGACCCGCGGCTGATGCGCCGGGCGCTGGAGTACGTCAAGGCGTTCGACGGGGTGATCGCTCAGCACGCCGAGGAGCCCCGGCTCACCGAGGGCGCGCAGATGCACGAGGGCGAGGTCTCCACGCGGCTCGGCCTGACCGGCTGGCCGGCGGTCGCCGAGGAGGCGATCATCGCCCGGGACGTGCTGCTGGCCGAGCACGTGGGCAGCCGGCTGCACGTCTGCCACGTCTCCACCGCCGGCAGCGTCGAGGTGCTGCGCCACGCCAAGGCGCGCGGCGTGCGGGTGACCGCCGAGGTGACGCCGCACCACCTGCTGCTCACCGACCAGCGGGCCGAGAGCTACGACCCGGTCTTCAAGGTCAACCCGCCGCTGCGCACCGCCGCCGACGTCGACGCGCTGCGGGCCGCGCTGGCCGAGGGCGTGATCGACGTGATCGCCACCGACCACGCGCCGCACGCGGTGGAGGACAAGGAGTGCGAGTGGGCGTACGCCCGGCCGGGCATGCTCGGCCTGGAGACCGCGCTCTCCGTCGCGCTCGACGTGCTCGGCCCGCGGTGGGACCTGATCGCCGAGCGGATGTCACGCGTGCCCGCCCGGATCGCCGGGCTGACCGGTCACGGCCTCGACCCGGCGCCCGGCGTGCCGGCCAACCTGACCCTTGTCGACCCGGCCGCCCGCCGGGTGATCGAGCCGGCCGAGCTGGCCAGTCGCAGTCGCAACACCCCGTACGCCCGCATGACGCTGCCGGGTCGCATCGTGGCGACCTTCCTGCGCGGCGAGCCGACGGTCCTGGACGGAAAGGCAACCAAGTGAGTCGCAGGCGTTCAGCGATGCTCGTCCTGGAGGACGGGCGCACGTTCCACGGCGAGGCGTACGGCAGCGTCGGGGAGACCTTCGGCGAGGCGGTCTTCAACACCGGCATGACCGGCTACCAGGAGACGCTCACCGACCCCTCCTACCACCGCCAGGTGGTGGTGCAGACCGCGCCGCACATCGGCAACACCGGCGTCAACGGCGAGGACGACGAGTCCGGCCGGATCTGGGTGGCCGGGTACGTGGTGCGGGACCCGGCCCGGATCGGCTCGAACTGGCGCGCCACCGGCGGGCTGGAGGACCGGCTCGCCGCCGAGGGTGTGGTCGGCATCAGCGGCATCGACACCCGGGCGCTCACCCGGCACCTGCGGGAGCGCGGCGCCATGCGGGTCGGCGTCTCCAGCGTCGACGACGACCCGGCCGCCCTGCTGGAGCGGGTCCGCACCTCGCCGGGCATGGTCGGCGCGGACCTGTCCACCGAGGTGACAACCGCCAAGCCGTACGTGGTCGAGGCGCAGGGCGCGCACCGGTTCACGGTGGCCGCGCTGGACCTGGGCATCAAGCGCAACGTGCCGCGCCGGCTCGCCGCCCGCGGGGTCACCACCCACGTGCTGCCGGCCGGCTCGACCATCGACGACCTGCTCGCCACCGGCGCGGACGCGGTCTTCCTCTCGCCCGGTCCGGGCGACCCGGCGACCGCCGACGGACCGGTCGCCCTGGCGCGGGAGGTGCTCACCCGGCGGATCCCGCTGTTCGGCATCTGCTTCGGCAGCCAGATCCTCGGCCGGGCGCTCGGCTTCGGCACCTACAAGCTCGGGTACGGCCACCGCGGCATCAACCAGCCGGTGCTCGACCGGGCCACCGGCAAGGTCGAGGTGACCAGCCACAACCACGGCTTCGCCGTGGAGGTCCCCGGGGTGCGCTCCGGCGCGGTGGTGCCCGACCAGGTGGTCGACACCGACTTCGGCGGGGTCCGGGTCTCCCATGTGTGCCTCAATGACAACGTGGTCGAGGGGCTGCGGGCCGAGGACGTGCCCGCCTTCACCGTCCAGTACCACCCGGAGGCGGCGGCCGGCCCGCACGACGCGGACTACCTGTTCGACCGCTTCGCCGAGCTCATCGAAGGCGGCAAGAATGCCTAAGCGGACCGACCTGAAGCACGTGCTGGTGATCGGCTCCGGGCCGATCGTGATCGGACAGGCCTGCGAGTTCGACTACTCCGGCACCCAGGCGTGCCGGGTACTGCGCAGCGAGGGGATCCGGGTCAGCCTGGTCAACTCCAACCCGGCGACGATCATGACGGACCCGGAGTTCGCGGACGCCACGTACGTCGAGCCGATCACGCCCGAGTTCGTCGAGCTGGTCATCGCCAAGGAGCGCCCGGACGCGCTGCTGCCGACCCTGGGCGGCCAGACCGCGCTGAACACCGCGGTGGCGCTGCACTCCGCCGGCGTGCTGGAGAAGTACGGGGTCGAGCTGATCGGCGCCAACATCGAGGCGATCAACCGGGGCGAGGACCGGCAGCTCTTCAAGGACATCGTGGCCCAGGCCGGCGTACGCCTGGGTGTCGAGGACCCGTCGACGCTGACCCCCCGCTCGCGGGTCTGCCACTCCATGGACGAGGTCCGCGACACGGTCGCCGAGCTGGGCCTGCCGGTGGTCGTCCGCCCGTCGTTCACGATGGGCGGCCTGGGCTCCGGGATGGCGCACACCGACGCCGACCTGGAGCGCATCGCCGGTTCCGGCCTGGCCGCCAGCCCGGTGCACGAGGTGCTGATCGAGGAGAGCGTGCTCGGCTGGAAGGAGTACGAGCTGGAGCTGATGCGCGACCGCCACGACAACGTGGTGGTGGTGTGCTCGATCGAGAACGTCGACCCGATGGGCGTGCACACCGGCGACAGCGTGACCGTCGCCCCGGCCATGACGCTCACCGACCGGGAGTACCAGCGCCTGCGGGACCTGGGCATCGCGGTGCTGCGCGAGGTCGGGGTGGACACCGGCGGCTGCAACATCCAGTTCGCGGTCAACCCGGTCGACGGCCGGATCGTGGTGATCGAGATGAACCCCCGGGTGTCGCGCTCCTCGGCGTTGGCCTCGAAGGCCACCGGCTTCCCGATCGCCAAGATCGCCGCGAAGCTCGCGGTCGGCTACACGCTCGACGAGATCCCCAACGACATCACGCTCAAGACGCCCGCCGCGTTCGAGCCGACGCTCGACTACGTGGTGGTGAAGATCCCCCGGTTCGCGTTCGAGAAGTTCCCCGGCGCCGACCCGGAGCTGACCACCACGATGAAGTCGGTGGGCGAGGCGATGAGCCTGGGCCGCAACTTCACCGAGGCGCTGAACAAGGCGATGCGCTCGATGGAGACCAAAGCGGCCGGCTTCTGGACCGTCCCCGACCCGGCGGGCGCCACGAGGGAGAACACGCTCACGGCGCTGCGGATGCCGCACGACGGCCGGCTCTACACCGTCGAGCGGGCGCTGCGCCTCGGCGCGTCGATCGCCGAGGTGGCCGAGGCGTCCGGCGGCATGGACCCGTGGTTCCTGGACCAGATCGCCGGGCTGATCGAGCTGCGCGACGAGATCGTCGACGCGCCGGTGCTCGACGCCGGCCTGCTGCGCCGGGCCAAGCGGGCCGGCCTGTCCGACCGGCAGCTCGCCGCGCTGCGCCCCGAGCTGGCCGCCGAGGACGGCGTCCGCACGCTGCGGCACCGTCTCGGCATCCGGCCGGTCTACAAGACGGTGGACACCTGCGCGGCCGAGTTCGAGGCGACCACGCCCTACCACTACTCGACGTACGACTCCGAGACGGAGGTGGCGCCCTCGGCCCGGCCGAAGGTGCTCATCCTCGGCTCCGGGCCGAACCGGATCGGGCAGGGCATCGAGTTCGACTACTCGTGCGTGCACGCGGTGCAGGCCCTTCGGGAGGTCGGTTACGAGACGGTGATGGTCAACTGCAACCCGGAGACCGTCTCCACCGACTACGACACCGCCGACCGGCTCTACTTCGAGCCGCTGACCTTCGAGGACGTGCTGGAGGCGTGGCACGCCGAGGACTCGTCCGGCAGGGCGGCCGGCGGTCCCGGCGTGGTCGGGGTGGTGGTGCAGCTCGGCGGCCAGACCCCGCTCGGCCTGGCCCAGCGGCTCAAGGACGCCGGCGTGCCGGTGGTGGGCACCTCCCCGGAGTCGATCCACCTGGCCGAAGAGCGGGGCGCGTTCGGCGCGGTGCTGGCCCGGGCCGGGCTGCGCGCGCCCGCGCACGGCATGGCCACCTCGTACGAGGAGGCGAAGGCGATCGCCGAGGAGATCGGCTACCCGGTGCTGGTCCGGCCCTCGTACGTGCTCGGCGGCCGGGGCATGGAGATCGTCTACGACGACGCCACGCTGCGCGACTACATCGGCCGGGCCACCGAGATCTCGCCCGACCACCCGGTGCTGGTGGACCGGTTCCTCGACGACGCCATCGAGATCGACGTGGACGCGCTCGTGGACGCGGACGGCGACGTCTACCTGGGCGGCGTGATGGAGCACATCGAGGAGGCCGGCATCCACTCCGGCGACTCGTCCTGCGCGCTGCCGCCGATCACGCTGGCCGGCTCCCACCTCACCCAGGTGCGCCGCTACACCGAGGAGATCGCCCGGGGCGTCGGGGTACGCGGCCTGCTCAACGTGCAGTACGCGTTGCAGGGCGACACGCTCTACGTGCTGGAGGCCAACCCGCGCGCCTCCCGGACCGTCCCGTTCGTCTCCAAGGCGACCGCGGTGCCGCTGGCCAAGGCGGCGGCCCGGATCGCGCTGGGCGCCACGATCGCCGAGCTGCGCGCCGAGGGGATGCTGCCGCCGACCGGGGACGGCGGCACCATGCCGCCGGACGCGCCGATCGCGGTCAAGGAGGCGGTGCTGCCGTTCAAGCGGTTCCGCACCCCGTCGGGCAAGGGCATCGACGTGCTGCTCGGCCCGGAGATGCGCTCCACCGGCGAGGTGATGGGCATCGACACCGGCTTCGGTCAGGCGTTCGCGAAGTCGCAGGCCGCCGCGTACGGGTCGCTGCCCACCGCCGGGAAGATCTTCGTCTCGGTAGCGAACCGGGACAAGCGCGGCATGATCTTCCCGATCAAGCGCCTGGCCGACCTGGGCTTCCAGATCGTCGCCACCACCGGCACGGCGGAGGTGCTGCGCCGGCACGGCATCGCCTGCGAGCAGATCCGCAAGCACTACGAGTCGGGCGAGGGCGCGGACGCGGTGTCGCTGATCCTCGGCGGCGACGTGGCGCTCGTGGTGAACACGCCGCAGGGCTCCGGGGCGAGCGCCCGCTCGGACGGCTACGAGATCCGCAGCGCCGCCGTGACGGCGGACATCCCGTGCGTCACCACGGTCCCGGGCGCGGCGGCGGCGGTGATGGGCATCGAGGCGCGCATCAACGGCGACCTCCGCGTCCGCCCGCTCCAGGACCTGCACGCCGCCCTCCGGGCCAACGAGTGACCACCCCGTGGGCCATGAGGGTGGCGGATGTCGCCGCCACCCTCATGATCATCGAGTCGGGGGGCGCGCGGTGATCTTCGAGAGGGTGGTGCGGCCCCGGCTGTTCGCGCTGGGGGGCGGCGACGCGGAGGCGGCGCACGAGTGGACCCTGGCGCGACTCGCCGGGCTGTCGCGGCGTCCGGCGGCGTTGGCGGCGCTGCGTCGCGCGTACTTCCGGGCCGCGCCGCGCGAGGTGTTCGGGGTGCGGTTCCCGAACCCGGTCGGGCTGGCGGCCGGGATGGACAAGAACGGCGTGGCGCTGCCGGCCTGGCCGGCGCTGGGCTTCGGCTTCGTCGAGGTCGGCACCGTCACCGCGCACGCCCAGCCGGGCAACCCCCGGCCCCGGCTGTTCCGGCTGCGCGACAGCGAGGCCGTGGTCAACCGGATGGGCTTCAACAACGCCGGCGCCGAGGCGCTCGCGGCCCGGCTGTCGGCGCTGCCCCGCCCGCTCGGTGTGCCGCTGGGCATCTCGCTGGGCAAGTCCAAGGTGACGCCGCTGGACGAGGCGGTCGAGGACTACCTGGCCTCCTACCGCGCGCTCAGGGGGCACGGCGACTACTTCGCGGTGAACGTGTCCTCGCCGAACACCCCGGGCCTGCGGTCGCTTCAGGACCGCTCGCACCTGGACGCGCTGCTCGCCGCGCTGGTGGGGGAGAAGCCGGTGCTGGTGAAGATCGCCCCGGACCTCACCGACGCGGCCGTGGCCGAGCTGCTGGAGGTCTGCCTGGACCGGGGCGCGGCAGGCGTCATCGCCACCAACACCACGCTCGGCCGCGACGGGCTCGCCCCGGCCGACCGGGCGCGCGGCGCCGAGGCCGGCGGCCTGTCCGGGCGGCCGTTGACCGCCCGGTCCCGGGAACTGGTCGCGTTCGTGCACCGGGAGACCGGGGGTCGGCTGCCGGTGATCGGCGTCGGCGGCATCCTCGACCCCGACGACGCGACCCGGATGTTCGACGCCGGCGCCGCCCTGGTGCAGCTCTACACCGGCTTCATCTACCGCGGCCCGTCCCTCACCCGAGCCATCACCACCCGCACCCCACCCCGCTAAAACCCACCCACCCCACCCACCCCACCCCACCCCACCCCAGCGCCGTCGCGCGATCTTGCAGTTGCGGCCCCGGCATACCGCCCGAACCGGGCAGGCGGCGGGCCGAAACTGCAAGATCGCGGGGGGAGGGGGAAGGAGGGAAGGAGGAGCCGTGACGCCTGAGGAGATCCTCGCCGTGGACCGGCGGCATGTCTGGCATCCCTATGCGGCGATGCCGTCGGGCAGCCCGCCGCTCGTGGTCGACAGCGCCGCCGGGGTACGGCTGCGGCTGGCGGACGGTCGGGAGCTGGTCGACGGCATGTCGTCGTGGTGGGCGGCCATCCACGGCTACCGGCACCCGGTGCTGGACGCCGCGGTGACCGACCAGCTCGGCCGGATGAGCCACGTGATGTTCGGCGGGCTCACCCACGAGCCGGCCGCGCGCCTGGCCGCCACCCTGGTCGAGCTGGCCCCGGACGGCCTGGAGCACGTCTTCCTGGCCGACTCCGGCTCGGTGAGCGTCGAGGTCGCGGTGAAGATGTGCCTGCAGTACCAGCGCGCCGTGGGGCGCCCGGAGCGTCGCCGCCTGGGCACCTGGCGGGGCGGCTACCACGGCGACACGTTCCACCCGATGAGCGTCTGCGACCCGGAGGGCGGCATGCACCACCTCTGGGGCGACGTGCTGCCCCGGCAGGTCTTCGCGCCCTTGCCGCCCGCCGGCTTCGACGCCCCGCCGGACCCGGCGTACGAGGCGGCGCTCGTGGACGCGGTCGAACGGCACGCCGACGAACTGGCGGCGGTGATCGTCGAACCGGTGGTCCAGGGCGCCGGCGGGATGCGCTTCCACCACCCGCACTACCTTCGGGTGCTGCGCGAGGTGACCGCGGCGCACGGCATCCTGCTGGTCTTCGACGAGATCGCCACCGGCTTCGGCCGGACCGGGCGGATGTTCGCCGCCGAGCACGCCGGCGTCACGCCCGACGTGCTCTGCGTCGGCAAGGCGCTCACGGGTGGCTACCTGACGCTGGCCGCGGCGCTCTGCACGCCGCGGGTGGCCGGCGCGATCTCGGCCGACGGGGTGCTGGCGCACGGGCCGACGTTCATGGGCAACCCGCTGGCGTGCGCGGTCGCGAACGCTTCCCTGGGCCTGCTGCGGGCCGGGGACTGGGCCGGGCGGGTGGCGGGGATCGCCGACGGGCTGCGGGCCGGCCTGGCGCCGCTGCGCGGCGTGCCCGGGGTGGCCGACGTGCGGGTGCTCGGCGCGATCGGCGTGGTGCAACTGGACCACGAGGTGGACCTGCCGGCCGCCACGGCCGCCGCGGTGGCCGAGGGGGTGTGGCTGCGCCCGTTCCGGGACCTCGTCTACACCATGCCGCCGTACGTCTGCGACGCCGCGGACGTGGCCCGGATCGCGGCCGGCGTGGCGGCGGCGGCCAAGGCCGGCTGAGTCCGGTCGTGACGCGGCGGAGGGTCCGTCGCGGGGCACGGAGGCGGCCGCGCCGCCGGGAGAGGAAGAGAGAGGCGATGGAGACGTTCGGGGTACGCCTGCACCGGGCGGTGGCGGAGCGGGGACCGCTCTGCGTGGGGATCGACCCGCATCCCGGGTTGCTGGCCGACTGGGGACTGCCCGACGACGTCGAGGGGCTGGAGCGGTTCTGCCGCATCGTGGTGGAGGCGGTCGGCGACCGGGTGGCCGTGGTCAAGCCGCAGTCGGCGTTCTTCGAGCGCTTCGGCGCGCGCGGGGTGGGCGTGCTTGAGTCAACTATCCGACAGTTGCGAAATGGGGGCGCGCTCGTTCTCCTCGACGTCAAGCGTGGCGACATCGGTTCGACGGTCCGCGCGTACGCCTCGGCGTACCTTGATCCATCCAGTCCGCTGTATGTCGACGCGATCACCGCGAGCCCCTACCTGGGAGTAGGTTCGCTCGCGCCGATGATCTCCACGGCCGCCGAGCACGGTGGCGGGGTGTTCGTCCTGGCGCTCACCTCGAACCCCGAGGGCGCCGGTGTGCAGCGTGCCGTCGGTGCCGACGGGCGCACCGTCGCGCAGACCGTGATCGACGAGATTTCCCAGCTCAACCGGGGTGCGGAGCCGCTCGGCAGCTTCGGTCTGGTGGTCGGCGCGACGATCGGTGAGACCGGTCACGACCTCGGCGCGGTCAACGGTCCGCTGCTCGCCCCGGGCCTGGGCGCGCAGGGCGGCACCCCCGCCGGGCTCCGTACGGTGTTCGGCGCCGCGCTCCCGTCGGTGCTGCCGTCGTACTCCCGGGAGGTGCTGGGCGCGGGGCCGGAACCGGACGCCCTGCGGGCCGCCACCGAGCGGGTGCTGGCCGAGTGCCGGGCCGCGCTGGCCACCGCCTGACTGACTGACGGCTCGGTCACTTTACGTTGATCATCGCGCGTCCACGTTGCCGAAAGCTCCGTTGACCGCTAGTTTTCCCCGCGCTGGGAACCACGGACCCCTTTGGTTGCCAGCGACACCACGTTTCACAGCTGCGGTGGGGCTCCGCCCGCCGTACTAGGGACCTGAGGAGAACTGGTGCCGCTCCCGTCACTGACCCCCGAGCAGCGCGCTGCCGCGCTGGAGAAGGCTGCGGAGATCCGCAAGGCCCGCGCTGAGCTGAAGGAGCAGCTCAAGCAGGGCAAGACCACCCTCGCCACCGTCCTTGAGCGGGCCGAGTCCGACGACGTCGTGGGCAAGCTGAAGGTTTCGGCGGTGCTCCAGGCGATGCCGGGCATCGGCAAGATCCGGGCCACCCAGATCATGGAGAAGCTCAAGATCGCCGACAGCCGTCGCCTGCGCGGCCTCGGCGAGCAGCAGCGCAAGGCGCTGCTGGGTGAGTTCGCCGCCAACTGAACGGCCCACCGTGTAGAAACAAGCGGTGAGCACGGATGACGAGGCGCGCTCGGCGGCTCGGCTCACCGTCCTGTCCGGCCCTTCCGGGGCCGGCCGGGGCGGTGTCGTCGAGCAGGTCCGGGCGCGTCTCGCGTCGGTGTGGGTGCCGGTGGTCGCCACCACCCGCCCGCCACGTCCGGGCGAGCGCCACGGCGTGGACCGGCTCTTCCTCGACCCGGCCGGCTTCGACCGGCTGGTCGACGCGGACGGGCTGCTGGAGTGGTGCCGGATCGGGCCGTACCGCCGGGGGGTGCCCCGCGCGGGCGTGCGGACCCGGCTCGCCGAGGGGCGGCCGGTGCTGTTGCCGATCGACCTCGCCGGCGCGCTCGCCGTGCGGGCCGCCGTGCCGCAGGCCCGGCTGGTGCTGCTCGCGCCGCCGGCGTACCGGGCGGATCCGGTCGTCGCGGACGCGTTCGCACACGCCGTGACGCACGACCGCACCGAGCGCGCCGTGGCGGAACTGGTAGGATTGATCGGTTCGTCAGTCCTGGCTCCGGCCCGACCGCCCGTGAGCGGTTGAGCGGCCACCGACCGCCCGCGCGGCGGCGCACGAGACGCAGAGGTCAAATTTCGTGGGATCCATCGCCACCAACCCCGAGGGCATCACCAACCCGCCGATCGACGAGCTGCTCGAGAAGACCACCTCGAAGTACGCGCTGGTGATCTTCGCCGCCAAGCGGGCCCGTCAGGTCAACGCCTACTACAGCCAGCTCGGTGAGGGCCTCCTGGAGTACGTCGGCCCGCTCGTGGAGACCACCCCCCAGGAGAAGCCGCTCTCCATCGCCATGCGCGAGATCAACGCGGGCCTGCTCACCGCCGAGCCGACCGACCAGCCGTAACCGCGCCCGCGCCGATGCCCGCCGAGATCGTCCTCGGGGTCGGCGGCGGCATCGCCGCCTACAAGGCGTGTGAGCTGCTCCGGCTCTTCACCGAGTCGGGTCACCGGGTCCGGGTCGTGCCGACCGCCTCGGCGCTCCGCTTCGTCGGGGCGCCGACATGGTCGGCGCTCTCCGGCCGGCCGGTCGCCGACGACGTCTGGTCCGACGTGCACGAGGTGCCGCACGTGCGGCTCGGGCAGCACGCCGACCTGGTCGTGGTCGCGCCGGCCACCGCCGACCTGCTCGCCAAGGCCGCCCACGGCCTCGCCGACGACCTGCTCACCAACACGTTGCTGACCGCGCGCTGCCCGGTCGTGCTGGCCCCGGCCATGCACACCGAGATGTGGGAGCACCCGGCCACCGTGGCCAACGTCGCCACGCTGCGCTCCCGCGGCGTCCGCGTGATCGAGCCGGCGGTCGGCCGGCTCACCGGGCAGGACTCCGGCAAGGGCCGGTTGCCCGACCCGGCCGAGATCTTCGCGGTCGCCCGCCGGGCGCTGGCCCGGGGCGTCGCCGCCCCGGCCGACCTGACCGGCCGGCACGTGGTGGTCACCGCCGGCGGCACCCGCGAGCCGCTCGACCCGGTCCGCTTCCTGGGCAACCGCTCCTCCGGCAAGCAGGGGTACGCGTTCGCCCGCGCCGCCGTGGCGCGGGGCGCGCGGGTGACTGTCGTCTCGGCGAACGTGGCGCTCGCCGACCCGGCCGGGGTGGACCTGGTCCGGGTGGGCACCACCGAGGAGCTGCGCGCCGCCACGCTGGCGGCGGCCGCCGACGCGGACGCGGTGGTGATGGCCGCCGCGCCCGCCGACTTCCGTCCGGCCAGCTACGCCACCGGTAAGATCAAGAAGTCGGACGACGGTGTCGCGCCGACCATCGAGCTGGTCACCAACCCGGACATCGCCGCCGAGCTGGGCCGGCACCGTCGGAGCGGGCAGGTGCTCGTGGTGTTCGCCGCGGAGACCGACGACGCCGAGGCCAACGGCCGGGCCAAGCTGGCCCGCAAGCGCGCCGACCTGATCGTGGTCAACGAGGTGGGCGTCGACAAGGTCTTCGGCGCGGAGACCAACGCGGCCACCGTGATCGGCGCCGACGGCGCCGTGCACCGCTTCGCCGAACAGCCCAAGGAGGCCCTGGCCGACGCCGTCTGGGACCTCGTGGTCGCTCGACTGGGCCCGCCGTCCTGACGGTTGGTCGACAAGCATTCCTTGAGCCACGCGCCAGCGCGGACGACTAAACTGCCGCCGAGCGACCTTTAAAAGTCTTCACATGCTTAGGAGTGCCGTGACACGTCTCTTCACGTCCGAATCGGTCACGGAGGGCCACCCGGACAAGATCGCCGACCAGATCAGCGACGGCATTCTCGACGCGTTGCTCGACCAGGACCCGCACAGCCGCGTCGCGGTGGAGACGATGATCACCACCGGGCAGGTGCACGTCGCCGGCGAGGTCACCACGAAGGCGTACGCCGACATCCCGACGATCGTGCGGGAGACGATCCTCGGCATCGGCTACGACTCGTCGAAGAAGGGCTTCGACGGCGCCTCCTGCGGGGTCAGCGTCTCCATCGGCGCCCAGTCGCCGGACATCGCGCAGGGCGTGGACAACGCGTTCGAGCTGCGTACCGGCGGCTCGGAGAGCGCGCTGGACGCGCAGGGCGCGGGCGACCAGGGGATGATGTTCGGCTTCGCGTGCTCCGAGACCCCGGAGCTGATGCCGCTGCCGATCGCGCTGGCGCACCGCCTGGCGCGGCGGCTGTCGCAGGTGCGCAAGGACGGCACGATCCCCTACCTGCGGCCGGACGGCAAGACGCAGGTGACCATCGAGTACGACGGGCTGCGCCCGGTGCGGCTGAACACGGTGGTGGTGTCCAGCCAGCACGCGGCGGACATCTCGCTGGAGTCGCTGCTCACGCCGGACGTGCGCGAGCACGTGATCGCGCCGGAGCTGGAGGGCCTCGGTCTGGACACCGAGGGCTACCGGCTGCTGGTGAACCCGACCGGGCGGTTCGAGATCGGCGGCCCGATGGGTGACGCCGGCCTGACCGGTCGGAAGATCATCGTGGACACCTACGGCGGCTACGCCCGGCACGGTGGCGGGGCGTTCTCCGGCAAGGACCCGTCGAAGGTGGACCGGTCGGCCGCGTACGCGATGCGCTGGGTGGCGAAGAACGTGGTCGCCGCCGGCCTGGCCGAGCGGTGCGAGGCGCAGGTCGCGTACGCGATCGGCAAGGCGCACCCGGTGAGCCTGTTCATCGAGACGTTCGGCACCGAGACGGTGCCGGTGGCCTCGATCGAGAAGGCCGTGGCCGAGGTGTTCGACCTGCGCCCGGCCGCGATCATCCGGGACCTGCACCTGCTGCGCCCGATCTACCGGCAGACCGCCGCCTACGGCCACTTCGGCCGCGAGCTGCCGGAGCTGACCTGGGAGAACACCGACCGGGCCGCCGACCTCAAGTCGGCCGCGGGAGCCTGACCACCGCCACGCGCCGCGACCGGCGACCCGCCGAGGGGTCGCCGGTCGCTCGCGTCTGCGTGGACGTGCCGCTGCCGCACCTCGACCGCCCGTTCGACTACCTGGTCCCGGAGGCGCTGGACGCCGACGCCCGGCCCGGGGTCCGGGTGAAGGTCCGCTTCGCCGGGCAGCTCGTCGACGGCTGGCTGCTGGAGCGCGTCGCCGAGTCCGACCACCCGAAGCTCGCGTACCTGGAGAAGGTCGTCTCCCCGGTCCCGGTGCTGTCGCCGGAGGTGGCCCGGCTGGCCCGGGCGGTCGCCGACCGCTACGCGGGCAGCCTGGCCGACGTGCTCCGGCTGGCCGTGCCGCCGCGGCACGCCCGCGCCGAGAAGTCCGCCACCGCCACCGACGTGGAGCCCGACCCCGCCACGGGGCCCGCCGTCACGGACGCGGAGCCGGCCACCGCCGCCGAGCCGGCCACCGCCGTCCCGGCACCGGCCGGCGGTGCTCCGGCGCCTCTCGACCCGCGCGGCTGGCGGGACTATCCGGCCGGGCCGGCGCTGCTGCGCGCGCTCGCCGACGGCCGCGCGCCGCGCGCCGTGTGGTCCGCGCTGCCGGGGGAGGACTGGGCCGACAGGTACGCCGACGCGGTGGCCGCGACCGTGGCCGGCGGCCGGGGCGCGGTGGTCGTGGTGGCCGACGCCCGGGACCTGGACCGCCTCGACGCCGCCCTGACCGCGGTCCTCGGCCCGGGGCGGCACGCCTGCCTGGCCGCCGCCGCCGGGCCGGCCCGCCGCTACCGGGCGTTCCTGGCCGCCCGGCGCGGCGAGGTGCCGGTGGTGATCGGCACCCGGGCGGCCATGTTCGCCCCGGTCGAGCGGCTCGGCCTGGTGGCGGTCTGGGACGACGGGGACGACCTGCACGCCGAGCCCCGGGCGCCCTATCCGCACGCCCGTGACGTGCTGCTCACCCGGGCGCAGCTCACCGGCGCGGCCGCCCTGGTCGGCGGCTACGCCCGGACCGCCGAGGCGCAACTGCTCGTGGAGACCGGCTGGGCCCGGGAGGTGGTCGCCGACCGGGCCACGGTGCGGGAGCGGATGCCGGCGATGGCACCCACCGGGGACGACCCGCAGTTGGCCCGGGACCCCGGCGCGGCCTCCGCCCGGCTCCCCAGCCTGGCCTGGACCACCGCCCGGGACGCGCTCCGCGCCGACCTGCCGGTGCTGGTGCAGGTGCCCCGGCGCGGCTACCTGCCCTCGGTGGCCTGCGCCGACTGCCGGACCCCGGCCCGCTGCCCGCACTGCGCCGGTCCGCTCGGCCTGCCGTCCGCCCAGGGGACACCCGCCTGCCGGTGGTGCGGCCGGGTCGCCGCCGCGTACGCCTGCCCGCAGTGCGGCGGGCGGCGGCTGCGCGCCTCGGTCACCGGCGCCCGGCGTACCGCGGAGGAGCTGGGCCGGGCCTTCCCGGGGGTGCCGGTGCGGACGTCCGGGCGCGAGGAGGTGCTGGCCGGCGTGCCCGGCGGCGCCGGCCTGGTGATCGCCACCCCGGGCGCCGAGCCGGTCGCCGAGGGCGGCTACGGCGCGGTGCTGCTGCTCGACTCGTGGGCGCTGCTCACCCGGGCCGACCTGCGGGCCGGGGAGGAGGCGTTGCGTCGCTGGCTGGCCGGGGCGGCGCTGGCCCGGCCCGGCGCGGCAGGTGGCCGGGTGGTGGTGGTCGCCGACGGCGCGCTGGCCCCGGTGCAGGCGCTGCTGCGCTGGGACGCGGCCTGGTTCGCGGCCCGGGAGCTGGCCGAGCGCCGCGAGCTGGGCTTCCCGCCGGCGGTCCGGATGGCGAGCGTCACCGGCGCGGCCGAGGCGGTGGCCGACCTGCTGGCCGGCGCCCGGCTGCCGGACGACGCCGAGGTGCTCGGCCCGGTGCCGGCCGACGAGGGCCGGGAGCGGATGCTGGTGCGGGTGCCGCGGGCCCGGGCCGCCGCGCTCGCGGACGCGTTGCACGCCGCCGCCGGGCAACGCAGCGCCCGCAAGGCCGTCGATCCGGTCCGGCTCCAGGTGGATCCGCTCAGCCTGTTCTGATCGGGTCCGGAGATCGTGACCCAGCGCACCCGGACCCTCGCGCACGGTCGTGACCTGGGGTTTGCCGCACACCTGGTCCGGCAATTGGGTAGCGCGCGGTGATAGCATCGCCCGTCATGCCCAGGCGTGCGGGATTTCCGCGCGGGATGCGGCGCGACGGGTGCTCAGGGCACGTCGGGCCACACGGATTCGATGTCGTCAGTCAGCCGGTGAGCAGGGGTGGACCAGTCGTGACCGTTCGTCAGTCGATCGTCTTCAACGGTGACCTCGGCAGCGGCAAGAGCACCGTTTCCGTCGAGATCGCCAAGCGGCTCGGGCTGCGCCGGGTCAGCGTCGGCGACCTCTACCGCCAGATGGCGCAGGAGCGGCAGATGACCGCGCTCCAGCTCAACCTGCACGCCGAGCTGGACCAGGCCGTCGACGGCTACGTCGACCAGCTCCAGCGCGACATCGCCGCCTCCGGCGAGTCGCTGGTGATGGACTCGCGCCTGGCCTGGCACTTCTTCACCGACGCGCTCAAGGTGCACATGATCACCGAGCCGACCGAGGCGGCCCGGCGGGTGCTGGCCCGTCCGTCCGGCCCGGCCGAGAGCTACACCTCGCTGGAGGAGGCGCGGGCCAAGCTGCGCGAGCGCAGCGAGAGCGAGCGCAACCGCTTCATCGTCCGCTACGGCGTCGACAAGGCCCGGTTGCGCAACTACGACCTGATCTGCGACACCACCCGGGCCACCCCGCAGCAGGTGATCGAGCACGTGGTCGACGTCTACGAGGGCCGCCTCGGCGCCGACGTGCTGCGCGCCGGCCAGCCGCTGCTCCTGCTCGACCCGACCCGGGTCTACCCGACCGAGGACGTCGCCACGCTGCGCGGCTCCTGGGACCAGGAGCACGGCGGCGACGAGGCGGGGGAGCCGCTGAGCATCGGCTACACCGGCGAGTACTTCTTCGTGGTGGACGGGCACCGGCGGCTCAGCGCGGCGGTGCGCGGCGGCGTCCCGATGATCGCCGCCCGGCTGGTCGCCGAGGTCGACGAGCCGGTGGTCGGCGGGATGAGCGCGGTGGACCTCTTCGCCGCACAGGCCCGGCCGGGCCTGATCCACGACTGGGAGGACGCGCACGGGATCGCGCTGCCGCTGCCCGAGCACGCCCTGCTCGGTGGCGGCACGGTGCTCGCCGGGGAGCCGGGCGCCGGCGCCTGACCGGCCGCCCCCGCGCCGCGACGGGATCGCCCGATCCGGTGCGGCGAAGCATGATGGGGGTCTCCGATGCCTGGGGAGGCCGACCGTGGATCCCGCCGACGCCCTCGCGCTGCTGATGTCCCCCGCGGGTCGGATCGACCCCTACCCGACCTACGAGCGGCTGCGGGCGCACGGCCCGGTGGTCCAGGCCGGTCCGGTCTTCTACGCGGTGACCGGCCACGCCGAGGCCGACGCCATCCTGCGGGACGCCCGGTTCGGGGTGATGGACGACAGCCTGCGCGACCAGTTCATGCCCGGCTGGCGGGAGAGCCAGGCGGTGCTGTCGATCTCCCGGTCGATGCTGCGCACCAATCCGCCCGACCACAGCCGGATGCGGCGGCTGGCCGCCGGCGCGTTCAGCCCGCGCCGCATCGCCGCCATGCGGGGCGTGGTCGAGGCGCAGGCCGACGAGTTGGTCGACGCGATGCTGGCCGCCGGCCGGGACGGGACGCCTGTCGACTTCATGGCCGCGTTCGCCTACCCGCTGCCGGTCGGGGTGATCTGCGCGCTGCTCGGCGTGCCGGCGGCCGACCGGTCGCTGTTCCGACGCTGGGCCACCGACCTGACCGGTGTGCTGGAGCCGGAGATCACCATGGACGAGCTGGCCGTGGCCGACCGGGGCGCGGGTGAGCTGCGGGCCTACGTCACCGAGCTGGTGGCGGCCCGCCGCCGCGCGCCGGCCGACGACCTGACCACCGCGCTGGTGCAGGCCCACGACTCCGGCGGCGAGCGGCTCTCCGGCGACGAGCTGCTGGCCAACCTGATCGTGCTGCTGGTGGCCGGCTTCGAGACCACCACCAACCTGCTCGGCAACGGGCTGGTGACGTTGCTCGACCACCCCCGGGCGGCGGCGGCGCTGCGCGAGCACCCGGAGTTCGCCCCCGGATGCACCGACGAGCTGCTGCGCTACGACTCGCCGGTGCAGCTCACCTCGCGGATGAGCACCGCGCCGTCGCGGCACGGCGGCGTCGACCTGCCGGCGGAGAGCTGGGTCATCGTGATGCTCGGCGCGGCCAACCGGGATCCCCGCCGCCATCCGGAGCCGGCCCGCTTCGACCCCTGGCGCCCACAGGTCCACCCGCTGTCCTTCGGCGCCGGGCCGCACTACTGCCTCGGCGCGGCGCTGGCCCGGCTGGAGGCCCAGGTGGCGTTCCCGCTGCTGCTGCGCCGGCTGCCCGAGCTGGCGGTGGCCGGCACGCCCGAGCGGCGGGCCCGACTCACCCTGCGTGGTTACGCGACGCTGCCGGTCAGCGTCGGCCGGGAGGCGGCCCCGGTCACCGTTCCCGGTACGCCACCGGGGGCGGCGGGCCGCACTCCGTAGACTGGGGGCGCACCAGCCGTCCCAGACAAGGAGCCACGCCGCGTGACCGTCCAGCCCATCCGTCTGTTCGGCGATCCGGTGCTGCGCACGCCGGCCGACCCGGTTGTCGACTTCGACGCCGAGCTGCGCAAGCTGATCGCCGACCTGACCGACACGATGCGCGAGCAGAGCGGCGCCGGTCTGGCCGCGCCCCAGCTCGGGGTGGGCCTGCGGGTGTTCACCTTCGACGTCGACGACATGCTCGGCCACCTGGTCAACCCGGTGCTGGAGTTCCCCGACGAGGAGGAGCAGGACGGCCCGGAGGGCTGCCTGTCCATCCCCGGCCTCTACTTCGACACCAAGCGCCGGCAGAACGTGATTGCCAAGGGCTTCAGCGCCCACGGCGACCCGATGCAGATCGTCGGCACCGGGCTGATGGCCCGCTGCCTGCAGCACGAGACCGACCACCTGGACGGGGTGCTCTTCGTCGACCGGCTCGACCCGGCCGGCCGCAAGGCGGCCATGAAGGCGATCCGCCAGGCCGAGTGGTACGACCAGGGCGCCCCGCCCACGGTCAAGCTCAGCCCGCACCCGGTCAGCAACCCGTTCGGTCTGGGGCGGTGACCCGGATGCGCCTGGTCTTCGCCGGCACGCCGGCGGTCGCCGTACCGGCCCTGGACGCGATCGCCGCCTCCGGCCACGAGCTGCTCGCCGTGGTCACCCGTCCCGACGCGCCGGCCGGTCGCGGTCGGGGGCTGCTCCGCTCGCCGGTCGGCGCGTGGGCCGACGCGCACGGCGTCGAGGTGCTCACCCCGGCCCGCCCGCGTGAGCCCGAGTTCCTCGACCGGCTGCGCGCGCTCGCGCCGGACTGCGTGCCGGTGGTCGCCTACGGCGCGCTGGTGCCACCGGTGGTGCTGGAGATCCCCACGCACGGCTGGATCAACCTGCACTTCTCGCTGCTGCCCGCCTGGCGGGGCGCGGCCCCGGTGCAGCACGCCGTGCTGCACGGCGACGAGCTGACCGGCGCCAGCGTCTTCCAACTGGAGGAGGGGCTGGACACCGGCCCGGTCTTCGGCACGGTCACCGACGAGATCCGGCCCGCCGACACCTCCGGCGACCTGCTGGAACGGCTGGCCCACTCGGGCGCCGGCCTGCTGGTCGCGGTGCTCGACGCGATCGGCGACGGCACCGGCCGGGCCGAGCCACAGCCGGCCGACGGGGTCTCGCCGGCGCCGAAGCTGACCGTGGAGGACGCCCGGGTGCGCTGGGGCGACCCGGCGTTCGCGGTGGATCGGCGGATCCGGGCCTGCACGCCCGCGCCCGGCCCGTGGACCACGTTCCGCGACGACCGGGTCAAGCTCGGCCCGGTCACCCCGCTGGCCAACGGCCCCGAGCTGAAGCCGGGCGAGCTGCTGGTGGAGAAGTCCCAGGTGCTGGTGGGCACGGCGACCGGGCCGGTGCGGCTCGGCGAGGTGCGCGCGGCCGGCAAGAAGGCCATGTCGGCAGGCGACTGGGCGCGCGGCGCCCGGGTCGCCGCCGGGGAGGCTTTCTCGTGACGGGCCCGGAGCGGCCCGTCGAGGGCGAGCGGCCCCGGGGGTACGCGCGTGAGCACGGCGACCGCCGGCGCTCGGACGAGCGTTTCGGCGGGGACCGCCGGCGTGGCGACCGCCCCGGCGCGGACCGGCGCGGTGGTGACCGGTTCGGCGGCGACCGGCGGGGCGGGTCGCGTCCGAGCCGGCCGGCCGTGGACCTGCCCCGGCACGTCGCGTACGAGGCGCTCGCGGCGGTGCACCGCGACGACGCGTACGCCAACCTGGTGTTGCCGGCGATGCTGCGCGAGGCGGGGCTGAGCGGCCGGGACGCCGCGTTCGCCACCGAGCTGACCTACGGCACGCTGCGGCACACCGGCACGCTGGACGCGATCGTCACCGACGCGGCGGGCCGGGACGTGCAGCGGATCGACCCGCCGGTGCGCGACGCGCTGCGGCTGGGCGCCTACCAGTTGCTGCACACGAGGGTGCCGGCGCACGCGGCGGTGTCGTCCACCGTGGACCTGGTCCGCTCGGTGGGTCCGGGCGCGACCGGGTTCGCGAACGCGGTGCTGCGGGAGATCGCCGGCCGGGACGCCGACGCCTGGGTGGCGAAGCTCGCCCCGGACGAGGCGACCGACCCGATCGGCCGGCTCGCGTTGGCGTTCAGCCATCCGCAGTGGATCGTGCGGGCGTTCGCCGAGGCGCTCGGCGGTGACCTGGGGGAGACCACCCGCCTGCTCATCGAGGACAACGAGCGGCCGCCGGTGCACCTGTGTGCCCGCCCCGGTCTGGCCGACGCGGTGGAGCTGGCCGACGAGGTGGGCGGCGCGCCCGGCGCGTTCTCGCCGTACGCGGTCTACCTGCCGGGTGGCGCGCCCGGTGAGCTGGCGGCGGTGGCCGACGGCCGGGCGCACGTGCAGGACGAGGGCTCGCAACTGGTCGCGGACGCGCTGGCGCACGCGCCGCTGGACGGCCCGGACGGCCGGTGGTTGGACCTGTGCGCCGGCCCGGGCGGCAAGGCGGGCCTGCTCGGCGCGCTGGCCGCGACGCGGGGGGCGCGGCTGACCGCGGTGGAGGTGGCCGAGCACCGGGCCCGGTTGGTCGAGCGGGCGACCCGGGGCCTGCCGGTGACGGTGGTGCACGCCGACGGGCGCAGTGTGGGCGACGAGCCGAAGGTGCCGGAGGGGCACTTCGACCGGGTGCTCGTCGACGCGCCGTGCACCGGGCTGGGCTCGCTGCGGCGGCGGCCGGAGTCGCGCTGGCGGCGTCAGCCGTCGGACCTGCCGCCGTTGACCCGGTTGCAGCGGGAGCTGTTGACTGCCGCGTTGCGGGCGGTCCGCCCGGGCGGCCTGGTCGCGTACGTGACGTGTTCGCCGCACGTGGTGGAGACGCACGTGACGGTGACCGAGGCGTCCCGGCGGTGCGGCTTCCCGGTGGACTTCGTGGACGCCCGGGCGCTGCTGCCGGCCGGCATGCCGGGGCTGGGTGACGGGCCGACGGTGCAGCTCTGGCCGCATCGGCACGGCACCGACGCGATGTTCCTGGCGGTGTTGCGCAGGGGCTGACCCGAGGGGTCGGGTGCATCCCTCGCGGGGGAGGGGGTTCGCGGGATGTGACACCCCGTTGACTGTGCGATCGATACATGTAACTGTTCCGATCACCGGTCCAACGGTCCGTCACCCCCGCGTTCCCCCGAGGAGTCTCCATGAGACGCAGCACGCCGACCATGAGCCTCGCGCTCGCCCTCGTCGCCACCCTGACGACGGCGAGCCTGGCCGGCACCGCCTCCGCCGCTCCCGCCCCGGCGGCCGCCCCCGCCGCCACGCTCGCCGCTCCGGACGTCTCCCTGACCAACGTCCAGGCCCACCTCACCCAGCTCAACTCCATCGCCAGCAGCAACGGCGGCAACCGGCGGGCCGGCTCGGCCGGTTACGCCGCGTCGGTCAGCTACGTCAAGGGCAAGCTCCAGGCCGCCGGCTACACGGTCAGCGAGCAGAACTGCACCACCTGCACCTACCCGGGCAGCAACCTGATCGCCGAGTGGCCCCAGGGCCCGGCCGACCAGGTGGTCATGTTCGGCGCCCACCTGGACAGCGTCTCCGCCGGGCCCGGCATCAACGACAACGGCTCCGGCTCGGCCACGCTGCTGGAGAACGCGCTGGTGCTGGCCGCGCAGAACCCGACCATGACCAAGCGGGTCCGGTTCGCCTGGTGGAACGGCGAGGAGCAGGGGCTGCAGGGCTCCAAGCACTACGTCAACCAGCTCAGCACCACCCAGCGGGGCTACATCAAGGGCTACTACAACTTCGACATGGTGGGCTCGCCCAACGGCGGCTACTTCATCAACCGGATCACCTCGGCCACCGCCGCGCCGCTCAAGGCGTACTGGGACTCGTTCGGCATCCAGCCGGAGGAGAACACCGAGGGCCAGGGCCGCTCCGACGACTACTCGTTCGCCAACGCCGGCATCCAGACCTCCGGCTACGCGGCCGGCGCCAGCTACACCAAGACCGCGGCGCAGGCCGCCAAGTGGGGCGGTACCTCGGGCGCGGCGTACGACGGCTGCTACCACCGCTCCTGCGACACCACCAGCAACATCAACACGACGGTGCTCAACCGCAGCGCGGACGGCGTGGCGTACGCGATCTGGGCGCTCGCGGTCGGCGGCGGCACCCCGACCAACGACTTCTCGGTCGCGGTGAGCCCCACCTCCGGCAGCGTCGCGCGGGGCGGCTCCACCACCGCCACGGTCAGCACCGCCACCACGGCCGGCAGCGCCCAGACCGTCACGCTGTCGGCCAGCGGGGCGCCGAGCGGGGTCACTATCGGCTTCAGCCCGTCGTCGGTCACCTCGGGCGGCTCCGCCACCATGACGGTCAGCGCCTCGTCCACCGCGACCACCGGCACGTTCACCGTCACCGTCACCGGGACCGGCTCGGCCACCCGCACCGCCAGCTACACGCTGACCGTGACCGGCGGCAGCGGCGGCTGCACCGGCGGGCAGCTCGTCGCCAACGGCGGCTTCGAGTCCGGCGCCGCGTCGTGGACCGCCAGCTCCGGGGTGATCACCAGCGACTCCGGCCAGGCGGCCCGCACCGGCACCTACAAGGCCTGGATGGACGGCTACGGCTCGTCGCACACCGACACGCTGTCCCAGTCGGTGACCCTGCCGGCCGGCTGCACCAGCTACACGCTGTCGTTCTGGCTGCACGTCGACTCGGCCGAGACCACCACCACGACCGCGTACGACAAGCTGACCGTGCAGGTCGGGTCGACCACGCTGGCGACGTACTCGAACCTGAACAAGGCCACCGGCTACACCCAGCGCACCTTCAACCTCGCCGGCTACGCCGGCCAGACGGTCACGCTCAAGTGGACCGGCGTCGAGGACGCCTCGCTGCAGACCAGCTTCGTCGTCGACGACGTGACGTTGCAGGTCGGCTGAGCGCACCCGGCGGGGCGGGCCGACGCCCGCCCCGCCGTGGGGCTCAGGTGATCGGCAGCGCCCTGCCGCCGGCGCCGCGGACGGAGCGGGTGAGCGTCCGCTCGGACACCCAGAGGAAGCACTGCACGCCCCGGTCGCCGTCGCGCCACTGCTGCTCGAACGGGTGGTAGATGATCGTGCCGGCCCGGTACTGCATGTTCCGGTCGTTCGGCACCTTGGCGTACTTCGCGATCAGGCCCCGGCACGCCTTGTGCGCCCGCAGCGAGGTGCGCTGGAACTCGGCGTAGCTGATGTCGGGCGCCTGGTAGATCCCGACGAACTCGGCGTGGTGCCTCGTGGTGCAGGCGACCGGCCGCATCGCCTGCACCTCGTCCTTGCTCAGCTTCGGGTTGAAGCAGGCCAGCGCCAGCGGCGAGCCGGGCTTGAGGGCGCCGCGCAGGCTGCCGGTGCGGGCGGTGACGTTCCCCTCGTCCAGACCGTTGACCTCGGCGACGTCGCAGCGGTACCAGCGGGCGCCGCCGGACCAGGCCAGCGCCGAGGGGAACACCACGGAGAGCTGCAGGCGCCCGGAGCGCCAGTCCGCGCCGACCGCCCGGGTCACCTGCCGGGCGCACTCGGCGTGCGCGCTGCGGATGCCGGTCGAGCCGGCCCGCGGCGGCGCCGACCGCCCGGCGTCCGGGCCGGTGAGCGTGCCGACGTGCAACGTCTCGACCCGGTGCGACGTGGCGCAGTCGACCGGCTGGTAACCGCTGAGGTAGCCCACGTCGGCGACGGTGGGGTGGCAGACGTCGGCCTCGGGCACGAAGCCCTCCGGGGCGGCGAGGGCGGGCCACTCGTCGGTCAGGTCGCGATCGACCCCGGCCGGCGCGCTGCAGCCGCCGAGCGCCAGCACCGTCACCGCGCCCGCGGCGACCGCCGCCCACCATCGCCGCATCGCGACCGACCTCCCGCCGTCCGGAGCCGCCCGGCCGACCGGTACGCCTCGGCGACGCAGCATACGGCACCGGGGGCCTGACGCGGTCCCACGTCGGCGGCGGCCGGCGTCAGATGACGGGCAGTCCCTCCGGGCCGGCGCCCCGCATCGAGCGGGTCAGTTTGCGGTCGTCGCTCCACAGGAAACACCGCACGCCCCGGTCGCCCTCCTCCCACTCGCGCTGCGACGGCGGATAGAAGATGGACCCGGCCCGGTAGGGCAGCTCGGCGTTGTCCGGCACGTTGGCGAACGCGGCGATCAGCCTCATGCACCGCCGGTGTGCCGCCGGCGCGGCCCGGGCGAACTGCGCCCAGCTCATGTCGGCTTCGGCGTAGACGCCGACGAACTCGGCCCGGTGCGGTTCGGTGCACAGCACCGGGGCCATGTAGTTGAGGTTCGCGCCGATCAGTTTCGGGTCGAAGCAGCGGTGCACCAGCGGGTTGTCGCCGACCAGCGCGCCGCGCAGGCTGCCCACCCGGTTGACCGGCCGGGTGTTGTCGATGCTGTCGGTCTCGGCCAGGTCGCAGCGGAACCAGCGGGCGCCGGACAGCCAGGCGGTCGCCGGCGGCAGCGCGATGTTCAGGGTGAGCCGGGCGGCGTGCCAGTCGCCGCCGATCATCTCCCGGGCCCGCTGGTCGCACTCGGCCCGGGCGGTGCGCAGCTCCGGCGAGCCCGGTTCGGGACGGGCGCCGAGCGCCGCCGGCCCGGTGAACGTGCCGACGTGGACCGCCTCGGCGAGGTGGCTGCGCGCGCAGTCCACCGTCTCGTACGTGGCCGCCTGCACCACCGCGGTCAGCCGGGGCAGGCACGCGTCGGTGGCCGGGACGAACAGCCGGGGCGCCGGCAACGCGGCCCAGTCGTCGACGAGGTCACCGTCGGCCCGGTGCGTCTGCACGCAGCCGGCGAGCACCGCGGTCACCGTGCCGGCCAGCGCGAGCGCGTGGAGCCACCGTCGCATCGTCCGCTCCTTCGCCGGAGAGATGGCAGCCGGTCGCCGCGAGCCCGAGCGGCGTCCCCCGCGCCCGGGCGTGCAGCATATGTGACCGTCCCTGTAGGAGTTTCGCCATCTTTCAGTCGATCGGCCAGTACCGGACGACTATTCGTGTCGATTTCCGGTCCGGACGGGCCGACGCTGCACCCGCGGTGACGGAAGAGTCACCACCCGTACCGTGTGGTGCCGCGCCGCGTCCGGGGTGTGGCCGCGTTCGTACACTGACCCGGTGACCGTACCGCCGCCCGTCGTCGCGCCCAGCATCCTGGCCGCCGATTTCGCCCGCCTCGCCGACGAGGTCCGCGCCGTGGAGTCCGCCGCCGACTGGCTGCACGTGGACGTCATGGACAACCACTTCGTCCCCAACCTGACCATCGGCCTGCCGGTGGTGCAGAGCCTGCTCGCGGCCACCGAGCTGCCGTTCGACGTGCACCTCATGATCGAGGACCCGCGACGCTGGGCCCCCGGCTACGCCGACGCGGGCGCGTACAACGTCACGTTCCACGCCGAGGCGTGCGACGACCCGGTGGCGCTGGCGAAGGACCTGCGCTCGGCCGGGGCGAAGGCCGGGCTGGCGATCGACCGGGACACCCCGATCGAGCCCTACCTGGACCTGCTGCCCAGCTTCGACACGCTGCTGATCATGACGATCAAGGCCGGCTTCGGCGGCCAGCGGTTCCTGCCGCCGCTGCTGGACAAGGTGCGCGCCGCCCGCCGGCACGTCGACAGCGGCCACCTGGAGCTGCGCATCGAGGTCGACGGCGGCATCGCCGCCGACACCATCGAGCAGGCCGCCGCCGCCGGCGCCGACGCGTTCGTCGCCGGCACCGCGGTCTACGGCGCCGACGACCCGGCCGAGGCGGTACGCCGCCTGCGGGGCCTGGCGGAACGTGCGATGACCGGGGCCTGAGATGGACCCGGCCGGCGACCGACCCGACGTCATCCTGGTCGTCGACGACGACGAGGACATCGCCCGCTTCGTCGAGTTCAACCTGCGCCTGCACGGCTTCGAGGTGCTGCACGCCGCCGACGGCCAAGAGGCGTTGGAGGTGATCGAGCGGCAACGGCCGGACCTGGCCGTGGTCGACCTGATGATGCCCCGGGTGGACGGCCTGGAGCTGACCCGCCGGCTGCGTGCCGACCCGATGACCTCGGCGCTGCCGGTGATCATGCTGACCGCCAAGGGGATGACCTCCGACAAGGTCAACGGCCTCAGCGCGGGCGCGGACGACTACCTGGTCAAGCCGTTCGACACCGCCGAGCTGGTCGCCCGGGTCAGCTCCACGTTGCGCCGCAACAAGGAGTTCCGGGAGGTCTCCCCGCTGACCGGCCTGCCCGGCAACAGCCGCATCCGGCGGGAGATCAGCGACCGGGTGCGCAGCGGCGTCGACTACGCCGTCGGCTACGTCGACATCGACCGGTTCAAGAGCGTCAACGACCGGTACGGCTTCGTCCGCGGCGACGAGTTCATCTCCGCGCTGGCCCGCAGCCTGCACCGGGCCGTGGTGTCGATCGGGCTGCCGCCGGCCTTCCTCGGCCACGTCGGCGGCGACGACTTCGTCATCGTCTGCGCGCCGACCCAGGTCCGACCGCTGACCAGCCGCGCGGTGGTCGACTTCGAGAACGCCGCCGACACGCTCTACGACCCCACCGACCGGGAGCGCGGCTTCGTCGAGCTGAAGGACCGGCGCGGCAACATCCGCCGGGCCGCGCTGGTCACCCTCTCGATCGGCGTGTCGCTGTCCGACAGCGGCAAGCGGTTCACCGACCCGCTGGAGGCGATCGCCGTGGCCTCCGAGATGAAGACGGTGGCCAAGAGCCAACCCGGGTCGTACGTGGCGGTCGACCGCCGCCGTGGCGTCACCTGATCGACCGCCCGTGGCTGTGAGGTAGCTCGCCTCTGTGGCGCGCGTCGCCGCGGAACGTGTAAGACTTCCGGGGTACCCACCACGCGCTGGCGGGGCTCGGTGAAATTCCGAACCGGCGGTGATCCACGGTCCGACCGTGGTAAGCCCGCGACCCGGACGGCTTCGGCCGGACGGTGGACCTGGTGAGAATCCGGGGCCGACGGTTGGGGTGCGGCTCGTCCGCCCCCAGAAAGTCCGGATGGGAGACAGCGCGCGGAACGGGGGAGGCCCCTGTCGGCCGCTGAGCACCCTCAGCCGCCGCGTGGGCTCCTCGGGGCGGCCGTGCCGTTCCCGGGTTCTCCGCCGCCGCGTGTCCGCGGCCCCGTGCCGCTGCTTCCCGACCCGCCCGCGCGTGACCGGCGAGCGGGAGGGCAGGGCAGGTCATGGCGAGCGTCTCCGTCGACGAGGCGATGCGTCGCGCCGTCGAGCTGGCCGCCCGCGGCCTCGGCGCCACCAGCCCCAACCCGGTCGTCGGCTGCCTGCTGCTGGACGCCGACGGCGAGGTCGTCGGCGAGGGCTTCCACGCGTACGCGGGCGGGCCGCACGCCGAGATCGTCGCGCTGGCGCAGGCCGGCACGCGGGCCCGGGGCGGCACCGCGGTGGTCACCCTGGAGCCCTGCGACCACACCGGCCGCACCGGCCCCTGCAGTCACGCGCTCATCGCCGCCGGGGTGGCCCACGTCGTGGTCGCCGTGCCTGACCCCAACCCGGTGGCGTCCGGCGGCGCGGCCACCCTGCGCGCCGCCGGGGTCCGGGTGACCCTCGGGGTACGCGGCGAGGAGGCCGAGGCCGGCAACGTCGCCTGGCTCACCTCGATGCGCCGGGGCTGGCCGTACGTGATCTGGAAGTACGCGGCCACGCTCGACGGGCGCTCCGCCGCCGCCGACGGCACCAGCATGTGGATCACCTCGGAGGCGGCCCGCACCGACGTGCACGCGCTGCGCGGCACCGTCGACGCGGTCCTCGCCGGGGTGGGCACCGTGCTCGCCGACGACCCCCGGCTCACCGCCCGCAACCTGCGCGACGGCACGCTGGCCATCCGGCAGCCGCTGCGGGTGGTGGTGGACAGCTCGGGGCGTACCCCGGCCGACGCCCGGGTCCGCGACGGCGCGGCGCGCACCTGGGTGGCGACCGCCGCGGAGGTCGGCGCCGGCCCGGACGGCCGGGTCGACCTGGCGGCGCTGCTGGCCGAGCTGCACCACCGCGGCGTGCGGGCCGCGCTGCTGGAGGGCGGCCCCACGCTGGCCGGCGCGTTCCTCGCCGCCGGCCTGGTCGATCGGATCGTCGGCTACGTCGCGCCGAAGCTGCTCGGCGCCGGCCCCACCGCGTTGCTCGACGCGGGCGTGACGACCATCGCCGACGCCATCGACCTGGAGATCACCGACGTTACGCCGGTCGGCCCCGACCTGCGGATCACCGCGCTGCCCCGGAAGAGGGAGGCCTGAACATGTTCACCGGCATCGTCGAGGAACTGGGCGAGATCGTCCGGAGCACCGAGACCGGAGACGACTCGGCGCTTGTCGCCATCCGTGGCCCGCTCGTCACCTCGGACGCCCGGCACGGCGACTCCATCGCGGTCAACGGGGTCTGCCTGACCGTGGTCGACGTCGACGGGGGCGTCTTCACCGCCGACGTGATGGGCGAGACGCTGCGCCGCACCGCGCTCGGGGCGTTGCGCCCCGGCGACCCGGTCAACCTGGAGCGGGCCGCCGCGCTGAACAGCCGCCTCGGCGGGCACCTGGTGCAGGGCCACGTCGACGGCGTCGGCGAGGTCGTCGCGCGGGAGCCGGCCGCGCAGTGGGAGACGGTCCGGTTCCGGCTGCCCGCCGAGCTGGCCCGCTACGTGGTGGAGAAGGGCTCGATCACCGTCGACGGCGTGTCGCTGACCGTCGCCGAGGTGGGCGACGACTGGTTCTCCGTCGGGCTCATCCCGACCACCCTGAAGCTCACCGTGCTCGGCACGAAGCAGGTCGGCGACCCGGTCAACCTGGAGGTCGACGTGCTGGCCAAGTACGTCGAGCGGCTGATGGGCGGCGCGCGATGACGGGCCCGCTCGGCTGGCTGCTCGACGCCCAGGTGCACGTCGCCGGCTCGCCGGTGCTGGTCCGGGAGATCGTCGGCAACGTCTTCGGGCTCGCCTCGGCGCTGCTCGGGCTGCGCCGGGTGGTCTGGGCCTGGCCGGTCGGCATGATCGGCAACGGGCTGCTGTTCACCGTGTTCCTCGGCGGCGTCTTCGCCACCCCGCAGGCGCACGACCTCTACGGCCAGGCCGGCCGGCAGGTCTTCTTCTTCGCGGTGAGCGTCTACGGCTGGTGGCGCTGGTCGCGCAACCGCCGCTCCGGCGGGGGCGCGGAGCCCGCGGTGGTGCCGCGCTGGGCCACCTGGCGGGAGCGGCTGGGCCTGCTCGTCGTCGCGGCCGTGGGCACCGCAGCCGCCTACCCGGCGCTCGCCGCGCTCGGGTCCTGGGGGCCGCTGCCGGACGCCTGGATCCTGGTCGGCAGCCTGCTCGCCACCTACGGCATGGCCCGGGGCTGGGTGGAGTTCTGGCTGGTCTGGATCGCCGTCGACGCGGTCGGCGTGCCGCTGCTGCTGCGCGGCGGCTTCTACCCCTCGGCCGCCATGTACCTGGTCTACGGCGCGTTCTGCGCGGCCGGTTTCCTCAGCTGGTGGCGCACCTCGCGGGCGGCCACGGCCGCGCGCACCCGGATCCCGGCGACGTACTCGGAGGTCGTGGCATGAGCACCTTCGGCTCGATCGAGCAGGCGGTGGCGGACATCGCCGCCGGCCGGCCCGTCGTCGTGGTCGACGACGAGGACCGGGAGAACGAGGGGGACCTGATCTTCGCGGCCGAGCTGGCCACCCCGGAACTGGTGGCGTTCATGGTCCGCCACACCTCCGGCTACATCTGCGTGCCGCTGACCGAGGACGAGTGCGACCGGCTCGACCTGCCGCCGATGCACCACACCAACCAGGACCGGCGCGGCACCGCGTACACCGTGACGGTGGACGCCCGCGAGGGGGTCAGCACCGGCATCTCGGCCGCCGACCGGTCGCACACCATCCGGCTGCTCGCCGACGCCGGCACCGACCCGACCGACCTGGCCCGCCCGGGCCACGTGGTGCCGCTGCGAGCCCGCGCGGGCGGGGTGCTGCGCCGCCCCGGGCACACCGAGGCGGCGGTGGACCTGACCCGGCTGGCCGGCCTGCGCCCGGCCGGCGTGCTCTGCGAGCTGGTCAACGACGACGGCACCATGATGCGCCTGCCGGACCTGGAGAAGTTCTGCGCCGAGCACGGCCTCACGCTGATCACCATCGCCGACCTGATCGCCTACCGCCGCCGCACCGAGAAGCAGGTCGAGCTGGCCGCCGAGGCGCGGATGCCCACCCCGTACGGCGTGTTCCGGGCGTACGGCTACCGGGCCGAGCACGACTCGGCCGAGCACGTCGCGCTGGTCTTCGGTGACCTCGGCGACGGGCGCGACGTGCTGGTCCGGGTGCACTCCGAGTGCCTCACCGGGGACGTGTTCGGGTCGCTGCGCTGCGACTGCGGCCCGCAGTTGCAGGCGTCGCTGGCCCGGGTCGCGCAGGAGGGGCGCGGGGTGGTGCTCTACGTGCGCGGGCACGAGGGCCGCGGCATCGGCCTGCTGCACAAGCTGCAGGCGTACCAGTTGCAGGACCAGGGCCGCGACACCGTGGACGCGAACCTCGACCTGGGCCTGCCGGCCGACGCCCGCGACTACGGCACCGGCGCGCAGATTCTGTACGACCTCGGCGTCCGCTCGATGCGGCTGCTGACCAACAACCCGGCCAAGCGGGCCGGCCTGGAGGGCTACGGGCTCACCGTGACCGGCCGGGAGGGGCTGCCCGTGCGGTCCAACCCGGAGAACGCGCGCTACCTGCGCACCAAGCGGGACCGGATGGGTCACCTCCTGGAGGGGCTGGACGAGGTGACCGAGGCGCCGATGGGGCGGCCGGTGGCCGGTGACGAGATCGGAGCGTAGGAGATGGCGGGTTTCGGGGAGCCGGGCGCGCCCGCGGTGGACGCGGCCGGGCTGACCGTCGGAGTGGTGGCCGCGCGCTGGCACGGCGAGCTGACCGACCACATGGCCGAGCGCGCGGTGGCCGCCGCGCAGGCGTGCGGGGCGCGGGCCGTGGTGGCCCGGGTGGCCGGTTCGGTGGAGCTGCCGGTGGTGGCCCAGGCGATGGCCCGGCGCTTCGACGTGGTGGTCGCGCTCGGCGTGGTGGTGCGCGGCGCGACCGCGCACTTCGACTACGTGTGCCAGTCGGTGACCGAGGGGCTGACCCGGGTGGCGCTGGACGAGGGCAAGCCGGTGGCGCACGGCGTGCTGACCGTGGACACCATCGAGCAGGCCCGGGACCGGGCCGGGCTGCCCGGCTCGGCCGAGGACAAGGGCTGGGCGGCCACGGTGGCGGCGCTGGAGGCCGCGCTGGCGATCCGCGGCCTGGACGCCGCCAACGCCCACCGCGTCGGCTTCGCCTGACCCCGCCCGCTCGCGCCTGCTCGCGCCTGTCCGTGCCGTGCCTACTCGTGCGGGATCGGGTCGGCGCACGCCACCGCCTCTCCCGAGCACCGGCGGCACTCCTGTCCGCGCTGCCTTTGGAGCTGACAGCACAGACGACTCAGCCCGCGTCCGGGTCACCTCGTCAGCTCACGACTCGCCGCCCCCTGCGCCCCGACCGAAGCCGCCGGGTGGGAGCAGGCGGGCGATCAAGGAGTTCGCGTCGGAGTCGATCTCCCCGCCGACACAAACCCCTTGATCACGCTCCCGGCGGGCGGGAGAGAGGGTTGATCATGAAGTTGGCGGTGACAAATCGGACGCGGAGTGCCGCCAAGTTCATGATCGACGGAGCGGGCCGGGTGTGTCGTCGGTGAGGTCAGCTTGACAGGCGGCGTGGGCAGGAGGCCCAGCGGCGGCTGTTCGTTCGGAAATGGCACCTGGGGGCGGCGTCGGCGGACGGCGGTGGGTCGCGTTGTGGATGGTCGGTGGTGGTCAGGGTGCTGTCGGGGGCGCGGTGATTGGTGGCGGGGCGTTCGGGGAGGACGGGTGGTGAGGTGGGCGACGCGGGCGGACCCGGTCGACGGGCGCACCCGGGGTGGCTGGAAGAATCGCCTTTTGTGAAGACGTTCGAGGAGTTGTTCGCCGAGCTGCAGGCCAAGGCCGCCGCCGGCACCCCGGGCTCGGGCACGGTCGACGCGCTCGCCAAGGGTGTGCACTTCATCGGCAAGAAGGTCGTCGAGGAGGCGGCCGAGTCGTGGATGGCCGCCGAGCACGAGGGCCCGGAGCGGGCCGCGGAGGAGATCTCCCAGCTGCTCTACCAGGCGCAGGTGCTGATGCTGGCCACCGGTCTCGAGCTGAAGGACGTCTACCGACATCTGTGAGTGCCCGTCCGCTGATCATCCGATCGAACGAAGGAGCACTTCCATGCTGCGTGTCGCCGTACCCAACAAGGGCGCCCTGGCCGAGAAGGCGGCCCAGATGCTGCGTGAGGCGGGCTACCGCCAGCGCACCGACCCGAAGGACCTGGTCTGCCGGGACGAGCCCAACGACATCGAGTTCTTCTACCTGCGTCCCAAGGACATCGCCACCTACGTCGGCTCCGGCGACCTGGACGTCGGCATCACCGGGCGGGACCTGCTGGTCGACTCCGGCGCGCCGGCCGAGGAGGTGGTGGACCTCGCCTTCGCCCGGGCCACCTTCCGCTTCGCCGCCCGCCCGCAGGACGTGGACGACGTACGGGAGCTGGGCGGGCACCGGATCGCCACCGCGTACCCGGGGCTGGTCGAACGCCACCTCGCCGAGCTGGACGTCAAGGCCGAGGTGATCCGGCTCGACGGCGCGGTGGAGAACGCCATCCGCCTCGGCGTGGCCGACGTGGTCGCCGACGTGGTGGAGACCGGCGCCACGCTGCGCCAGGCCGGCCTGGTGGTCTTCGGCGAGCCGCTGCTGCGCTCCTCGGCGGTGCTGGTGCGCCGGTCCGGCGCGCCGGGCGGCGCCCAGCAGGGCCAGCTCGAACGCCGGCTGCACGGCGTGCTGGTGGCCCGCCGCTACGTGATGCTCGCCTACGACGTGCCGGCCGGGCTGCTCGACCGGGCCAGCTCGCTCACCCCGGGCATCGAGTCGCCGACGGTCTCGCCGCTGCACCGGGAGGGCTGGGTCGCGGTGCAGGCCATGGTGCTGCGCGACGACGTGCACCGGATCATGGACGAGCTGTACGAGCTGGGCGCCCGGGCGATCCTGGTCACCAACATCCACGCCTGCCGGCTGTGAGGCCGCTGCCGCTCCCCGCCGCGCTGGCCGTGGTCGTCCTGGGCGGCGTGGCCTCGGCCGCCCAGGGGGTGGTCAACGCGAAGCTCGGTGAGCGGACCGGTGACCCGGTGCTCGGCGCGGTGGTCAACAACCTGGGCGGCTGCCTGATCGTGCTGGCCGGGCTGGCCGTGGTCCCGGCGATGCGGGCCGGGCTGGCCGGGTTGCGCCGTGCCGGCCTGCCCTGGTGGTCCTACCTCGGCGGGCTCGGCGGCGCGGTGATCGTGCTGACCGCCCCGGTGGCGGTGCCGGCGCTCGGGGTGGCGGTGTTCACCATCGCCCAGGTGGCCGGCGGCAGCCTCGGTGGCCTGGCCGTCGACCGGGCCGGGCTGGCCGCCGGCGGGCGGCTGCCGCTCACCGTGCCCCGGGTGGCCGGCGCGGCGCTCGGCGTCGGCGCGGTGGCCCTCGCGCAACTCGGCCGGCCGGTCGGCGACCTGGCGGTCGGGCTGGTGCTGCTCTCGGTCGTGGCCGGGCTGGCGGTGTCGTTGCAGTCGGCGCTCAACGGCCGGGTCGCGGCCGGCATCGGGCCGGCCGCCGGGCTGGCGGTGAACTTCCTGGTCAGCACGACCGTGATCGGCGCGGTGGCGGTGCTGGCCGGGTCGCTGGCCGACCAGCCGCGCTGGCCCACCGAGTGGTGGCTCTACGTCGGCGGCGTGTTCGGCGTCGGCATCGTGCTCGCCCTGCTGGTCGGCGTACGCGCCGCCGGGGTGCTGCGGACCGGCCTGGCGCTGGTGGCCGGGCAGCTCGGCGGCGCGCTGCTGCTGGACCTGGTGCTGCCGGGCGGGCCCGGCGTCCGGCTGCCGGTGCTGGCCGGCGCCGTGCTGACGCTGCTGGCGGTGCTGGTGGCCGGGGCGCGGCGGCGCGCGCCGGCCCGTGTGGCGGTGGAACGTGAGCGCGAACCGGATGGCAGACTGGTCGGGTGAGCGATTCCGTGGTGACCGTGCGGCCGCGCCGCATCCGGGTGGTCTGCTGGGCGTCGGCGATCGCGCTGGTGGTCGTCTTCAGCCTGGTCGCGACGTCGCTGACCGGCGCCACCGGTGACGGCTACGGCTCGTTCCAGCGTGGTGACCAGTTCGCCATGGTCGGGCTGGGCGTCTTCGGCGCGCTCGGGTTCCTGCTGTTCACCCGTCCCCGGGTGATCGCGGACGCGAAGGGCGTGCGGGTGCGCAACGTGATCGGCTCCTACGAGCTGCCCTGGGAGGTGGTCCGCGGGGTCCGGTTCGACCGCGGCGCTCCGTGGGCGAGCCTGGAGCTGCACGACGACGACCTGCTGCCGATGGTCGCCCTGCAGGCGGCCGACAAGGAGAGCGCGGTCGAGGCGGTCCGCGCCCTGCGCCGGCTGCACCAGGCGCACCTGGCCGCGCTCGCCGCCGGCCACCCGACGCCCCGCTGACCTGCGGGCCCGGTTTGGGCCGACCTGGGCCGAGGGTGTAGTGTTGCGGAGTCGACCAGACTGCCCCCGTCCCTGACGAGCGGGCGGTCGCGAAGCGGAGCGCCCGCTCCCACCCGAGTCGCCGTCCAGGCGGCCGGGTCCGGTCCCCGGTTTCGGGCACGTCCCGAGCCCGGATGCGCGATCCTGTGATCGTGCCGACCGGTCGAGTGGGCCCTGGCATATGCCGGGGCCTTCTGCTTTCCGGGTCGGCTCCCGCCCGGGAGCCCACGGAGTCGGCACCGTAGGACACTCGACTCGAGGAGGCCACATCAGCGTCGAACCACGCGTGAACGAGCAGATCCGGGCACGTGAGGTCCGACTGGTCGGCCCTGAGGGTGAGCAGGTGGGCATCGTCCCGCTGGAGCGCGCCCTGCAGCTGGCCGCGGACGTCGACCTGGACCTGGTCGAGGTTGCGCCGATGGCGCGCCCGCCGGTGTGCAAGCTCATGGACTTCGGCAAGTTCAAGTACGAGAGCGCACTCAAGGCGCGCGAAGCGCGGCGTAACCAGCAGCAGACCGTCATCAAGGAGATGAAGCTCCGGCCGAAGATCGACCCGCACGACTACGAGACCAAGAAGGGTCACGTGGTGCGGTTCCTCAAGGCGGGCGACAAGGTCAAGGTGACGATCATGTTCCGCGGTCGCGAGCAGAGCCGCCCGGAGCTGGGTTACCGGCTCCTGCGCCGGCTCGAGTCCGAGATCACGGACCTGGGATACGTCGAGGCCGCTCCGAAGCAGGACGGTCGAAACATGATCATGGTTCTCGCTCCGCACCGGGCCGTCAAGGCCTCCGCGGTCGCCGCCACGGCGTCGCGCGGTGGTCCTCGGGACCGTGCCGCGGAGGAGCCCGGAGCCGCGGCGGGTGGCGAGGCCCCGGCGGCCGGCGAGACCGCAGCAGCCGGTGAGACCGGCCCGACCGCTGACACCAGCGGCCAGTAACAGGGAGAGACGTTCCACATGCCGAAGATGAAGAGCCACACGGGTATGGGCAAGCGGGTCAAGGTGACCGGCAAGGGCAAGATCGTTGCCCAGCAGGCCGGCCTCCGCCACAACCTGGAGAAGAAGCCCTCCACCCAGACCCGGCGGCTGACCGGCACGGTCGAGCTGGCCAAGGCCGACACCAAGCGCATCAAGAAGCTGCTCGGCCGCTGACGCGAGCCACCTGAACCGAAGAAGGAGTTGAGATGGCACGCGTCAAGCGGGCTGTTAACGCCCAGAAGAAGCGTCGTACCCTGCTGGAGACCGCGAGCGGTTACCGCGGTCAGCGCTCCCGGCTCTACCGCAAGGCCAAGGAGCAGGTGCTGCACTCGATGCAGTACGCCTACCGGGACCGTCGCGACCGCAAGGGCGACTTCCGGCAGCTCTGGATCCAGCGGATCAATGCCGGGGCCCGGGCCAACGGCATGACCTACAACCGGCTGATCCAGGGCCTGCGCCTGGCCGGCATCGAGGTCGACCGCAAGATCCTGGCCGACCTGGCCGTCAACGACGCCGCCGCGTTCGCGGCGATCGTCGAGCTGGCCCGCGCCGCCGTGGCGGCCGAGGGCACCGGTGGCGCCGCGGCCCAGGCCGCCTGACCACCCGTACGGCACAGATCGAGGCGTCTCCCATGCAGTCACCGTCGCAGGGGAGGCGCCTCGACGCCGTTCCCGGCCCGTTCACCGCGCGTACCCCGAGGGTGGTGGCGGCCCGCCGGCTGCACCGCCGGCGCGACCGTGAGCAGGCCGGCCGGTTCCTGGCCGAGGGGCCGCAGGCGGTCCGCGAGGCGCTCGCCCGCGACGGCACGGTGGTCGAGCTGTTCGGCACCCCGGCCGCGCTGGACCGGTACGCCGACCTCGCCGCCACCGCCGCCCGCGCCGACGTGCCGGTCTCCGAGATCACCGACGACGCCCTGGCGGCGCTCACCGAGACGGTGGCCCCGCAGGGCCTGGTGGCGGTCTGCCGGCACCTCGACGTACCCCTGGCCGACGCCCTGGCGCGCGGGCCGCGCCTGGTCGCGGTGCTCGCCGGGATCCGCGACCCGGGCAACGCCGGGACCGTGCTGCGCACCGCCGACGCGGCCGGCGCGGGCGCGGTGGTCCTCGCCGGCGAGGCCGTCGACCCCTACAACGGCAAGTGCGTGCGCGCCTCCGCCGGCAGCCTGTTCCACGTCGACGTGGTCCGCGCCGACGACCCGGTCCGGGTGGTCGAGACGCTGCGGGCCGCCGGGCTGGCGGTGCTGGCCACCACCGGGTACGGCGACAGCGACCTGGACGACCTCGCCGACGCCGGCCGGCTCGCCGCCCCCACCGCCTGGCTGTTCGGCTCGGAGGCGCACGGCCTGCCGGACGAGCTGACCGCCGCCGCCGACGCCCGGGTCCGGGTGCCGCTGCACGGGCGCGCCGAGAGCCTGAACCTGGCTGCGGCGGCGGCCGTCTGCCTGTATTCTTCCGCCAGAGCACTGCGCCGATCCACGACGACGCAGCACACAGCAGGGGAGTCCGCCTCGTGATGAACGCGCCACGGCGTTCGTTTAGCCAGCCCGCCGGTGTCGGCGGGCGGCAGGCCTGACCCTTCCTCCCTGCACGACTCCCACCGGCGGGCTGCGGCGAAGCCGCGCGTCCGTAGACTCGCCTGGCCGCCCTGTGGAAGGGCCGGCGCCGCCGTGAGGGAGTGCCCGTTCACCATGAGCTACCGCAACGATCCGTACGACCCGAAGCAGGTCGCCCTGCTCGACCCGGACGCCCTGGCCGCGGCCGTGGCCGACGCCGAGAAGGCGTTCGCCGCCGCCGCCGACCCGGACGCGCTGAGCGCGCTGCGCCCGGCCCACCTGGGGGACCGCTCTCCGGTGGCGCTGGCCCGCCGGGAGATCGGCGCGTTGCCGCCGGCCGCGAAGTCCGACGCCGGCAAGCGGGTCAACGAGGCCCGCCGTGCCGTCGAAGCCGCGTACGCCGCCCGGCAGGAGATCCTGGACCGGGAGCGGGCCGAGCGGGTGCTGGTCGAGGAGCGGGTCGACGTGACCCTGCCGTTCGACCGCCGGCCGCGCGGCGCCCGTCACCCGCTGACCGTGCTGATGGAGCAGATCAGCGACCTGTTCGTCGGCATGGGCTACGAGGTGGCCGAGGGTCCCGAGGTCGAGCTGGAGTGGACCAACTTCGACGCGCTGAACATCCCGGCCGACCACCCGGCGCGAGGGCTGATGGACACGTTCCACATCGCCCCCGAGGGCAGCGGCCTGGTGCTGCGCACCCACACCTCGCCGGTGCAGGCGCGCACCATGCTCACCCGCACGCCGCCGATCTACGTGGTGGTGCCCGGCCGGGTCTACCGCACCGACGAGTTGGACGCCACCCACGCGCCGGTCTTCCACCAGGTCGAGGGCCTGGTGGTGGACCGGGGCATCACCATGGCGCACCTGCGCGGCACGCTCGACCACTTCGCCCGGGCCATGTTCGGCGAGGGCGCGAAGACCCGCTGGCGGCCGCACTACTTCCCGTTCACCGAGCCGTCGGCGGAGTTCGACGTCTGGTTCCCGGAGCACCGGGACGGGCCGCAGTGGGTCGAGTGGGGCGGCTGCGGCATGGTCAACCCGCGGGTGCTGCGCGCCTGCGGCATCGACCCGGAGGTCTACTCCGGATTCGCGTTCGGCATGGGCATCGACCGGACCGTGATGGTCCGGCACGGGGTCAGCGACATGCGGGACATGGCCGAGGGCGACGTGCGGTTCACCCGCGCGTTCGGCGCCTGACGAGTTACGGAGACGGTGGTACAGGAGTCATGCGAGTTTCTGTCAGTTGGTTGCGGGAGTACGTGGACCTCCCGGCCGACCTGCCCACCGGCGACCTGGAGCAGGCGCTGGTCGACCTCGGCATCGAGGTCGAGTCGATCGTGGACCTGCGGGCGACGGTCACCGGCCCGCTCGTCGTCGGCGAGGTCCTGGACATCGAGGAGCTGACCGGCTTCAAGAAGCCGATCCGCTTCTGCCGGGTGGACGTGGGCGCCGCGAACGGCACCGGCGAGCCGCAGGAGATCGTCTGCGGGGCGCGCAACTTCGCCCCGGGCGACAAGGTCGTGGTGATCCTGCCCGGCGGTGTGCTGCCCGGCGACTTCGCCATCGGCGCGCGCAAGACGTACGGGCGCAACTCCCACGGGATGATCTGCTCGGCCAAGGAGTTGGGCCTGGGCGACGACCACTCGGGCATCATCGTGCTGCCCGCGGACGTCAAGGCCCAGCCCGGCGACGACGCGCGCCCGATCGTCGGCCTGGACGACGTGGTGGTCGAGATGGAGATCACCCCGGACCGCGGGTACGCGCTCAGCGTCCGCGGCATCGCCCGGGAGCTGTCGCACGCGCTCGGCGTGCCGTTCCGCGACCCGGCCGACGCGCCGGCCACCGGCGGCACCGCCGAGCCGGCGTACCCGGTCGAGGTGCGCGACCCGGTCGGCTGCGACCGGTTCGCCGCCCGGATGGTGCGCGGCGTCGACCCGACGGTGGAGACGCCCGGGTGGATGCGGCAGCGGCTCACCGCGGCCGGCGTGCGCAGCATCTCGCTGCCTGTCGACATCACCAACTACCTGATGCTCGAACTCGGCCAGCCGATGCACGCCTTCGACGCCGACCGGATCGCCGGGCCGCTGGTGGTGCGTCGCGCCGAACCGGGCGAGAAGCTGACCACGCTCGACGGGGTGAGCCGCAGCCTCGTCGCCGAGGACATGGTCATCTGCGACGAGACGGGGCCGATCTCGCTGGCCGCGGTGATGGGCGGCGAGACCAGCGAGGTGCTCGCCTCCACCACGAACGTGCTCTTCGAGGCCGCGCACTGGGACCCGGCGATGGTCGGCCGCACCGCGCGGCGGCACAAGCTGTTCAGCGAGGCCGCGAAGCGCTGGGAGCGGGGCGTCGACCCGGCCCTGCCGCTCGTCGCCTTGGAGAAGGCGGTCCGGCTGCTCACCGACCTGGCCGGCGGCACGGCCGGCGCCGAGGTGCTCGACCTCGACCACGTCCGCCCGTTCCCGCCGGTGACGCTGCCGGCGGACCTGCCGGCGCGGCGGGTCGGCGTGTCGTACTCGGCGGACCGGGTGGCGGAGCTGCTGGAGCAGGTCGGCTGCACGGTCACCCGGGGCGGCGACCGGCTCGGCGAGGACCCCGGCGCGACCGGGGTGGCCGCCGAGGGCGCCGGCGAGGTGCTGACCGTGACGCCGCCGAGCTGGCGGCCCGACCTGACCGACCCGGCCGACCTGGTGGAGGAGGTGGTCCGCCTCGACGGGTACGACCGGGTGCCGTCGGTGCTGCCCACCGCGCGCCCCGGCCGGGGCCTCACCGCCGCCCAGCAGCGTCGCCGCGCGGTGGCCCGCTCGCTCGCCGAGCGCGGCTGGGTCGAGGTGCTGTCCCAGCCGTTCGTCGCGCCGGAGCTGGTCGACCAGCTCGGCCTGCCGGCCGACGACCCGCGCCGGGCCGCGGTGCGGGTGGCCAACCCGCTGTCCGAGGAGGAGCCGCTGCTGCGCACCACGCTGCTCGGCCCGCTGCTCGGCGTCGTCAGGCGCAACGTCGGGCGGGGCCAGCGGGACGTGGCGGTCTACGAGATCGGCGCGGTCTTCCACCCGCGTCCGGGGGCCGGCTCGCCGCCGGCCATGGGCGTGGACCGGCGGCCCACCGACGAGGAGTTCGCCGCCGCCGACGCGGTGGTGCCGGCGCAGCCGCGGCACGTCGCGGTGGCGGTGTGCGGCGAGATCGAGCCGGCCGGCTGGTGGGGCGCGGGTCGCCCGGCCGGCTGGGCGGACGCGGTCGAGGCGGGTCGGGCGGTGCTCGACGCGGCAGGCATCCCCGCCGACCGGGTCACCGTCCGGGCCGGTGAGCGTGCTCCCTGGCACCCGGGGCGGTGCGCCGAGCTGCTTGTCGACGACACCGTCGTCGGGCACGCCGGCGAGCTGCACCCGGCCGTGGTGGCGACGCTGGAGCTGCCCCGCCGCACCAGCGTCATGGAGCTGGACCTGGACGCGCTGCCCGCCGCGCCGCTGGCGGCCGGTCCGGCGATCTCCACGTTCCCGCCGGCGCTGATCGACGTGGCGCTCGTCGTGGACGAGGCGGTGCCGGCGGCCGAGGTGCGGGCGGCGCTTGTCGAGGGCGCGGGCGCGCTGCTGGAGGACGTCCGGCTGTTCGACGTCTACGCCTCCGAGCAGCTCGGCGCCGGGCGGAAGTCGTTGGCGTACAAGCTGACGTTCCGCGCCCCGGACCGGACGCTCGCCGGCGAGGAGGCGGTGGCCGCCCGCGACGCCGCGGTGGCGCTCGCCGCCCAGCGCTTCGGCGCCACCCTCCGCGGCGCCTGAGGTGTAAGGAAGGGCCCCCGCTTAACGCTTTCGGCATAGGCGGGGGCCCCTCTTAACGCCACGATGGCTGACCGGTCACTCCTCGTCGGCCGGCATCTCACCGAGACCCCGCAGACGATGCAGGTCCCGCACCGTGATCCGCCGGTAGTCGGTGTCCACGAGCCGTTCGGTGCGCAGATCTCGCAGGGTCTTCTGGATCGACGTCTCCGCCGCGCCGCAGATCGTGGCCAGCTCGGGCTGGGTCAGGCGGACGTCGATGACCACCCCGTCCGGGCTACGCCGGCCGTGCGTACGGCACAGCTCGGCGATCACCCGGGCCACTCGGATCTTCACCGGGTACGAGGTGAAGTCGATACGCCGGCGGTTCGACCAGCGCAGTCGGTCCGCGACCATCGCCGCGAGTTCGAGCGCGGATTCGGGATGCTCCTTGAGGAACTGCGTGAACCGATCCCTGCTGATGACGCTGTACCGCGTCGGGCCGCAGGTGGTGACCGTCGCGGAGCGGGGCTGATCGTTGAGCGCGGACATCTCACCGACGAGATCACCGCCTACCCGCAGCGAGAGCAGCGCCGATCGGCCGTCGGGCAGGCTGGCCGTCACCTTGGTCAGCCCCGCCTCCAGGAGCACCAGGTGTGACTCCCGGACGCCCTCGTGGATGAGGATCTGGCCGGCCGCCACCTGACGTCGAACACCCAGATCGAGGACGAGCTCACGGGCGCCCGGGCCGAGCCGTTGCAGGAAGGTGCCGTACGGCCACCGGGCTTCCCGCGGTGCATCTCGTCGCATCGACAACCCCACTTTCGCCCGCCAGCGAAGATTGTCGAAGCGTAGCCGAAGTCGAGCGGAGCGCGACGCTCGGCGCAACAGGGCGGCTGCACTGGAATAGAGCACCATCAGGGCCAGCACCTGCGCCGGGTGCCAACCCGAGGCGATGAGCAGTTCGCTGACGACTTCGACCATGTCCTCAGTGCACACCGGCTCGCGACGGCGGATACCCGACGAAGGCGGGAAGCCTGGTTCTGGACAGCCCGGCGGATGCCGTACTTCTACGGGGTGCGGTCCCAGTGATCCCGCTTCGATGTCTCCTGTGGTCCCGCCGACATGGGCGGGCGGGTGACGAAGGGCGAGACACGGATGCGCCATCCCGAGCGACGATTGTTGATCAGTGTGGACATGGAGCGGTACAGCCGCCGTGGCAACCTCCAGCAGTACGAGGCGCAGCAGGATTTCCGGCGGCTCCTGCACGAGGCGGCCGCCCTGGTCGGGTTGGACCGGACCCAGTGGCGCACCCAGCAGGCGGGCGACGGGGAACTGGCGATCCTCCCCCGGGAGGTGCCCGAGGCGCGGATCATCGGCCGGTTCGTCCCCGAACTCAACCGGCGGCTGCGGAGGTACAACGACAGTCGTGTGGCGGCGGCGCGCATCCGTCTGCGGGTGGCCGTCCACGAGGGCCTCGTACATCTCGACGGTGCGAACGGCTTTCCGGGTTCCGCCGTGGTGTTCGTCAGCCGGCTCTGCGACGCGCAGCCGGTCAGGCGCGCGCTGGCCGCCTTCCCGGATGCGGGCGTCGCCCTCGTCGTTTCCGACGGCATCTATCGGGACGTCGTCTGCGAGTATCCGGAGGAGATGCGGCCCGAGCGGTTCCGCCGGGTCCTGGTCAGCCAGCCGGACAAGGGTTTCGAGGCGGCCGCTTGGCTCCACGTTGTCGACGAGGACATGTCGTCGTTGCCGCGGGAGGACGCCGGCCCGGCCGATTCGGTACATCCGGCGGGCGGCGTCGAGAGTGCGCCGACCGGTCGTCCGAACCCCTCGCCGGGTTCCGGCGATGCCGGCATCCGCATCGGCAGCCTCCAGGTACGTGGTCAGAACGCGGTCGGCACGAACGCCACCGCGATCGGCTCGGTCGGCCGGGACGTCGCGGCCGGCCGGGACGGTGGTGATCGGTGAACGACTCCGCGACGCATGACGCCTCGGTCTTGCCGGTCGCTCCCGACGCGGCCGAAGAGGCCGCGCTCGACGCCGCTGACGAGGCAGCCGGCGGCGTGGGGCCGGCAGCCGTCCCGGAGGGGGAGGAACCGCAGGAGGACGATCCGCCGCTCGACCCGGGCGACATCCTCGGCCGGCTCTCCGCGTTGCTCGGCCCGCCCGCCGGTATCGAGATCGGGGACGTCCGCGTCCGCGGGCAGAACGCGACCGGGACCGGCGCCACCGCTATCGGCGCCGTGCACGTCACCATGGCCGGCGCCGAGGGAGGTCGGACCTGGTCGGAGATACTCGGCGGTGCCGCTGTCCGGCAGTCCGCCGACGGCTACGCGCCGGCGTCGAGCGATCAGCACCTCGATCGACGGCTCAAGCAGTTGGAACTGGTTTGTCTGTCCGGCCCGGAAGGCACTGGGCGTTACACCGCGGCGTGCCTGGCCGCCGCCAGGCGGCACGGCTACGACCGGGTGGGCCTGATCAACGTGGAGAGCCCCGGTGACCTGATCCGGGTGGTCGGCACGCTGCGTTCCGGGCACGGCTACGTCCTGCCGCTCGACGACGCGGCGGTGCTGGAACTGGACGGCATGACCCTGGTCGGCGCGGCGTCCCGGGCGGGGGCGGTCGGTTGCACGGTGGTGCTCGTCGGTGACTTTCGGCCGCGCGGCCGCGAGTTCACCGATCAGATCGTCGAACACCGGCCGCCGGCGGCGGTGGACGTCTTCCGGGCGCAACTGCGTCGCGGGTTGCGCGGGCGGTGCGTGGGCCGGTGCGGGAACGACTGCGTCGGCGCCTGCGTGGACCGCTACGTCGAGGACGAGTGCGTCGGACACCCACTATTGATCGGCTATCTGGGCGGCGACCCGCGCCCGGGCGAGGTGGTGCGCGTGGTGGAGTTGATCGCCCGCAACCCGGTGGACGGCGCCGACCTCACCCAGCGGTTGGAGCGTCAACTGCCTCGACAGGTGTGGGAGCGGGCGGCTCGGATCCTGGACTGCGCCGACGGTCAGGGCACGCGGGACGGCTGGGCCGCCGACGAGCGCCGCGCGTTCCGGTTGTCCTGCGCGGTGCTGGCTGGTCAGCCGGTGACGGAAATCCAGCATGCCGCACGACTGTTGACCCGGCCCGGAGTGGACGACCCATGGCACGCGCCGCCACCCGCCCGCAGTTCGGCGCTCGACGAGTTGATGGGGCCGGAGCTACGGCAGGCCGTCCTGGTGGTCGACGACGGCCGGATCGGCGGTGGTCGGCGGGTCGAGTTCATCCCCGCCAACGACGCCCTGCGGTCCAGTCTGCTGGAGGTCGCCTGGCAGGACTGGTGGCTACCGGAGGTGCTTCTCGGGTGGTGGGTCGAGCTCGCCCGCAGCCACGTGCCGGGAGTCCGGCAGGCGGCGGCGGGCGCGATCGGATGGTCGGCGGGATACTCGGTACGGACCGCCCTGGACGCCGTGGACCAGTTGGCTCGGGAGCGGCGTGCCGGCGTACGCCAGACGGCGGCGATCGCTCTGGTCGCCATGGCGATGCAACCGCCGTTGCGGCAGCGGATCCGCGTCGAGGTGGACCGGTGGGCCGATAGCGGCGCCGCGCACCGTCGGGACACGGTGGCCCGGGCGTACGCGCTGGGCCTCGCTCGCCTGTGGCCCGAGGCTGCCCTGCGTCACCTGCGACAGGTGGCCGAGGCGCGGATGCAGCGTTGGCAGAACTCGGTGGTTCGTGGCCTGGTCGAGGTGTACGACGCCGGGCACGCGTCGGGGGTGTTGGCCACACTTGCGGAGTGGTCCGTCTCGACCGATCCAGAGGTGCGCCTGCACGCCGGGCGAGCGCTACGGACACTTGCCGACCGGTGGTCGCCGGCTCCCCGCGAACACTGGCCCGAACTCCTGGACCTGGCGCGCGGCGGTGCCGTCGAACTGCGTGACCTGTCCACCGCCTGGGCCGCCGCGCTCGCGGTCCCCGGGACCGCGTTCCGCGCCTGGCGGACGCTCGGGTTCTGGCTCAACCGCGCTGACGGACATCCCGAGGTGGCGGCGTACTACCTGGAACTGCTCGCGGCGGTGGTACGCGGCCGCCAACCACTCCGGCGACGCCTGGACCACCAGCTCCGGCACGTCTGGCGACCTCTGCTGCCCGGTAACGCCCTACTCGACGATGTCCGACGACTCACCGATGAGGATCAGAGATGAGCACCCAACCGGCACCGCCTTCGCGCACCCCTGCCTCCGTTCCCGGCCAGCCGGAGCGTCGCTGGTGGCACGCGGTCTTCCCGCCGGCCTCCTCGGTGGCCGCCCCGGGGGTGCCGTCCTCCACCGTGTCGTTCCGTCACGACGTACCGCAGCCCCTGCTGGTGCCGGCGAAGGGCGACGCCTTCGACTTCCGCCTGCACGCCGTCTACGTCTGGACGGCGCACCAGATGACGTTGGAAGAGCTGCGGTTCCGCGCCGAGGGCTACCTGACCTGGGCCGGCGGCATCCTTCGGGAGCAGACGGTCGAGTTGGCGCGGCGGCACGAGCCGCATCGATCCCAGGAGCTGGAGCAGGCCCTGAACGCGCACCTGTCGGGCCAGCGTTGGCCACGTCAGGGGAGGGCGCCTTCCTTCACGGTGCAGGTGCGGGTCAGCCCGGACGAACGGGTACGGGAGCGGCTGCGGCCGTACTGGGAGGACCGGATCAAGTTGGAGTGCGACCACGAGCTGCAGAAGATCAGGGCGCGTCAGGCCGACGATCTGACCCGCCGATGGTGTGCGGTGTTGCAGAACCTCGAGAACGACCCGGTGACGGCGCATGCCGCTCAGTTGACGGGTGAACAGTTCGCCGACGTGTTCCGACGCTACGTCGCGGAGCGCCGGGAGACCGTGCCGGAGCTGGTGGAGTTGCTTCGTGAGGCGGTCCGTGGACACAACGACCTGAACATGGGGCCCTCGGAGTACACCCAGGCGTGGGACGCGGCCCTGCGCACCTACGAGCGCGAGCACGGGCTCGTCGAGCGCGGCTGACCGCTGCGGGAACACCCTTCCCGCGCACGTTGCGGGAAGGGCCCGCGCGCGCCCTACCGCCGCAGCTTCATACGGAGCATTGCATGAACTTGCAGTATTGGTGCCGAAACTGCTAGCCTTCTGCATAGTCATGCGGAGGTAGGTATGGGCATTCGGGTAGCGGTGGCCGGGGCGAGCGGTTACGCCGGCGGGGAACTGCTGCGCCTGCTCGCCGGCCACCCCGAGTTCGACCTCGTGGCCGCCACCGCGCACAGCCAGGCCGGTCAGCCCGTCGCCGCCGTACACCCTCAGCTCACCGGCCTGGACCTGGTGCTCGGGGCGACCGAACCGGCGGCCCTGGCCGACGCGGACCTGATCTTCCTGGCCCTGCCGCACGGCCAGTCGGCGGCCCTCGCCGCCGCCCTGCCCGACGGTGCCCTGGTGGTCGACCTCGGCGCCGACCACCGGCTGCGCGACGCCGACGCGTGGGCGCGCTACTACGGCGGCGCGCACGCCGGCGCCTGGACCTACGGGCTGCCCGAGCTGCCCGGGGGGCGGGACGAGATCGCGGCCGCCCGGCGGGTGGCCAGCACCGGTTGCTACGCGGCCGCCACCACGCTGGCGCTGGCCCCGCTGGTCGCCGCCGGCGCGGTACGCCCCGACGACGTGGTGGTGGTCGCCGCCTCCGGCACCTCCGGCGCGGGCCGGGCCGCCAAGGCCCACCTGCTCGGCAGCGAGGTGATGGGCGATCTGACCCCCTACAAGGTGGGCGCGCACCAGCACGTACCGGAGATCAAGCAGGCCACCGGCGCGACCGGCCTGTCGTTCACGCCGGTGCTCGCCCCGATGCCACGCGGGATCCTCGCCACCGTCACCGCGGTGCCGACCGGCGACGCCGACCCCCGGGCGGTGCTGGCCGCCGCCTACGCCGACGCGCCCTTCGTGCACCTGCTGCCGGAGGGGGCCTGGCCGCACACCGCCGCGACCGCCGGCTCGAACTCCTGCCACCTCCAGGCGACGGTGGACGTCGACTCGGGGCGGGTGATCGTGGTCAGCGCTCTGGACAACCTGGGCAAGGGCGCGGCCGGTCAGGCCGTGCAGAACGCCAACCTGATGGTCGGTCTCCCCGAGACCACCGGACTGTCCGTCTACGGAGTAGCCCCATGAGTGTCACCACCCCCCGTGGCTTCCGGGCCGCCGGTGTCGCGGCCGGCCTGAAGACCTCCGGCGCCGCCGACGTGGCCCTCGTGGTCAACGACGGCCCGGACGCCGGTGTCGCCGGTGTCTTCACCGCCAACCGGGTGAAGGCCGCCCCGGTGCTCTGGACCCAGCAGGTCGTCCACGGCGGCGTGGTCCGCGCCGTGGTGCTCAACTCCGGCGGCGCGAACGCGTGCACCGGCCCGGCCGGCTTCCAGGACACCCACGCGACCGCCGAGCACACCGCCGCCGCGCTCACCGCCGGCAGCGCCCGGCTGATCGTCGGCGCCGGCGAGGTCGCGGTCTGCTCGACCGGACTGATCGGCGAGCGGCTGCCGATGCCGAAGCTGCTGCCGGGCGTCCGGGACGCGGTGCGCCGGCTGTCCCGCGACGGCGGGCCGCCCGCCGCCGAGGCGATCATGACCACCGACACCCGGCCGAAGACCACTGTGGCCCGGGGCAGCGGCTGGACGGTCGGCGGGATGGCCAAGGGCGCCGGCATGCTCGCGCCGGCCATGGCCACCATGCTCTGCGTGCTCACCACCGACGCGGTGGCCGGGCCGGACGCGTTGGACGCGGCGCTGCGTGCCGCCACCCGGGTCACCTTCGACCGGGTCGACTCCGACGGGTGCATGTCCACCAACGACACGGTGTTGCTGCTGGCCAGCGGCGCCTCCGGCATCGCGCCGACCGACGCGGAGCTGACCGCCGCGGTCACCGCCGCCTGCGACGACCTGGCCCAGCAGCTTCTCGCCGACGCGGAGGGCGCGACCAAGCAGATCGCCATCGAGGTGGTCGGCGCGGCCGGCGAGGACGACGCGGTCGAGGTGGGTCGCGCGGTGGCCCGCAACAACCTGGTCAAGACCGCGCTGTTCGGCAACGACCCGAACTGGGGCCGGATCCTCGCCGCCGTCGGCACCACCGCCGCCGCGTTCGAGCCGGACGACGTCGACGTCGCGGTCAACGGCATCTGGGTGTGCCGGTCCGGGGCCGCCGCCGAGGACCGCGCCAAGGTGGACCTCACCGGCCGGGCCGTCACCATCCGGATCGACCTGCACGCCGGCGCCGACGCCGCGACCATCTGGACCAACGACCTGTCGCACGCGTACGTCCACGAGAACTCGGCCTACTCCACATGAACGCTGACCTCACCCGGGCCCAGGCCAAGGCCGCCACGCTGATCGAGGCGCTGCCCTGGCTGGCGCGCTTCGCCGGCGCCACCGTCGTGGTCAAGTACGGCGGCAACGCGATGGTCGACGACGCGCTGCGGCGGGCCTTCGCCGCGGACATGGTCTTCCTCCGGTACGCCGGCCTCAAGCCGGTCGTGGTGCACGGCGGCGGCCCGCAGATCTCCGCCATGCTGGGCCGGCTCGGCATCGCCAGCGAGTTCCGCGGCGGCCTGCGGGTCACCACTCCCGAGGCGATGGACGTGGTCCGGATGGTCCTCGTGGGGCAGGTCGGCCGGGAACTGGTCGGACTGATCAACGCGCACGGCCCGTTCGCGGTGGGGCTCTCCGGCGAGGACGCCGGCCTGTTCACCGCGGTCCGCCGCCCGGCGTACGTGGACGGGGAACCGGTCGACGTGGGGCAGGTCGGGGACGTGGAGTCGGTGAACGCCTCGGCGGTCACCGACCTGATCGCGGCCGGCCGGATCCCGGTCGTGTCCACCGTCGCGCCGGACGCCGACGGGGTGCTGCACAACCTCAACGCGGACACCGCCGCCGCCGCGCTCGCGGTCGCCCTTCAGGCCCGCAAGCTGGTCGTGCTCACCGACGTGCCGGGCCTCTACGCCGACTGGCCGGACACGTCCAGCCTGGTCAGCGAGATCGTCGCGGACGACCTGGCGAAGCTGCTGCCGTCGTTGGAGTCGGGCATGGTCCCGAAGATGGAGGCGTGCCTGCGGGCGGTGCGTGGGGGAGTGCCCGCCGCGCACGTCGTCGACGGCCGGGTCGCCCACTCCACGCTGCTCGAGGTGTTCACGTCGGAAGGGTTCGGCACGATGGTCGTGAGCGCGAGGAGCGAGCTTGCGAGCCCCGCAGTCGCGAACAGGGAAGGCACGGTCGGTTCATGAGCACGCTGCTGCGGCGCTGGAGCGCCACCATGATGGACAACTACGGCACACCGCCGCTGGCGCTCGTCGCGGGCAGCGGCGCCGTCGTGGTCGACGACACCGGCCGGGAGTACGTGGACCTGCTCGGCGGCATCGCCGTCAACGCGCTCGGGCACGCCCACCCGGCCGTGGTGGCGGCCGTGTCGAAGCAGGTCGCCACGCTCGGGCACGTGTCGAACCTGTTCGTCGCCGAGCCGCCTGTCGCGCTCGCCGAGCTGCTGCTGGCGCTGGCCGGCCGGCCCGGCCGGGTCTTCTTCGCCAACTCCGGCGCGGAGGCCAACGAGGCCGCGTTCAAACTCTCCCGGCTCACCGGGCGCCGCCACGTGGTGGCCGCCCGGGGCGGGTTCCACGGCCGGACCATGGGCGCGCTGGCGCTCACCGGCCAGCCGGCCAAGGCCGACCCGTTCCGTCCGCTGCCCGGCGACGTCACCCACGTGCCCTTCGGTGACGCGGACGCGCTCGCCGACGCGGTCACCGACGACACCGCCATGGTGATCGTCGAGCCGATCCAGGGCGAGAACGGCGTGGTCGTCCCGCCGCCCGGCTACCTCACCGCGGCCCGGCGGATCACCGCCGCGCACGGCGCGCTGCTGGTGCTCGACGAGGTGCAGACCGGCGTCGGGCGCACCGGGCACTGGTTCGCCCACCAGGCCGAGGGCGTCGAGCCGGACGTGGCCACCCTGGCCAAGGGGCTCGGCGGCGGCCTGCCGCTCGGCGCCTGCCTGGCCTTCGGCCGCGCCGCGGACCTGCTCACCCCCGGTTCGCACGGCACCACGTTCGGCGGCAACCCGGTCAGTTGCGCCGCCGCGCTCGCGGTGGTCGCCACGATCGCCAACGAGGGTCTGCTCGACCACGTCAAGCGCGTCGGCGAGCGGCTGCGACGCGGCGTGGAGGCGCTCGGGCACCCGCTGGTGCGCGAGGTGCGCGGCGCCGGCCTGCTGCTCGGCGTCGTGCTGGCCGGGCCGGTGTCCGGCGCGGTGACGTCCGCGCTGCGGGAGGCGGGCTTCCTGGTCAACCCGGTGCAGCCGGACGTGGTCCGGCTGGCCCCGCCGCTGATCCTCACCGCGGCGCAGGTCGACGCGTTCCTCGCCGCCCTGCCCGCCGCCCTCGACCGCGCGCCCGGCGACAGCGGCGGGCCCGCCGCGCCGGCGCCCACCCCCGCGAGCCGCACGGAGGCCCCCGCATGATCCGTCACTTCCTGCGCGACGACGACCTCAGCCCCGCCGAGCAGGCCGCCGTGCTCGACCTGGCCGCCCGGATGAAGGCCGACCGGTACGCGCACCGGCCGCTCGCCGGACCCCGCTCGGTGGCGGTGCTGTTCGACAAGCAGAGCCTGCGCACCCGGATCTCGTTCGACGCCGGCATCGCCGAGCTGGGCGGCCACCCGCTGGTGGTGGACACCCAGGTCACCCACTTCGGTCGGGGGGAGACGCTCGGCGACGCCGGGCGGGTGCTGTCGCGCTACGTGGCCGCGATCGTGCTGCGCACCCACGGCGACGACCGGATCGCCGAGGTGGCCGAGCACGCGACAGTGCCGGTGGTCAACGCGCTCACCGACACCTACCACCCCTGCCAGTTGCTGGCCGACCTGCTCACCGTGCGGGAGCGGTTCGGCGCTACCGCCGGGCGGATCCTCGCGTACGTCGGCGACGCGGCGAACAACATGGCCCACTCGTACCTGCTGGCCGGCGCGACCGCCGGGATGCACGTGCGGGTCGCCGGCCCGGCCGGGTTCGGCCCGGACCCGGCGATCGTGGCCCGGGCGGCGAAGATCGCCGCCGGCACCGGCGGCTCGGTCGACGCGCTCACCGACCCGGTCGAGGCGGTACGCGGGGCGCACGTCGTCGCCACCGACACCTGGACGTCGATGGGCCAGGAGGAGGACGGGCTGGACCGGATCACCCCGTTCCGCCCCTACCAGGTGAGCGACGCGCTGCTGGGGCACGCCGCGGCCGACGCGATCGTGCTGCACTGCCTGCCCGCGCACCGGGGCGAGGAGATCACCAGCGAGGTGCTGGACGGTCCGCGCAGCGCGGTGTTCGACCAGGCGGAGAATCGCCTGCACGCCCAGAAGGCGCTGCTGACTTTTCTCCTGGAGGCCTCCTCATGACCGCCCCGCTGACCCGCGCCGCGCGGCACGCCCGCATCGTCGAGCTGATCCGCGACACCGCCATCCACTCGCAGACCGAGCTGGCCGACCTGCTCGCCGGCGACGGCATCCAGGTCACCCAGGCCACGCTCTCGCGGGACCTCAAGGAACTGGGGGCGGTGACCGCGCGCGGCGGCGACGGGCGCGGCGTCTACCTGATCCCGGAGGACGGCCACCGGCCGCTGCGCGACGCCGAGGGGGCGCCCGCCCGGCTGGTCCGGCTGCTGCACGAGCTGCTCAACGGCGTCGACTCCAGCGGCAACATCGCGGTGCTGCGGACCCCGCCGGGCGCGGCGCACTACCTGGCCAGCGCGTTGGACCGGGCCGGTCTGTCCGAGATCGTCGGCACCATCGCCGGCGACGACACCATCCTCGTCGTCGCCCGTGAGGCCGACGGCGGCGCCGCGTTGGGGGACCGGCTCGCCGGGTGGGCCCGCCGGGGCGAGCACGTCGAAGGGAACAGCACACCATGAGCGAACGGGTCGTCCTGGCGTACTCCGGGGGTCTGGACACCTCCGTCGCCATTCCCTACCTGGCCGAACGGACCGGCGCCGAGGTGATCGCGGTCGCGGTCGACGTCGGTCAGGGCGGCGAGGACATGGAGGTGATCCGGCGGCGCGCGCTGGACTGCGGCGCCGTCGAGTCCGAGGTGGTGGACGCGCGCGACGAGTTCGCCGCCGACTACTGCCTGCCGGCGATCCGGGCCAACGCGCTCTACATGGACCGCTACCCCCTGGTCTCGGCGCTGTCGCGGCCGCTGATCGTCACCCACCTGGTGGCCGCCGCGCGCCGGCACGGCGGCACGATCGTGTCGCACGGCTGCACCGGCAAGGGCAACGACCAGGTCCGCTTCGAGGTCGGCCTGAACGCGCTCGCGCCGGACCTGACGGTCGTCGCGCCGGCCCGCGACTTCGCCTGGACCCGGGACAAGGCGATCGCGTTCGCCGAGGAGAAGGGGCTGCCGATCGACGTGACGGCCCGGTCGCCCTACTCGGTCGACCAGAACCTGTGGGGCCGGGCGGTGGAGACCGGCTTCCTGGAGGACATCTGGACCGCGCCGGTCGAGGACCTCTACGCGTACACCGAGGACCCGGCGGAGCAGCGCGACGCCGACGAGCTGGTCCTCACGTTCGACGCCGGCGTGCCGGTCGCGATCGACGGCGAGACGGTCACCCCGTACGAGGCGGTCCGGGAGCTGAACCGGCGCGCCGGCGCGCAGGGCGTGGGCCGGCTCGACATGGTCGAGGACCGGCTGGTCGGCATCAAGAGCCGCGAGGTCTACGAGGCGCCCGGCGCGCTCGCCCTGATCACCGCGCACCGGGAGTTGGAGGCGGTGACGGTGGAGCGGGACCTCGCCCGGTTCAAGCGTGGCGTCGAGCAGCGCTGGGGCGAGCTGGTCTACGACGGTCTCTGGTTCAGCCCGCTGAAGCGTTCGCTGGACGCGTTCATCGACGACGCGCAGCGGCACGTCAGCGGCGAGGTGCGGCTGACCCTGCACGGCGGACGCGCGGTGGTGACCGGCCGGCGCTCCGAGGCCAGCCTCTACGACTTCGGGCTGGCCACCTACGACACCGGTGACACGTTCGACCAGACGATGGCGAAGGGTTTCGTGCAGCTCTGGGGCCTGCCCAGCACGATCGCCGCGGCACGCGACGCCCGGTGGACGGGGGTGCGGTCGTGACCAGCACAATGGGTGGGGTGGACGACAAGAGCCTGACCGAGAACAGCGCCGCCACCAACCGGACGAGTCTCTGGGGAGGCCGGTTCGCCGGCGGGCCCGCCGAGGCGCTCGCGCGGCTGTCGGTGAGCGTCCAGTTCGACTGGCGCCTCGCCCCGTACGACCTCGCCGGGTCCCGCGCGCACGCCCGGGTCCTCGCCGGCGCCGGCCTGCTCGACCCGGACGAGCTGGGCCGGATGCTGGCCGCGCTGGACGACCTGGAGGCCGCCTGCGCCTCCGGCACGTTCCGTCCGACGGTCGACGACGAGGACGTGCACACCGCCCTGGAGCGCGGCCTGCTGGAGCGGCTGGGCAGCCTGGGCGGCAAGCTGCGCGCCGGCCGGTCCCGCAACGACCAGGTCGCCACCGACCTGCGGCTCTACCTGCGCGACCACGCCCGGGGCGTGGCCGCCCGGCTGGTCGAGCTGGCCGAGGCGCTGGTGGAGCAGGCGGAGCGGCACGTGGACACCGCCGCGCCCGGCATGACGCACCTGCAGCACGCCCAACCGGTGACGTTCGGGCACTGGCTGCTGGCGCACGTGCAGCCGCTGCTGCGGGACCTGGAGCGGCTGCGCGACTGGGACGAGCGGACCGCGATCAGCCCGCTCGGCGCCGGCGCGCTGGCCGGCTCGGGCCTGCCGCTGGACCCGGTGGCGGTGGCCAAGGAGTTGGGCTTCCGCACCTCGTTCGCCAACTCGATGGACGCGGTGGCCGACCGGGACTTCGTCGCCGAGTTCCTCTTCGTCACCGCGCTGACCGGCGTGCACCTGTCCCGCCTCGGCGAGGAGGTGGTGCTCTGGACATCGCAGGAGTTCGGCTGGGTCGAGCTGGACGACTCGTTCGCCACCGGCTCGTCGATCATGCCGCAGAAGAAGAACGCGGACATCGCCGAGCTGGCCCGGGGCAAGTCCGGCCGGCTGGTCGGCGGGCTGATGAGCGTGCTCACCATGCTCAAGGGCCTGCCGATGACCTACGACCGGGACATGCAGGAGGACAAGGAGCCGGCGTTCGACGCGGTCGACACGCTGGAGCTGCTGCTGCCCGCGCTGGCCGGCATGATCTCCACGATGACGGTCCGGGTGGACCGGCTCGCGGCCACCGCGCCGTCGGGCTTCTCGCTGGCCACCGAGGTCGCCGACTGGTTGGTCCGGCGCAACGTGCCGTTCCGCGACGCGCACGAGATCACCGGCCGGCTGGTGGCGCTCTGCGCGGCCCGCGACTGCGCGCTGGACGAGGTGTCCGACGCCGACCTGGCCGCGGTGAGCGAGCACCTGGACCCGTCGGTGCGCGACGTGCTCTCGGTGCGCTCGGCGCTCGCCGCCCGCACCACTCCCGGCTCGACCGGGCCGGGGCCGGTCGCCGATCAGCTCGCCGCCGCGGCGGACAAGCTGGCCGGCTGGCGGGACTGGGCCGCCGAGCAGGTCGTACCCCGCTGATCCGCGCGCCCCGCGCGGTGGCCCGGCCGCCGCGCGGGGCTCAGGTCGTCGGCCGTTCCCGCCTGGGCAGCTTGGCCACCACCGCGTCGTACGACCCGTCGACCGCGTCGACCAGCTCGTCGTCGGGGATGCCGCCGGTCAGGCGCAACGTGTTCCAGCCGGACCGGCCGATGTAGGGAGACGGCCGGGCGTCGTCCGGGAACCGGTGCAGCCACTCGTCGGCCACCTCCCGCGACGGCCCGCACTTGACCCCGAGTCGCGCCTCGCCCGCCGGGGAGCCGAGGAACGCGAAGATCCGGCTGCCCACCTTCACCACCTCGTCGCCCTCTCACGGGCTGTCCAGCCAGGCGCCCGGCTTGGCCAGGCAGTAGGCCACCATCTCCTCGCGCGTCATCGCGTCCTCCCGTGCCGTCGTCGTCCGGCACAGTCTCGCCCGCGGCTGTGACAGCCCTCGGCTTCCCACCTCGGACGCCGGTGCCGGCAGATGCGGTCGCGTCGGCTCAGTCGCCGGTGCCGGTGCGGACGGTGAGGCGCTCGAAGCGCTGCCGGGCCGCCTGAGCGCTGCCCAGCCCCAGCCCGAAGGCGATCGCCTGCCAGGTCATGCCCCGGCCGCGGGCCACCTGCAGCAGCCCGGCCTCCAGCGCGTCCACCTCGGCCCGCACGTGCGGGATCAGGGTCAGCGCGGCCATCAGGTCGGCCTGGTCCACCGGCTCCTCGCCCGCGTCCAGCTCCGCCCCGCCGGCGAGCGCCATCACCAGCGTGGCCGCCTCGTAGGCGTCGGGCACGTCGGGGTGCGCGTAGCGCCGGCGGCGGGAGTTGGTGCCGGCGTGCCGCTCGGCGATCCGCAGCAGCGCCGCGTAGTTGCGGTGGGCCCGGGCCTGGGCAGCATCCGGAGCGGTGAACGGGTCGTTGTCCACGGTGACCATGCCGTAAATCAGACACCCAAGAACGGCATGTTGTCAACACCCCGTTGAAACTCATTCGTACGCCAAGGCCCCGGTTCTCCCGATAGAGACGCGCCAGACCGACACCGGGTTGCCACCCGCACGCCCGGCCCGGTCGATCAAGGAGTTCGCGTCGTCCGTGCCGCGCCCCTCACGCGAACTCCTCGATCGGCGGAGCGGGGCGCGGGGGGCGGATCAGCGCGGGGTGGGGCGGCGGCGAGGGCTGTGCCGGCGGTAGACGCTCACGCTCGGCTCGCCGGCCAGCCAGAACCGCCAGGGCAGGTCGTGCGCCGCGGCGACGCCGACCCGGGGGCCGGCGACGATCCGCGCCGGGTCCACCGGGTCCGCCGGCGGGGCCAGCCGCAGCGGGCCGGTCCCGTCGACAGCCGAGGTGCCGTTCGCGTCGCGATCGAGGCCGAGCGCGGTGACCAGCCGGGCCGGCCCCCGGGCCAGGTCCCGGTCCGAGGCGTGGGGGCGCCGCTCCCGGGCGGTCCCGATCCCGTCGACCACCTCGCCGGCGCGCAGCAGCACGGCCGCCGCCTCGCCGTCGCGACCGCAGACGATGTTCGCGCACCAGTGCATGCCGAACACGAAGTACACGTAGACGTGCCCGGCCGGCCCGAACATCACCCGGTTGCGCGGCGTCGGCCCGCGGTGGGCGTGCGACGCCGGATCCTCGCCGGCGCCGGCGTACGCCTCGACCTCGGTCAGCCGGATCCGCACGCCGTTCGCCGACACGATCCAGCCGAGCAGGGTCCGCGCGGTCGCCGCGACATCCGCGGCCGGCGCGTCGAGCCAGGGGTACGTCATGGCCGGCAAGGCTAGGGCCTGTCCTGTCGATCATGGAAGCCAGATGACAGCGGCGACGAGGACCAGGCTGGCTCGGTAGAGGGATGCCCGTTTGGCGTAGCGGGTG
>NZ_JBITEP010000027.1:62953-82612 GCF_044455315.1 Micromonospora sp. NPDC051300 | reverse complement strand
GCCGACGCCTTCGGCCCGAACCCGCGCAGGATGCCCCACCCGGCCTCGATCACCGGCTGAAACACCGTCGCCCGGTAGCCGTTCTTGTAGGCCGACGTCCCGAGGATCATGTCGTTCGCGGTCTGGTCGGCGACGCTGAGGCAGAAGCGGCTGTTGACGTTGCGGGTGATGCCGGTCGGCAGGCTGTCCTTGTCGGGAATCTGCGTACCGATCATGATGATCACACCGAGCGCCCGGCCCAGCTTGATGACTTTCTCCAGGAGTTCCCCGGCGTCCTTGCCGTACTTGCTGGTCATCAGCTCTTGCAGCTCGTCGAACCACGCGACGAGGGGGTGAAGCCCGGACCCCTTGAGCGACGCCAGCTCGGGCGTCACCTTGTTCTCGGGAGCCTTGCCCAACCTCGCGTAGTGCTCGATGCGCTTGGAGCGGCGGCGGCACTCCTCGTACAGCCACTCGATGAACGCGTAGCAGCGGGCGAGGGTGTCGTCGTCGAAGCCGTTGCCGTACTCGGCCATGACCGGCTCCAGGACGGCGAAGTCACCGACGCCCTTCAACTCGTAGCCTCGGATCTCGGCACGCGGGTCGAGGGCGGCGGCCAGGATCAGATCCCGCAACGCGAACGTCTTCCCGCTGCCCGGCTGACCGCCGAACAGGAAGTTGCGGAACATTAGGTCCACCGCCACCGTGTCCAGGCGGGGCGTGGTGGCGAACGGGAACGCCTTGAACACGTCCACCTTCGCCGAGGCCGACAGCAGCGGCCACGGCGGTTGCTTCATCTGCGACGCCGGTTCGTAGCCGACCCACAGCGCCAGCCGGCCCGTGTGCCCCGGCGCGGCCTCGGGCCACACCTGGTCCAGCGGCAGGCGCATGGCCGAGGCGAGCCGGCCGCGTCGGGCGATCACCTCGGCGGCCTCCACCCCGTACGGGAGGTCGACCACGGCGAGGTGCCCGGGTCCGTCGCGGTGGATGTCCACCGGGAACGAGATGGCCTTCGGGTCCTTCGCCACCGCGCTGTTGATGCCGGGCATTTGCAGCGACGTGAGCGCCCGCCGCACCAGGTCGGCGGTGAGCTTGCGGTAGCGGGTGCCCTCGCTCACCCGGTCGGTGAGCGGCTTGTCGGCCGGGCGGCCGAGCGTGGCCAGCAGCGGCACCACCGCCGCCAGAGCGGCGTAGCGCCACCAGGACGGAGCGAACGCCAACACCACCCCGCCGACGACGGTCGCGGCGGCCGAGGCGGCGAGGATCCACCACCGCCACACGCTCTGGCGCTGCCGGCGGGCGTCGAGCTTCATCCACGTGTCCGCATCACCCCGGGACGCGGCGGCCTGCCGCAGGTGCCAGTTGCCTTCCTCGGCGCTGGCCCAACGCAGCGCCCGGCCGAAGCCGCGGAACAGCCCGACCGGCGCCCACACGGCGGTCTTCGCCGCGTACTTCGGCAGCCGGACACCGTGGTAGGCGGTGACATAGCCGGCGTCCTTGAGCACGTGGCGCAACGCGGCCAGCAGGGCACGCCAGGAACTCGCCCAATCGGCCAGGATCGGCCGGCGGTCCCGCTGCCGGGCCAACACCTCCCGGGGGATGTCCTCGGCGGTGTCGACCGGCCCGCCGTCGTGGCCGGGGCCGTCGTCGACGCTCTCGGCGTCGTCGCCCTGCTCGCCGTCACTGTCGCTCTGTTCGGCGTCGTTGTCGGCCGGCGGGCGCGGGCGGGGCGTGCGGCGGGCGCGGGCGTCGTCCAGGTCGACCACCTCGGCGTCCGGGCCGGCGGTGGTCGGGTCGGTCAGGTCTGCTTCGGCAGCGTGCCAGTCGAAGCGGTCGTCATCTCGGGGGGACGTCATGATGGGGGTTCCTCCGGTCATGGGATCGTGTGGGAGCCGGCGGCACGGCGCGGTTTGCGAGGCCAGGGCCGTGCCGCCGGGCGCGGGAAGCGGTCAGTTCTTGACGGAGACGCGGTTGCCGCAGTCGCCGCAGGTGGCGTAGGTGCGGCGGTCGTCGGCAGTGATGTCACGCCAGTTGCTCTCGTTGCCGCAGGGCGGGCACCAGAGCGTCGAGGTGCCGGTGGTGATGCGGCCGGAGGAACGGCCGATCGAGATGCGTGCCATCAGGGGTTCCCTTCTTCGGTGGGTGACTGCCAGCGGAACGGGTGGTCAGGCGGCGCAGAACAGGGCGGCGATGAACAGAAAGGCGTAGTGCCAGGACTGGTCCAGGGCGTACGCGCCGGTGCCGAGCGAGGGGTTGTCGTCGTGGCCGGGTCGGGGCTGGCCGAGGCGGTAGAAGCGGGCCGCGCCGAGGGCGGCGGCGAGACGGCGTAGCGGGGTGCGCCGGTCGGCGATGTAGTGCGACACCGCCGACACCGCCAGCCCTACGGCCACGCCCCACGGGTCAAGACGCAGCCCGGTCGCAAGAACCACGGTGGTCAGGGCGACGGCGGCGGTCAGGGTGTAGGTGGCGACGTGCGCGGCGCAGGCGAGGCGGCCGAGCCATCCCGGCTGGCCCTTGGTGTCGGCCTGCCACTGGGTCTGGACCCAGTGATCGGCGACCTGATGCGCGACGTAGAGGGCGGCGAACACGGCGGCGAACGCGGCAGCGTGCGCGCCGCTCGGGTCTGCGAACATGGATGTCTCTCCCGAGGTCTGTTGGCTGAGGGGTTGAGGGCCGGCGGCACAGCGGGTTTCCAGGCCGTGAGCTGTGCCGCCGGGCGGGGCTAGTCGTGCGTGCGGACCAGGTGCGCCAGTGCGGCACCCATGCCGAGCACCGCGACCGGCAGGCAGGCCACGGCGGTGGTGATCCACCACGGGGCCGAGGTGACTCCGGCGGCTTCCAGGAGGTGGTAGGCGACCTGGCCGAGCGCGCCGACGACCAGGGAGCCGAGGGCGGACCACTTCGCGAAGCGCAGCGCCGGGGCGGGCACCCGACCCGACAGCCACACGTACAGCGCGTACGCGCCGTACGTCTCCACCCCGATCGGGAGCGTGATCGCGGAGTTGATGGAGAAGCTGTCCCAGATGCCCGGCAGCGGGTGCACGATGCCGAACCCGGTGAGTCCGCCGAGCCCAACCCACCCGGACCAAATCGCCACGAACGCCGGCAGAGCCAGCAACACCACCGGCCACGCCACCGCCCGACGCGCCGGGACGGTCGGTGCGGGCGTGTCCGGGCGACTGACCGCGCTGGCCTCGGCCGGCGGCTCGTCCGTCGTGATCTCCGGGGTGGGCGTCGGGTCCGGCTCAGCCGGGGCGGCGGGCTCGGGTACGGCCGGCGGGTCGGCCGGGTCCGTGGTGTCCGGCTCGGCGGTGTCGGCCAGCGGCGTGGCGGGCTCGGTCTTGAGCAGGGTGAGCAGTTCACCGGCCTTGGGCGCGCCGATGCGGAACTCGCGCATCAACCGGTTGCGCGACGGGAACGCCTCGCCCTCGGGCAGGTCCAAGGCGCGGGCGGCGGGCAACAGGTCCTCGATGGGCTGCGGGTAGCGGGTGCCGTTGATGGTCGGGGCAGTCATGACAGGTGGCCTCCGGTCAGTGCGTGAGAGGTCGGGCGGGTAGGGCGCGGCAGGTCGGAACAGGTGACCGTCGTTGACGCTGGCCGGCTAGGCGGCCCGGTCGGTACGGCTGCTGTCGAGCAGGGCGCGGGCCTCACGCAGGACGCGCCGCTGCGCTCGGCGGATGCGCTGCCAGTCCAGGTCACTCGGGTGGCCGTCGCTGGTCACGATGGCGATCTGGGCGTCGAGCAGCAGGACTTCTGCCTCGATCAAGGGCATTTCGCCCTCGATCGCGGCCAAGTCGTCGGCGGTCGGTCCGGGTGTCGGGAACGGCTTGAAGCTGGTCACCTCGTGTCCTTTCGTGTGCCTCGCATCTCTCGCGAAGCGCTTGTCTGTTGCGCAACAAGGTAGCGATACGTGGGTCGGTTGCGCAAGTAGGTAGCGGTATGTTGGTGCGATGAGTGACGCCCGAGATGTGCTCTCAGTAGCGACGAAGCGCTACCAGCGGACTGAGGCGGCTCACGAGGCTGCCCGCGATGCCGTGGTGACGGCTGTCCTCGCCGCCCTTCGTGAGGGCGTCGGCCCTTCCGAGGTTGAGAGGTTGTCGCCGTTCAGCGGCGCGTACATCCGGAAGTTGGCGCGGGACAACGGCGTTCCGCCGGCGCCGCCAGGGCCGAAGCGTGCGCCCTAGCTAGCGGGCCGCAACGCGTAGTTGCCGGCGTCGACCAGGCCGTGAGCCAGGGCGGAAGCCTCCATATCGTCGATGGCGCGGGCGGGGATCACGAACCGTCCTCGGACCTTGATGGCCGGGAACTGCCCGGCGTGGATGGCTCGGTAGAGAGTCACCTCCGACATGCCGAGAAGCGCAGCAGTGTCCGCGACGGACCGGAAGCGGGGGCGCTCCTGAACACGGGCGAGGGGTTCAGCCACGGGAGTCTCCTCAGTAGTCTGATGTGGCGAATGGCTTTCTGATATCCAGTGAAGTCGAAGTCGGACGGCGCGCCCATGCAAGGCAGGTGCAACCGTGCGGCAAGCCGATGCAACGAGCGCGGGGACCACGATGGCGGCGGTGGATCAGTGGACGGGGCGTCTCGCCTGCGCGCTGCAAGCCGCTGCCGGCATGACGAACGAGGGATTTGCCGGGTGGCTGGGCATTGCGGTCAGGACGGTCGCGTACTGGCACAGCCGGCCGGAAACCGTGGCCGGAAGCGCGAATCAGGAGGTGCTGAACGCTGCCTTCGATCGACTCTCGGACGCGGTGAGATCGCGTTTTCTCCACGGCCTGAGCAGCGGGGCGGGCAAGGGAGGAAGTCTCAGCGGTGGTCAGGCTGTTGGTGATGTCGTGAGTGACGCCGCCGACGCAATCGCCAACGACTCGCTTCTGGCCAGTATCGGAGTGCCACACGAGTCGATCGAGGCATTGCAGCAGGACATGGCGCTACTGGCCAGGTCGGGCGGGATGGCCGCCTTCGACACGTTCTCAAGCGCACGCCGGCTGCGCGACGAAGCGCGAGCGCTCGCTGAGCGGACGCGTCGGCCGGGGGAGTTTGCCGACCTGTTCGTGGTCATCGGCCAGGGCGCGTCACTCATGGCCTCTACCGCCTTCGACCTCGGGCACTGGCACGAGTCGGCGGCGTTGGCCAGGGCGGCGACCCAGTACGCGGATCTCGCCGGCCACGCGTCGTTGAAGGCGTGGACGTACGGCCTGCAAATGACGCTGGCGAACTGGCGCAGTGAGCCGGATGCCGCCCTGAGCTACTTCGAGCGAGCGATGCGCGCGGCGCCTGACGGCGAGCCGAAGCTGAGGCTGCGCTACATCGCCGCTCGCTCCCACGCCCTGCTTGACGACTCAGAGTCGGTGGCGGCGGTGCTGGACGCTGCCCAGCGGGACCGGGAGGCGGCAGAGGGTCACCCCGACGAACTGGCTACCTCGACCGGCGGGGAGTTCGCATTCGGAGACGCGCGCGCCGCGGCTTGCGCCGCCGCCGCATGGCTCGACCTCCGTAACGGTGACCAGGCCGCAAGGTACGCCCGTGAGGCGCTGAGCGTCTACGAAGCGCTGCCGGCGGCGAGGCGGCCGTACTCGCAGATCAACGGGACGAACATCGACGTAGCCGCAGCGCACCTCCACATGCGGGACAAGGACGGCGCTGCGGAAGCACTGCGTACCGTTCTCGAACTGCCTCCCCACAAACGCAACGTCTCGCTGACTGGCCGGCTGGCCCGGATCGAGCGTCTGCTGAACGAAGCGCCGTGGAACGGTGACGTCGACGCACGGCAGCTCGGCGAGCGCATCGCAGCGTGGCTGTCGGAAACCTCAGCTCGACCGCTCACCTGAGCGGCGCCATGCCGCCAACACCTGTGCTTCCTTCTCTGGGCTGATTCCGATCTCCGCAGCGCGGTCATGGCTGCCGATGTCCCCGCTGTCGACCAACCACCGCCAGGTTTCCCGCACGGTCTGTTCGAGCGGGCGGGTGCGAAGACCGGCAGCCTCTGCGGCGGTCGCATCGACGCGCCACACGCCATCGAAGGTGCGCCACAGGGGTAGCTCGGACCACTGACGGACGCCCTGACGAAGCAGGAAATCGTTCGGCACCCAGGTTAAGGAGGCATCAGCCCGCGTCGAGTGGGCACAGTCAGCGAGCAGTTCACCGAAGGTTGCGTTGCCCATTGGGGAGCAGACGTTGAATGCACCGGACGCCTCATCAGCGATGGTGCGCAGCGCGAACGCGGCCAGGTCGCGCACGTCGACCGGCTGAATGGTCCGGTCGGCAGAGCCTGGTGCCAGCACCTCCCCACCAGCAGCCACACGGCGCAGCCACCAGGGAAGGCGGCCGACGTACTCACGAGGGCCCACCACCACGCCGGGCCGCAGGATCGTCGTCCGGTCCGCTCCGAACGCACTGACTGCTGCAGCCTCGCAGCCGGACTTCTGGTAGCCGTACTGGGTCGGACCGTCCTCGGTGTCGGTTCCGTAGTCCGGGCCGGCGTCCGGCGGGCTGTATAGCACCTCGGATCGCTCGCTCAGCGGCTTGACCGGCCAGTCTCGGTACACGCTGACTGTCGACATGAAGACGTACCGGCCAACGACGGGCGCGAGCGTACGGGCGATGGCAAGGGTGTTGCTCGGCACGTAGCCCGAGGTGTCGATCACCGCGTCCCACTGGCCCGCAGTTGAAAGGGCAGTTATGTCTTCCATCCGGGTCCGGTCTCCTCGGATAGATCGCACGGCCTCTAGAAAGGGATCCGAGGTGCCCCGGTTGAAGGTGGTCACCTCCCAGCCAGCGTCGATTGCGGCCGATACGATCGCATGTCCTACGAACCAGGTTCCACCGAGAACTAGCAAGCGCATGGACATATCCTACCGAATTGGAATAGTCGATCAAATGATGACACCTCGAACCGCCAGTCATTCGACCGATCAGTCATTGCCGTAGTCTTCGCCGCCATACAGCGTGCTCGTGTCGACGTTCTCTTCCCAGCCTTCATATCGGTCTTCGGAATACTCAATAGTGCGTAGCCGGGGGATCCCGGCCGCGATTACCTTCGCCGTGTCGTCCAGCACTAGGCCGCAAACTTCACAGGATAAGCCCGTGGCTAAATGAATGACGCTATGGACAATCTCACCGCTTTCCTCATCGTATTTGCTTTTCGTTGTGCGCCCAGGAGTCAAATGAAGTGGTGTCTGATTTCCGCATGCAGGGCAACTAACTGCATGAGCTAAAAGCCTTCTGTGTCCAGTGGGAGTATGTGTGACAGTCCGAATGCGGGCTTGCCGTTCTGGCTCTGTCAGGTGCTCATACATATATTTCGACTTCTCGATCAAGGTGCGAACGGCTTGATGAACCGCTCGGTCCACCTCGACGCTCAATTTACCCGCATGGGCAACGATGCCGGAATCCAAGACATCGGATATGGGCATATCTAGGTGCTCACAAATAGACGAGGCGACGGCCAGAAACCGTGGTAACCACTGCTCCTCGGGTATCTCGGCCAGGGCGGCGTCGGCAGAATGCAGTTCCTGATTCCGCAGGTTGGCTAGAAAGATGGCGTCGCGCTGCCGGTCGTCTCCGAACCCTTCAATTACGAACTTGAGGCGGTCTACGACGGTCTTCGTCGTCACCGAACGCGGGTGTGCGTCAGCCTTCGTAATCCCGGCGGCGTGTAGGAGACTGTTTCCCTCGGGCGCAGCAAGTAGGGAAGGGTGCATTTGTGAGAGTGGGGCCCGGAGGAGGAATTCAAGACCAAGTAAGAGCCAGAGTACAAACTCGTCATCATCCTCGTCGTGGTTCGCGGCGCGATTAAAGTAAAGCTTCGCCTTGGCGACGAAGTCTTCGTAGCCCCACATTCGATCTTCCTCGTTCTCAATAGATGTAGAGCCGCTTCAGTTCCCGAGGGCCAGTGGCTCTGACGGGCGGGCGGCGATGGAGATTCCGCCTGTTGTCGATGAATGCGACTCGTCCTGGTTGCCAATTCACGGCGGAAGTTGGCGGCATCGACTCTATGGAAGGTGCTATCCCTTTCCATGCTAGGCGCGCGACCTCGCACGTTCTTGGATCCCACCGGAGGACCGGCTTCCCGCCCGAGCGGAGCAGGGCGGGAAGGTATCGCACATGTCCGCTCCTGCTTTTCGCTCGTAATACAACCCTGGCTAGCAACTGTGCTGCATCCTGAGTGGATGGGTGGGCGAAATCGAGTAGCTCTGTCGGCTCCGTTGCGCTCGATGCCGTTAGGCAGTGCAAGACAAAAAACTTCGGTGGGTTCGAGGCTATCGCCCCGTCTATATGCCAGGGAAACTGACCCAACCCGTATTGGCCGGATAGGCTCCAGGGGTCTGCGGCATGTTTGGGTATTGGAACCAATTCCTGCCAGCTACTTGTCACCTTGCCCAATTGCTGGGTGAGTCGCTCAACCGTGTCCGTGTCGCAATCATCAATGATTGCGTACCCGTCGTTCGCAAGGTCTGCTTCGACCGAGACGCGGAGGTCCGCGAGCGCTGTGGGCATGAGGTCATGCTACCTGAATGGAACGTACATGTGTATCCCAAAATCGTGTACCTTTGTCATCAATCCTGACCGTCAGACCTCGGATATGCGAGTGCAGAGCGGACGGTCAGGTTAACTCGGCGTCGGGACTATCCTGGACCCCCATTCGGGCAATCCGACGTGCCCTCATGCCCCTAGCTGCGACGGCTGCTCGACGTCCTCGGGTAACGGTGACCATGTCCTCTCCGGCGAGTAGAGCCACCGCGCGGTGAGCGGTACCAACCGAGACGTTGTACGCCGCCGCAAGTTCGGAAACTGTAGGGAGCTGGTCGCCAGGCTGTAGCTGACCAGCCATAATCTGCCGCCGCAGCGCCGCAGCGATCGTCTCGTACGGGCTCGTCGCCATGGTGCTTCGTTGCGAGACACTGGGACGCGGCGGCATGCGAGCGGCGAGCGTCCTGGCGGCCCGTTGGTCAGACTCTGACAGCCAGGCGGCGTAAACCCTAAGTGTCGTCGTCCCGCCGCCGCCATGACCGAGCCGTCCGGCGACCGTCCGCACGTCGACGCCTGCGTTGATCAACTCAGTAGCCGAGTAGTGGCGTAGCGCGTGGATGTGACTGTCGATGTCGAGCCGACTGGCGAGCCGGCCGTACCGCTGGGTGATGGTGTCGGGCCGGTAACCCCGGCTGTTGTCCGGCTCAGGGGAGAAGACGTAGTCGGCGGGGTCGGTGTCCGAGTCGAGCTGCGCCAGGCGGTCAACGTACCGGCCGTGTAGCTCGCGGAGCACTTCAATCGTCTCCGGGTCGAGCGCTACCCGCCGTTGTTGGTGCGTCTTGGTGTCCTTCTCCTGTAGCTGGCCATGCTCGTCCAGGTAGGCGCTGCGCCGCAGCGTCAGCACACCAGCGGTCAAGTCGAGATGGTGCCAGCGCAGCGCGGCCAGTTCGCCACGGCGGGCGCCGGTCGTCATGGCGAGCCAGACCAACGCACCCCAATCCGGGTCGCGCCACGCCTCGCTGATGATGCGGGCTGCGTCGGCCGGACCCGGCGGCTGCGGGTCGGGGTGCGGCGGTGCGGGTGGCTCGGCCTGGCTAGCGGGGTTGACGGCGATCCAACGCCACCGGACCGCGCGGCTGAGAGCACCACTGAGGATCCAGTGGATCTGGCGCACTGATGAGGCGCTGAGCGGCTTGCAGACGTGCGGCCGGCACTTCGCAGTGCAGATGTGGTCGCCCTCCACGCGGTGCCTCACGAACGCCTTGCCGCCACACCAGTCGCGGCAGCGGCGCAGGCTCGCGTAGAACGACTCCAACGTCTCGGCGTCGAGCCGGCCGACCGGCAGCTTGCCTAGCACCGGCCGTACGTGCTTGTTGAGCTTGTTCACGTAGCCCATACGGGTGGTGGCCTCGATGTCGGCCACCTCAAGCCACCTGTCTAGGAGTTGGTCGAGCGTGGCGCGGGTGCGCGGGTTGCGTCGCTCGTCCACCTGGGCCAGCAACCGGGTACGCGCCTTCTCGGCTTCTTTGGCGGCGGTGCGGCCGGCGGGGATGACCTCGGTCAGGTAGTGCCGCTTCCTGCTGATCGGGTCGACGCCGGCATAGACCTTCACGCGCAGTGACCCGCTGGGAAGGGTTTCGATCTCGCCGCGCTGGCGCTTGGTGCGTCCGTTCGAGGCTGCCACGGGGCCACCGTAGCGCGCTCGCACCACGAATAGCCCCACGCGAGCGGGTCAGAGGAGGGAAGTGCCTGTGCGCCCGGCAGGATTCGAACCTGCGGCCTTGGGATTAGAAGTCCCCTGCTCTATCCGCTGAGCTACGGGCGCGCGTCGACTGTCGTCGCGCCAAGAGGGTACCGCCGGCTCCGGCCCGGCCGGGGGTACGGGTGGGCGCGCCCACGTCGCCGCCAGCGTCCCACGCCGGGGCCGCAGGCGGCACCTGTGTTCCGGCGGGTCCCCGGCCGGCGCGCGCACCCCGGTCCGTACCCTCGGCGGATGCTGCTCGACCAGGAAACCGAGAACGAGATCGTCTTCGAGCTGTGCCAGCACCTCGGGCGGTCGATCCTGCCCGTGGCCGGGTCGGAGCGGTCCGGCGCGCCGGCCGGCACGGTCGGCACCGCCTTCTTCTACAGCGAGCTGGTCGGCGCCACCGACGACGGGGAGGTCGCGCACGAGTGGCTGCTCACCGCCGACGCGCTCACCGACCGGCCGTACGGGGAGATTCTGCTGCGGCCGAGCGTCACCGAGCCGGCCGAGGGGGCGGCGGAGCCGATCGAGCTGCCCGGTTTCGCCGACCACTGGCTGCGCCTGCCGGAGCTGGGGGTGGCCGCCATGCCCACCGGCGGGCTGCACGGGCACGCCGACGACCGGGGCTGGCGCTGGCGTACCCAGCAGGTCACCGAGGCGCTTGCCGCGCCGGCCGGCGCGGTCGCCCGGATCGGCGCGACGCCCGGCTCGGCGTTCGTGCTGGCGCTGGGCGTCGGCGACGACGGGTCGCGGCCGCTGGAGGCGGTGGTCGAGCGGGTCGTCCGGGACGCCGACGGGGTGCGGGTGACCGTCGAGCTGCCCGCCGGGTACGTGGGCGCGCCGGTCTTCACGGTGGAGGCCGGGGCGGCGGACGAGCCGGTGCCGCGCTGCCTGGGCCTGCTGCTGCCGGCCCGCGACGGCGGGCACCCGATCGCCACGTTCGACCGGATCCGGACCGCGCTCGCCGAGGCAGCGGAAGGAGGGGCCCCTTCCTGACGCCTCCGGTAGAGAGGGGACCCCTTCTCACCACCTACCGAACGAGACGGCCGGCAGTTCAGCCCTCGGCGCTCGCGTCGGCGGGTTCCTTGGCCGGGCGGCGGGGGGCCGGCGGCGCGGGCTCCGGCTCGGTCGGGCCGGCGCGGAGGAAGCCCTCCGCCCACCGGCCGACCTCCGCGAAGACCTTCTCGCGTACGCCGGGGCTGGACAGCGTGAGGTCGTGCAGCCCACCGTCGAAGCGGGCCAGGGTGACGTGCCGGCCGAGGCGGGGCGCCCAGCGCACCATGTGCTCCACGTCGAGCACCGCGTCGGCCCCGGTGGCGCTCTCGTGCCACTTCGCGCCCCGGAAGCTGCGGGTGGAACAGGCCAGCAGCACCGGCACCGGGATGTCCAGCCCGGCCCGCAGCCGCCGCTGGCCGGTGCGGATCGCGTTGAGCCAGCCGGCCCGGACCGGGAACCCGGCGAGCGGCTTCCACGCCAGGTCGTAGCGCCACTCGCCGCGGTGGTCGGCGTGCAGGCTCTCGCCGTACACGGTGCCGAGACCGAATGGCAGGATGCGCTGCGGCGCCCGGCGGCCCAGGCGGGAGACGGCGGCCGCGAGGGGGCGACGGACCACCCAGGGGGCGTTGATGTCGAAGAAGGGGCTGTTCAGCACGATTCCGTCGACCAGGCCGGCGTCGCGGCGGGCGTCCGCCCAGAGCGAGATGATCAGGCCGCCGGTCGAGTGGCCCATGGCGAGCAGCGTCTCGTGGCCCTCGTCGGCGCGGATGATCTCCGCGGCGGCGTCCAGCTCGGGGAAGTAGTCGCTCAGGTCGCGGCAGAAGTTCGGGGTCTGGTGCGGGAGCAGGCTGCGGCCGTACTTGCGCAGGTCGAGGGCGTAGAAGTCCCAGCCGCGCTCGGCGAAGAAGTCGGCCACGTGGGTCTGGAAGAAGTAGTCGACGAAGCCGTGCACGTAGAGCACGGCCCGGCCGGTGGGGCGGTCGGCGCGGCGGCGGACCACTGTCGCGACGACCGGTCCCTCGTCGTCGGTGCCCAGCTCGATCGTGCGCCGCTCGTAGGGCGCTCCCAGCACGTCCGGTTCCACGACCGCGACGGTACGCCGCCGAGCTACCCGGCGGTAGGGGTGTAAGGCGGGGCCCCCTGTTAACGCCTGCGGTAGAGAAGGGGCACCTTCTCACCCGTGGACGTGGCGCCCCCGCCCGCCGGCACCGTGCGGGCGGGGGCGGACGAAACTCAGGCGGTCTCGGCGTCCAGGCGCGGCGCGTCGTCCAGATCGACGGGGGCGGGCTGTTCGCGCAGGTGCTTGTTGTTGCGCGGCTCCTGCCGGGTCTTCGCGTCGTTGAGCTTGCGGCGCAGGTCGTCCCGGACGTCGTTGAGCGCGGCGTGCAGGTCCTCCTCGGTCGAGGTGGTGACGATCTTCTGCCGGCCGGCGACCCAGCACTCCAGGGTCACCTTCTGGCCCCGGGCCTCGCGGTCCTTGACCGACACCTCCAGTTCGGTGGCGTCGGCGTGGAAGCCGGCGAGCCGGGCGTCAAGCGTCGCGAACTGCTCGGCGATCCAGTTGCGGTCGCCCTGGGAGAACCCGGCACCGACCCGCAGGCACTCGCCCACGGTCGCGGGGTTCGCCACGGCGCTCATCGCCCTGCCTCGCGGACGTCTCGGAGAAGCATCGGCGCTCCCTTTCTCTCGGTTGATCAAGTACTTACCCAACCGGGGCGTCTCCGGAACGCCTCCCGCCGGTCACGTTCCGATCATGTGTCGCCGCAGGTCCGTCCCGTAGGGCCGATCGGCCTAGCAGACGGAGACCTTGATCAGGGGGTTGTCCACAAGCCGGTGGTCGTCCACAGGGCGGGGGTCGGCGGGATGCACCGGCGAGGCGGTCCGGTCCACGCTCACCCGGACAACCGATCCCTGGGAGGGGCGATGTTCGACACCTACGTCACGATCGTCGGCAACGTGCTGACCGCGCCGGAGTGGCGCCGCACCACGCAGAGCGGCACGCTGGTGGCCAACTTCAAGGTCGCCTCGACCGCGCGCCGGCTCGACCGGGACAGCGGCCGTTGGGTCGACGGCAACAGCCTGCGGGTGCGGGTGAACTGCTGGCGACGACTGGCCGAGGGGGTGGCGGCGTCGGTGACCCTGGGCGACCCGGTGATCGTCGCCGGCCGCCTCTACACCCGCGACTGGACCGACGAGGCCGGCAACCACCGCACGCTCTACGAGCTGGAGGCGGTCGCGGTCGGGCACGACCTGTCCCGGGGGCGGTCCCGCTTCCTGCGCAACCAGCCGCGCGCGGCCACCAGCTCCGTCGAGGACGCCGAGGCGGAGCGGCGGGTGCACGGCGAGGCGACCGAGCCGGTGCCGGACGAGCAGGCCCCGACCACGATCGACGACAGGCCGTTCGACGACGACTTCCTGCCGGAGTTCGGCGCGGCACGGGTCGGCCTCACCGGCACGCTCGACCGGATGCTCGACCTCGACCCGTTCGATGCCCGGCCCCGCGCCGACGACGGCGCGCGTTCCGCCGGACCGGCCGGCATCGAGTCGGGCGGATCCGCCGCCGGTCCGGGCGTCCGGTTCACCGAGCCGGGTGCGGGGGAGGACGACGAGCTGGCCGCCGAGGGGAGTGACGGGCGGGACCCGACCGAGGACGACGAACTGGCCGAGGTCGGGTCGCCGGTCGGCGACGGGCCGGCCGGCGCGGTGTCGGGCGACGTCAGGTCGGCCGGCGGGGCCGCCTCGGGTCGCCGTAGCCGGCGGCGTACCCCGGTGTCCGCCTGAGCGTCCGCGACGCGCCACGGGGGCGCGGGGTGGCGACACCGTCGTCGCCACCCCGCGTCGGCGCAGGCCGACCCCGACGGCGGGCCGGGGCGGCATCGGCGCGACCGCCGCGGGTGCGCAGGCCGGCAGCGGCACGTGACGGCCGCGGCGGATGACCGGGTACGGCTAGGCTGGCCGGCCGGAGGTGGTGACGGGTGCGGCAGGCGAGCGCCATGGCGAACGCGACCGGGCTGGTGGCGGGCTACGCGCTCGACGCCCTGCTCGGCGACCCACGCCGGTGGCATCCGGTGGCCGGCTTCGGCCGGGCGGCAGGTGCACTGGAGCGGCGGCTCTACCGCCCCCGCCGGTCGGCCGGCACGGCGTTCACGGCGCTGGCGGTCGGCGCGCCGGTGCTGCTGGGCGCCGCCGCCGCGCTCGCCACCCGGCGTCACCCGGCGGCCCGCGCCGCGCTGGTGGCCGCCGGCACCTGGACGGTGCTGGGCGGGCGCACGCTGCGGCACGAGTCACGGGTGATGGGACGGGCGCTGCGCCGCGCCGACCTGCCCGCCGCCCGGGCCCGCCTCGGCCACCTGTGCGGGCGGGACCCCTCGGCCCTGGACGAGTCCGAGCTGGCCCGCGCCACCGTCGAGTCGGTCGCCGAGAACACCTCCGACGCGGTGGTCGCGCCACTGGTGTGGGGCGCGGTCGCCGGGCTGCCGGGCCTGCTCGGCTACCGGGCGGCGAACACGCTCGACGCGATGGTCGGCCACCGTTCGACCCGGTACGCCCGCTTCGGTACCCCGGCCGCCCGGCTGGACGACCTGCTGAACCTGGTGCCGTCCCGGCTGACCGGGCTGCTCACCGTGGCCGTCGCGCCGGTGGCGCACGGGGACCGCGCCACGGCCTGGCACGTCTGGCGGCGGGACCGGGCCGACCATCCGAGCCCGAACGCCGGGCAGTGCGAGGCGGCGATGGCGGGCGTCCTCGGCGTCCGGCTGGGCGGACGCAACGTGTACTTCGGCCGGTCCGAGACACGGCCGTTCCTCGGCGACGGCCCCCGGCCGGAGGCGCGGCACCTGAAGCGGGCGGCCCGGATCTCCGGGACCGTGGGCCTGGCGGCGCTCGGGCTGGCCGCGCTCTACCCGGTGACCGTGGGCCGGCTGGCCGCCACGACCGGCCGCGCCGCCTGGCGCGCGCTGGCCGGCACCACCGGGCGTGGAGCAGGCGGTGCCCACGGGCGCGGAGCAGGCGGTGCCCGGGGGCGCGGCGCGCGGCGCGGCGGCGTGGGCGTGGTGGGCGGCGGGCGGTGAGCGGCGGGCTGCTGGTCGCCGGCACCACCTCCGACGCCGGCAAGAGCGTGCTCACCGCCGGCATCTGCCGGTGGCTGCGCCGCCGGGGGGTCCGGGTCGCCCCGTTCAAGGCGCAGAACATGAGCAACAACTCGGCGGTGGTGGTCGGCCCGGACGGCCGGGGCGGGGAACTGGGCCGGGCCCAGGCCATGCAGGCCGCAGCCGCCGGGCTCGCGCCGGACCTGCGGTTCAACCCGGTGCTGCTCAAGCCGGGCAGCGACCACGCCAGTCAGGTCGTGCTGCTGGGCGAGGCGGTCGACACGGTCACCGCCGGCAACTTCCACACGCTGCGGCCCCGGCTGGCCGCGACCGCGTACGCGGCGCTGGCCGAGTTGCGGGCCGAGTACGACGTGGTGGTCTGCGAGGGGGCGGGCAGCCCGGCGGAGATCAACCTGCGGGCCGGTGACTACGTCAACATGGGGCTGGCCCGGCAGGCCGGCCTGCCCACGATCGTGGTCGGCGACATCGACCGGGGCGGCGTGTTCGCCTCGATGTTCGGCACCGTGGCCCTGCTGGACGCGGTCGACCAGGCGCTGGTCGCCGGCTTCGTGGTCAACAAGTTCCGGGGCGACCTGGGGCTGCTCCGGCCCGGCCTGGACATGCTGCGCCAGGTCACCGGCCGGCCCACCTACGGCGTGCTGCCCTGGGCGCTGGAGCTGTGGCTGGACGCGGAGGACTCACTCGCCTACGGGCGGGTGCTCGGCCGGCCGGCGGCGCCCCGCGGCACCGACTGGCTGGACGTGGCAGTGGTCCGGCTGCCCCGGATCAGCAATGCCACCGACGTGGAGGCGCTCGCCACCGAGCCGGGGGTGCGGGTGCGGCTGACCGTAGAGCCGGCCGAGTTGGCCGCCGCCGACCTGGTGGTGCTGCCCGGCTCCAAGTCGACGGTCGCCGACCTGGCCTGGCTGCGGGAGACCGGGCTGGCCGACGCGGTGCGGGCGCACGCCGCGGCGGGCCGTCCGCTGCTCGGCATCTGCGGCGGGTTCCAGATGCTCGGCCGGGTGATCCACGATTCGGTGGAGAGCCGCCGGGGCAGCGTGCCCGGCCTCGGGCTGCTGCCCGTCGAGATCACCTTCGACAGGCGCAAGACGGTCCGCCGGGCCGAGGGCTTCGCCGCCGGGGACGTGCCGGTGCACGGGTACGAGATCCACCACGGCCGGGTCTCCGCCGCCGATCCGGGGCTGCCGCCGTTGCTGCGCGACGCCGACGGCGCCGGCGAGGGCGCCCGGCTCGGTGCGGTGTACGGGACCCACTGGCACGGCGCGTTCGAGTCCGACGCGTTCCGCCGCCGGTTCCTCACCGAGGTCGCCGGGGCGGCCGGCCGGACGGGCTTCAAGGTCGCGCCGGACACGTCGTTCGCGGCGGCCCGGGAGCGGACGCTGGACCTGCTCGGCGATCTGGTGGAGGAGCACCTCGAGACGGACGCGCTGTGGCGGCTGATCGAGCACGGCCCGCCGCCGGGCCTGCCGTTCGTGCCGCCCGGCGCGCCCGGGCAGCCGCCCGGCACGGCGTGACCGGGGCGTTCCGGCGGCGTGGGTGGCCAGACGCTGGCACTCGGGCGGTCCGGCGGCGTGGGTGGCCGGACGCTGGCACTCGGGCGGTCCGGCGGCGCGGTCGGCCGGACGGCGGCGGCCGCGCGGTCCGGCGACACCGGGGCGGGACCGGTCAGTGGCGCACGTCGGCCGGCCGGTCGGACATCGGCAGCCCGGCCTCCCGCCAGCCCTGCACGCCACCGATCATGTCGGTGGCCTGGCGCAGGCCGAGCGTCTGAAGGCTGGCGGCGGCCAGGCTGGAGCTGTAGCCCTGCCGGCACACCACCACGATCTCGCGGTCGTAGCCGATCGCCTCCGGGATGCGCCACTCGCTGGCCGGGTCGAGCCGCCACTCCAGCACCGTGCGGTCGATGACGATCGCGCCGGGCAGCTCACCCTCCTCGCGACGCTGCGACTCGGTGCGCGTGTCGATCAGCAGCGCGCCGTTGCGGACCGTCTCGACGGTCTCGTGCGGGGTGAGCCGGCGGAGACCGGCGCGGGCCTGTTCCAGGAGGGCGTCGACGCCCGGACACATCACGTCATGGAGCACCCCCAGATCATGCCCGGGGCGCCCCGACACCGCCTGGCGAAACGGTCCGCGCAGGTCGCAGGATCCAGCGGACGGGGGAACGTTAGCGTCGGTCGGGTGAACGTTGCGGTGGTCGAGGCGTACGCCGGACCGGTCCGGCGGGTGCTGGCCGGGCCGGCGCGGTTGGGGCGTACCCGGCTGGTTGCTGTCGACGGGCCGAGCGGCGCGGGCAAGAGCGTGTTCGCGACGCGCCTCGCGGACGCCTTCGCGGCGGCCACGGGTGAGCGACCGCCGCTGGTCCGCACCGACGACCTGCTCGACGGCTGGGACGACCAGCTCACGTTCTGGACCCGGCTGGAGGAGTGGGTGCTCGGGCCGGTGCGGGCCGGCCGGGCGGGCGGCTACCGCCGGTACAGCTGGGTGCGCGGGTGTTTCCTGGACCGGGTGGTGCCGGTGCCGGCGGCGCCGGTGCTGATCGTCGAGGGGGTGAGCGCCGCCCGCGCCGTGGTACGCCCCGAGTTGACGCTCTCCGTGCTGGTCACCGCGCCGGCCGAGCTGCGGTTGTCCCGGGCGCTGGCCCGCGACGGCGCGCAGGTGCTGCCCGAGCTGCGCCGCTGGCACGCCGGGGAGCGGGCGCACTTCGCCGCCGACGGCACTTCGGCGGCGGTGGACCTGGTCGTCGACGGCGCGCCGGACCTGCCGCACGATCCGGACCGCTACTTCGTGCGGTTCGGGCGGCGTCCGGGCTCGGACGGCGTGGCCGGGTAAGGCCGGCATACGATTCCGGTCATGACCACTCCGATCATCTCCGAGTCCGAGGTGCGGGCCGCCGTCGAGCGGGAACTGCCCGGTGTCCGTGCCGACCTGGAACGACTCGTCCGCATCCCGGGCATCGCCTTCGAGGGCTTCGACCACTCGCACGTGGAGCGTTCCGCCGAGGCGGTGGCGGAGCTGCTACGCGGCTGCGGCCTGGACACCCGGATCGTCCGCTCCGGCGGCCAGCCGGCGGTGATCGGGACGAGGGCGGCCCCGGCCGGCGCGCCCACCGTGCTGCTCTACGCCCACCACGACGTGCAGCCGGTCGGCGACCTGTCGCTGTGGGAGTCCGACCCGTTCGAGCCGGAGGAGCGCGACGGTCGCCTCTACGGCCGGGGCGCCGCCGACGACAAGGCCGGCATCATGGCGCACGTCGCCGCGCTGCGCGCGTTCGGCGACCGGCTGCCGGTGGGCGTGGTGCTGTTCGTCGAGGGCGAGGAGGAGTACGGCTCGGACTCGCTGGAGCGGCTGCTCGCCGAGCACCGCGACGACCTGGTGTCGGACGTCATCGTGATCGCCGACTCGACCAACTGGGACGTGGGCGTGCCGGCGCTGACCACCTCGCTGCGCGGCATCGTGAACTGCTTCGTGGAGGTCCGCACGCTCGACCACGCGGTGCACAGCGGCATGTTCGGCGGCGCCGTGCCGGACGCGCTCACCGCGTTGGTGAAGCTGCTCGGCACGCTGCACGACGACGCCGGCGACGTCGCGGTGGACGGGCTGGCCACCCGGGAGGGCGCGAGCGTCGACTACCCGGAGGACCGGTTCCGCGCGGAGGCCGGCCTGGTCGAGGGCGCGCGGCTGTTCGGCACCGGCCGGATCACCGACCGGCTCTGGACGAAGCCGGCGCTGGCGATCCTCGGCGTCGACGCGCCGACCACCGGGGAGGCGCCGAACGCGCTGGTCCCGGCCGCGAAGGCGAAGCTGAGCGTACGGCTGGCGCCGGGTGACGACCCGAAGAAGGCGTACGCGGCGCTCACCGCGCACCTGGAGCGGCACGCGCCGTGGGGCGCGCAGGTGACGGTGACGTTCGAGCACGACGGCGCGCCCTGCGTGATCGACGCCAGCGGGCCGATGTTCGACGCCGCGCGGGCGGCGTTCCGGAGCGCCTGGGACGGCACCGACCCGGTCGACATCGGCGTGGGCGGCTCGATCCCGTTCATCGCCACGTTCCAGGAGATGTTCCCGGGCGCGGCGATCCTGGTGACCGGCGTGGAGGACCCGCACGCCCGGGCGCACGGGCCGAACGAGAGCCTGCACCTGGGGGAGTTCGCCCGGGTCTGCCTGGCCGAGGCGTTGCTGCTGGCGAAGGTGGCCGAGGCGGGCCGCGCCTGACCGGGGCGGGCGTCGGGCGGTGTCAGCGCGGTGGGGGGGGGGGGCCGGGCGGGGGGGGGGGGGGGGGGGGCCCCCCCCCCCCCCGCGCCCCCCCCCCCCCCCCGCCCCCCCCCCCCCCGCGCCCCCCCCCCCCCCGCCCCCCCCCCG
>NZ_JBITEP010000027.1:0-62945 GCF_044455315.1 Micromonospora sp. NPDC051300 | reverse complement strand
GCGAGGGGGCCCGGGGGGGGCGGCCCGGGCCGGGGGGGGGGGGGGGGGGGGGTCCGCGGGGGGCCGGGGGACCGCGGGGGGGGGGGCGGCGCCCCCCCCCCCCCCCCCCCCGCGTCGCCCACTCCGCCGCGTCGCCCACTCCGCCGCGTCGCCCACTCCGCCGCGTCGCCCGCTCCGCCGCATCCGCCGGTTCGGTCACGGTGGGTGACGCCGAGGATAGAACGAAGAGGCGGAGAGCGATATGCCTGACAGTCATAATTATGCCTCTGCGGCATATCGCTCCCGCCCGGTGCCTCTGTCCGGTCCCGACACGCCCGGTGTCGAAACCGTAACTTCGGGATGGATGTCGGAGTTTGCGGTGTGTCGGCCGGCCAGGTGTTATAGCCTTTCGAACATGCGTACGAACGATGAGATGGCGCGGCTTCAGGCCGCTGTCCGTGCTCTGGGGGACGTCGACGTCTCCGCGTGGCCCGAGGCCACGCTCAAGGAACAGCTTGGTGAGCTCTCGGCCACGCTGGTCACGCTCGACGCGCTGCTCACCCGGGTCGCCGACGGGGTGCGCGGGCGCGGGCTGCGCGTCGAGGAGCCGGTCTCGGCCTGACCCGCCGGAACCGCCCCGGTGTCACCGCCGGCTGGCAGGATGTGGGCGTGCGTTTCGCGGAGCTGGCGGCCACCTCGGCCGCGGTAGGGGCCACCGGCGGCCGGCGGGCCAAGGTGGAGCTGCTGGCCGCCGCGCTGCGCGCGCTCGACCCGGGCGAGATCCCGGCCGGCGCCGGCTACCTCGCCGGTGAGCTGCGGCAGCGGCAGACCGGCGTCGGCTGGGCGGGCCTGCGTGAGCTGCCGCCACCGGCGGCCGAGCCGACCCTGACGGTGGCCGCCGTCGACGCGCGGATCGAGGAGATCTCCCGGGTCGGCGGCGCCGGCTCCCAGGCCCGGCGGCGGGAACTGGTCGGTCGGCTGTTCGCCGCCGCCACCGCCGACGAGCAGCGCCTGCTGGTCGGGCTGTTCCGCGGCGAGCTGCGGCAGGGCGCCCAGGCCGGCCTGCTGGCCGAGGCGGTGGCCCGGGCCGCCGACGTGCCGGTGACGGCCGTCCGGCGGGCCCTGCTGCTCGCCGGTGACCTGCGGACGGTGGCGGTCGCGGCGCTCACCGGCGGCGCCGCCGCGCTGGCCGGCTTCGGGCTCCAGGTGGGTCGCCCGCTCGCCCCGATGCTGGCGCAGAGCGCCCCCACGGTCGACGAGGCGCTCACCGCCACCGGCGTTCCGGCAGTGGTCGACGTCAAGCTCGACGGCATCCGCATCCAGGTGCACCGTTCCGGGGCGGACGTCGCGGTCTTCACCCGCAGCCTCGACGAGATCACCGGCCGGTTGCCCGAGGTGGTGGCCGCCGTCCGCGCGCTGCCCGCCCGTGAGCTGGTGCTCGACGGCGAGGCGATCGCGCTGGACGCGACCGGCCGCCCGTTGCCGTTCCAGCAGACGTCGAGCCACGCGGCGCGGCGCACCACGCCCAGCACCACCGGCCGCACCTCTGTCGCGCCGGCCGTGCTGGCCGCCGCCGAGCGGGTCGGCGAGCCGGTGCTCACGCCGTACTTCTTCGACCTGCTGCACCTCGACGGCGCCGATCTGATCGACCTGCCCGGGCGGGAGCGGTGGGCGACGCTGGCCCGCGCGGTGGACCCGGCGCTGCTGGTCGGCCGGGTGGAGGTGGACGACCCGGAGCGGGCCGCCGCCGCGTTCGCCGCGGCGGTCGACGCCGGGCAGGAGGGCGTGGTGGTCAAGGACCCGGCCGCGCCCTACGACGCGGGGCGACGCGGCGCTGCCTGGGTCAAGGTCAAGCCCCGGCACACGCTCGACCTGGTGGTGCTCGCGGTCGAGTGGGGCAGCGGCCGGCGTCAGGGCTGGCTGTCCAACCTGCACCTGGGCGCCCGCGACCCGAGCAGCGGCGAGTTCGTCATGCTCGGCAAGACGTTCAAGGGGCTCACCGACGAGACGTTGCGCTGGCAGACCGAGCGGTTCCTGTCGCTGGCCGTGGAGAAGGGCGACTGGGTGGTGCGGGTCCGCCCGGAGCAGGTGGTCGAGATCGCCTTCGACGGGGTGCAGACGAGCAGCCGCTACCCGGGCGGGATGGCGCTGCGGTTCGCCCGGGTGGTGCGCTACCGCGACGACAAGACCGCCGCCGAGGCGGACACGATCGACGCGGTCCGGGCGATCCACGCCGGCCGGGTCGGCGGCTGAGCGCCCGGTCCGGGGCTCAGGACGCGGCGGGGCCGGCGGCGGCCGGCTCGGCGGCCCGGTCCACCGGCACGCGCGGGCCGTCCAGGCCGGCCTGCCGGCGGGCCTCCCGGCGCGCCACCCAGCCGTAGCCGACCAGGCTCATCACCGCGAAGATCCACCACTGCCACACGTAGCCGAAGTTCTGCCAGTTGTTGGTGTGCCCGATCGGCACCGCCCGGAAGGCCGGGTCGGCGGCCGGGGTCTGCCCGTCCAGCAGCACGTAGCCGCCGGTCACCGGGTAGGGAAGCTGCTTCGCCAGGCGGGAGACGTCGATCCGCCGGGCCTCCAGCTTGCCGTCGCGGCGGGCGACCGCGCCGCCGCCGCTCTCGCTGCCGACCACCCGGCCGGTGACCGTCACCTCGCCGGTCGGCGCCGCCGGCACCGACGGCTGGACGGTCGCGCCGCCGCCCGGGACGGGCGGGATCCAGCCCCGGTCGACGAGCACCGCGCTGCCGTCGGCAAGCACCAGCGGGGTGAGCACCTCGAAGCCGACAGTGCTGTCCACGGTGCGGCCGCGGATCAGGACGTCGTTCGCGCTGTCGTAGCGACCGGTGGCGGTGACCCGGCTCCAGGTGAGCCGTTCGGCCGGGGCCGGGCCGACGCTCCCGGCGGGGCCGGTCGGCGCGGGCAGGGCGTCGCGCAGCGGCGCGGGGGTCATCGTCGCGCCGGCGTCGATCCGTTCGTTGATCGCGGTCCGGCCGTGGTAGCGGTCCAACTGCCAGTTGCCCAGGAACACCATCACCGCGGCGGCCACCAGGGTCAGCGCGAGGTAGCCGAGCCAGCGCGGGGTCAGCAGGAACCGGTACACGTTGGCAAAGGCTACCCGTATGAGCCGGGCCACTCGTGGCTGCCGGCGGAATCCCGGCGCCCGGGCGGACGCCGCGCGCGGGGTCGGACGGGTATGGTCACGCGGGCGGAAATCCCCCGGATCCAGGAGTCGATGATGACCGACGTGCCCCGCGTCGTGCTGAGCGCACCCTCCTCGGGGCACGGCACCGGTGCCCTCTCCCTCGGCCTGCTGGCGGCCCTGGCCGACCGGGACATGGCGGTGGCCGGGTTCAAGGTCGGGCCGGACCAGGTGGACGCGGCCTACCTCGGGTTGGCCGCCGGCCGGCCGGGGCGCACGCTGGATCCGCGCCTGGTCGGCCCGGAGCGGATCGCCCCGCTCTTCGCGCACGGCGCGGCCGGGGCCGGCTTCGCGCTGGTGCAGGGCACCATGGGGCTCTACGACTCGGTCGCCGGCCGGCCGGAGAGCGAGTCCACCGCCGCCGTCGCCACCGCGCTGCGCAGCCCGGTGGTGCTGGTGGTCGACGTGGCCGCGATGGGCCAGTCGGTGGCCGCGCTGGTGCACGGCTTCCGGGCGTACGACGAGCAGCTCTGGCTGGGCGGCGTGATCCTCAACCGGGTGGCCTCGCCCCGGCACGAGGCGCTGCTGCGCGAGGCGCTCGACGACGTCGGGGTGCCGGTCTACGGCGCGCTGCGCCGGCACGAGCTGCCACCGGTGCTGCCCGCTCGCCGGCACGGCGCCGCGCCGGTGGTGCGCGGCGACGCCGAGGCCGAGCGGGGCGTGCGCCGGCTGGGTGAGGCGGTGGCCGCCACCGTCGACCTGGACCGGCTGCTGACGCTGGCCCGGTCCGCGCCCGCGCTGACCGTCGAGCCGTGGTCGGCCGAGCCGGCGGACGGGCCGCCCGGCGCCGGGCAGCGGCCGGTGGTCGCGCTCGCCGGCGGCCCGGCCGGCAGCTACAGCCATCCGGAGACCGCCGAGCTGCTGCGCGCCGCCGGCGCCGAGGTGGTCACGCTCGACCCGCTGCGCGACGAGGCGCTGCCCGCCGGGGTCCGCGCGCTCGTCGTCGGCGGCGGGCTCCCGGAGACGTACGCGGATCAGCTCTCCGCCAACCGCCGGCTCTGCATCGCGGTGGCCGAGTTGGCCCGTACCGGCCGCCCGGTGGTGGCCGAGGGCGCCGGCCTGCTCTGGCTGGCCCGCGAGCTGGACGGCCTGCCGATGTGCGGGGTGCTCGACGCGGTCGGCACGGTCCGCGACGGCCTGGTGGTGGGCTACCGGGAGGCCACCTCGGTCACCGACAGCGTGGTCGTCCCGGCCGGCGTCACGGTGACCGGGCACAAGCAGCACGCGGCAGTGCTCACCCCGCGCGCCGGTGACCGGCCGGCCTGGCAGTGGGGCGGCGGCACGCCGGAGGGCTTCGTCCACCAGGGCGTGCACGCCTCGCAGCTCGTGCCGCACTGGGCCGCGCTCCCCGGGGCCGCCGACCGCCTGGTGGCCGCCGCCCGGGTGCCCGCGACGGCGTCCGCGTGATCGGTCAGGTGGCGGTCCGCCGGTTTCCGGCGCTGACCGTCTCCACCCCGCGGACGGAGGTGCGGCGGCTCGTCGCGGCGGACGCGGAGGCGGTGGACGAGGTGTTCGCCGACCGGCAGACGCAGCGCTGGCTGCCGCTGGCCGAGGCGGCCGGGCAGATCGACGGGCGGGCCTGGTGCACCGAGCTGGCCCGGCAGCGGCGGGGCAGCGGCGACGGCGACCACTGGGCGGTGGTGCGCCGCGAGGACAAGCGGGTGGTCGGCTGCCTCTGGACCCGGCGCACCGACTGGGGCGCCCGCCTCACCGAGGTGTCGTACGCGCTCGCGCCGCAGGCCCGCGGGTTCGGCCTGGCGGCGGAGGCGGTGGACGGGGTGGCCATCGCGCTGATCCTGGAGCACGGTTTCCACCGGGTGGAGCTGCGGGTGGCGCCGGGCAACGTCGCGTCCCGGCGGGTCGCCGAGAAGGCCGGCTTCAGCTACGAGGGCCTGCTGCGCAACGCCGGTTTCGTCCGGGGCGCCCGGGTCGACCTGGAGCTGTGGTCGTTCGTGGCGGCCGACCTGCGCTGACGTCGATCAGGGAGTTCGCGCCCGCGAACTCCCTGATCGACCGGCCCGGGCGCACCCCCGGGTGGATCATGGCCCGGCGCCGACGATCTGGTCCGACGGTGGGGTGAACTGGCGGGTGGGCTGCCCCTTCAGCGCGTCGCGCAGCGTCTGCGCCACCGCGTTCACCGGGATCTGCGACTGCCCGTCGCCCACCGCGTTGAACGGGTTGTCCGGGTCGGCGATGAAGCTGGCCGCGGCGAGTTCCGGGGTGTAGCCGACGAACCACGCCGACCGGGTGCTGTCGGTGGTGCCGGTCTTGCCGGCGACCGGCCGGCCGACCGTCCTGCGCACGCTGTCGGCGGTCGACCAGCCGCCGCAGGTCCCCTTGGCCGGGGTGTCGCCGGTGGGGCAGCGCGCCGCGTCGGTGGCGGCCCGGGCCGCGTCCGCGTTGACCACCTGCCGGCACCGGGGCTTCGCCACCTCCCGCTGCACCCCGCCCGGGGTGGACCAGGTGGCCGGCGTGCCGTCCCGGTTCATGATCGCGTTGACCGGGATCGCCTCGCAGTAGCGCCCGTCGGCGGCGACAGTCGCGTACGCGTTCGCCATCTCCAGCGGGGTGGCGTCGGAGACGCCGAGCGTGAACGCGCCCCACTTCTTCGCCTTGCCCGGCGACGCCTGGTCCTTGTCCACGTCGGTGCGCCAGCGCAGCCCCAACTGCTCGGCCAGGCGCACCCCGGTGTCCGCGCCGATCTTCTCCTCCAGTTGCACGAAGTAGGTGTTCACCGACTTGCCGAAGCCGGACCACATGGTCTGCCGTCCGGTCATCGCGCCGCTGGCGTTCGACGGCGCCCACCCGTCGTAGACCGCCGACTTGTACGTGTACGGCGAGTCGTACGCGGTGGAGAGCGGCATGCCGGCGTTGAGCGCGGCGAGCATCGGGAACATCTTGAACGTCGACCCGGCCTGGTAGCCGGGGAGCGTCCCGCCGCCGAGCAGCGGCGCCACCGTGTTCGGGTAGTTCGCCTTCACCTTGGGCCCGGCCTCCGGGTTGGAGCTGTTCGGGTTCTCGGCGAGGTCCAGCGAGTAGTTCCGGTTGACCGCCATCGCCTTGATCCGCCCGGTGCCGGGCTCGGCGACCACGATGCCGTTGGCGAACGGGCTGCCGGTGTTGTCCTTCGCGCCGACGTTCTTCTCGGCCGCCGCCTGGGTCTTCGGGTCGAGCGCGAGCACGATCCGGTAGCCGCCGCGGCGCAGTTTGTCCATCCGTTCCAGCCGGTTCTCGCCGAAGGCGGGCTGCGCGCTCCACCAGTTCTTCAGGTAGTCGCAGTAGAAGCCCCAGCTCCGGTGCGCGCCGTCGATCGCGGCGCAGTCGTTCGGCGGGTCGGTCAGCTTCAGCTTGATCGGCTGTCCCTTGGCCGCCGCGGCGGCGTCCGGTGACATGAAGCCGAGGCGGGACATGTTGTCGAGCACGTAGTTGCGCCGGCCGGTGGCGTCCTTCTGGTCGGAGGTGATCGGGTCGTACTCCGAGGGCGACTTCACCAGGCCGGCCAGGGTGGCCGCCTCGACGGGGCTGAGCGTGGCCGGGGTCTTGGAGAAGAAGATCTGCGACGCGGCGTAGATCCCGTACGCCCGGTGGCCGAAGTAGGCCGAGTTGAGGTAGCGCTCGAGGATCTGCTCCTTGGTCAGGTGCTTCTCGATGTCGAGCGCCATCCGCATTTCCTTGACCTTGCGCAGGCTGGTCTGCTGGGTGGCCTCCTGGACCTCCTTGGGCGTGCTGGCGCTGTCCCGCAGCGCCATCCGCACGTACTGCATGGTGAGCGTGGAGGCGCCCTGGGAGACGCCGCCGGAGCGGGCGTTGGAGACGAACGCGCGGGCCACGCCCTTCGGGTCGACGCCGTGGTGCTGGTAGAAGCGGTTGTCCTCGGCGGCGACGATCGCCTGCTGGATGTTCGGCGACATGTTCTCGATCTTGGTGTACTGCCGGTACTCCTCGTAGAACATGGTCAGCACGGTCCTGCCGTCGGGCGCGTAGACGTACGAGGTCTCGGCCGGCAGCGCGGTCTTGAGGATGTTCGTCTTCTGCTCCACGGCGTGCGCGGTGGCCTTCGCGCCGATGCCGGTGACGGCGGCCAGCGGATAGAGCGCGGCGGCGACGACGATGCCGGCGATCAGCCCGGCGCGGAGGAGGGGTACGGCACGACCAGCGGAGGCAAGCTGTCGATTGCTCACGGGGTCAAGCTATGACATTTCCGATTCGGAAATGAGAAGAATTCATAAACGGGCGAGGGTCGTGACGCGTCCCACGCCGGGATGCGCTGTCCCGGACGGCGGCTTCCCGGCAGGATCGCGGTCATGCCCGCCGCACCGACCGCCGCCGTGACCGCCGAACCCGACCTCGGGCACCACGGCGACGCCGAGGTCACGCCCGGCCTGGTCGACCTGGCGGTCAACGTGCGCCGCGCCGCCATGCCCGACTGGCTGGCCGACCCGATCACCGCCGCGCTTGGCGACCTGGCGGCCTACCCGGACCCCGCGCCCGCCCGCGCCGCCGTCGGTCACCGGCACGGGCGACCCCCGGACGAGGTACTCCTCACCGCCGGCGCCGCCGAGGGCTTCGTGCTGATCGCCCGCGCGCTGCGCGACGCCCGCCGCCCGGTGGTGGTGCACCCCCAGTTCACCGAGCCGGAGGCCGCCCTGCGCGCGGCCGGGCACCGGGTGGACCGGGTGCTGCTCGACCCGGCCGACGGCTTCCGGCTCGACCCGGCCCACGTCCCCGCCGACGCCGACCTGGTCATGATCGGCAACCCCACCAACCCGACCTCGGTGCTGCACCCGGCGGACACCGTCGCCGCGCTGGCCCGCCCCGGCCGGGTGCTGGTGGTCGACGAGGCGTTCGCCGACACCACCCTCGCCCCCGGCGTCGACGGCGAGCCCGAGTCCCTCGCCGCCCGCCGCGACCTGCCCGGCCTCCTGGTGGTCCGCAGCCTCACCAAGACCTGGGGGCTGGCCGGACTGCGGATCGGCTACCTGCTCGGCGACGCCGGGCTGCTGGCCCGCCTCGCCGCCGCCCAGCCGCTCTGGGCCGTCTCCACCCCGGCGCTCGCCGCCGCCACCGCCTGCGCCGCGCCGGCCGCGGTCGCCGCCGAGCGTGCCATCGCCGCCGAACTCGCCGCCGACCGCGACCACCTGGTGACCCGCCTGTCCGGCCTGCCCGGGGTACGCGTGGCCGGCCGGCCGGCCAGCGCCTTCGTCCTGCTCCACCGGCCCGGCGCCGCCGAGGTGCGGCAGCGGCTGCGCGAGCACGGCTGGGCGGTGCGCCGGGGCGACACGTTCCCCGGGCTCGGCCCGGACTGGCTCCGGATCGCGGTCCGCGACCGGGCCACCACCGACGCGTTCGTCGACACGCTGGCACGGATCCTGGAGGCATGATGCTGGAGTCCACCGTCGCGGCGATCCGGCCGCTCGACGAGACCGCCATGGCGGCGGCCCGCGAGCTGCAGGGTCGGCTCACCAAGCCGGCCGGCTCGCTCGGCGCCCTGGAGCCGCTCTCGGTACGCCTGGCCGGGCTGGCCGAGTCCTGCCCGCCGCCGCTGCCGGGGTCGCCGGCGGTGGCGATCTTCGCGGGCGACCACGGCGTCCACGCCCAGGGCGTCACCCCGTGGCCCCAGGAGGTCACCGCCCAGATGATCGGCAACTTCCTGGCCGGCGGCGCGGTGGTCAACGCGTTCGCCCGCCAGGCCGGCGCCTCGGTCACCGTGGTCGACGTCGGCGTCGCCACCCCGCTGTCGGTCACCCCGGCCGACCCGGCGGCCCGCGCCGCCGACCCGGTCGCCCCGCCCGTGCTCTCCGCCGACGTGGTCGCGACGCCCGCCGACCCGGACGGTCCGCGTCTGGTGGTGGCGAACGTGCGCACCGGCACCCGGGACATGACGGTCACCGCCGCCCTCACCCGGGACGAGGCGCGGGCGGCGGTGGAGACCGGCATCCGGGTCGCCGACGAGCTGATCGGCGCGGGCGCCGGCATCCTGCTCACCGGTGACATGGGCATCGGCAACACCACCCCGGCGGCGGCACTCGTCGCCGCGTTCACCGGGGTGGACGCGGCGGAGGCGACCGGCCGGGGCACCGGTGTGGACGACGGCACGTACGCCCGCAAGGTCGAGGTGGTCCGGGCCGCGCTGGCCCGGCACGCGCCCGACCCGGCGGACCCGCTGGGCGTGCTCGCGGCGGTCGGCGGGCTGGAGCACGCCGCGCTGGCCGGCCTGATCCTCGGCGCCGCCGCGCGCCGGGTGCCGGTGCTGCTCGACGGCGTGATCGCGGTCAGCGCCGCGCTGGCCGCCGCCGCGTTCGCGCCGGACGCGGTGGGCGCCATGGTCGCCGGGCACCGCAGCGCCGAGCCGGGCGCCACGGCGGCGCTGCGGCACCTCGGGCTGGACCCGCTGATCGACCTGGGACTGCGGCTCGGCGAGGGCACCGGGGCGCTGCTCGCCCTGCCGGTGGTCACCGGCGCGGTCCGGGTGCTGCACGAGGTGGCCACGTTCGACTCGGCCGGGGTGGCCGAGAAGTGAGCGAGCCGAGCCCGTACCCGCTGGGGTTGCGGCTGGCCGGGCGGCGCGTGGTCGTGGTGGGTGGGGGAGCGGTGGCGACCCGGCGGGTGCCGGCGCTGCTCGACGCCGGCGCGGACGTGCTGCTGGTGTCGCCGGAGCTGACCCCGGCGCTGCGCGCGCACGTCGACGCCGGACGGCTGCGCTGGGAGCCGCGCCGGTTCGCCGCCGACGACCTGGACGGCGCCTGGCTGGTGCAGGTGGCGGTGGACGACCGGGCGGCCGCCGCGGCGGTCAGCGCCGCCGCGGCGCAACGGCGGATCTTCTGCGTCCGGGCCGACGACCGGGCGGCGGCCAGCGCCTGGACGCCCGCGGTGACCCGCCACGGCCCGGTGACGGTGGCCGTGCTCGGCGGCGGCGACCCGCACCGCGCGATGGCCGTCCGCGACGCCGTCCGCGCCCTCCTGAGCGCAAGGAGGGGTCCCCTGTTAACGCCTTCGGTAGCGGAGGGGGCCCCGGTTAACACGTCCGGCGGGCGCGTCGCGCTGGTGGGCGCCGGGCCGGGTGACCCGGAGCTGATCACCGTGAAGGGCTGGCGGCTGCTCACCGAGGCCGAGGTGGTGGTCGCCGACCGGCTCGTCCCGGGGCTGCTCCTGGACGAGTTGCGGCCGGACGTCGAGCTGGTCGACGCGTCGAAGATCCCGTACGGGCCGTCGCGCGCCCAGGAGGAGATCAACCGGATCCTGGTGGAACGGGCCCGGGCCGGCCGGGTCGTGGTGCGGCTCAAGGGCGGCGACCCGTACGTCTTCGGGCGGGGCGGGGAGGAGCTGCTGGCCTGCGCCGAGGCGGGGGTGCCGGTGACCGTGGTGCCGGGCGTGACGAGCGCGGTCGCGGTGCCCGGGGCGGCCGGCGTGCCGGTGACGCACCGGTCGGTGGCGCACGAGTTCACGGTGGTCTCCGGGCACGTGGCGCCGGACGCGCCGGCCTCGCTGGTGCGCTGGGAGTCGCTCGCCGGCCTGCGCGGCACGCTGGTGATCCTGATGGGCCTGAAGAACCTGGCCGCGATCGCCGCCACGCTGATCGCGCACGGCAAGCCCCCGCACACCCCCGCCGCGGTGATCCAGGAGGGCACCACGGCGGCCCAGCGCACCCTGCGCGCCACCCTCGCCACGGTCGCCGCCGACGTCGAGTCCGCCGCCCTCCGCCCACCCGCGATCGTGGTGATCGGCGACGTGGTCGACGCCCTGCACCCCGCACCCCTCGTCTGACGCCGCCGATCTTGCATTTCGTGCCCCCGTGCTGCCCCGCTATGCCCCTTCTGTCGGGGCGGTAAGTGCAAGATCGGCGGGGTGAGGGCGGGACGCGTGCGGCCCGGGACCCCAGGGGGTACCGGGCCGCGTCTCTCGGGTGCGGGTTACTGCTTGAGCATGTTGTCCAGGAGCAGGGCGCAGCGGATCAGGCCCAGGTGGCTGTACGCCTGGGGGTGGTTGCCCAGGCCCCGCTCGGCGAGCGGATCGTACTGCTCGGGGAGCAGACCGGTGGGGCCGGCCGTGTCGACCATCTGGGTGAACAGCTCCTCGGCGTCGGTGCGGCGGCCGGTGCGCAGGTACGCCTCGATCAGCCACGCCGTGCAGATGTGGAAGCCGCCCTCCCGGCCGGGCAGGCCGTCGTCCCAGTGGTAGCGGTAGACCACCGGGCCGCTGCGCAGGTCCGCCTCGATCTTCAACACGGTGGAGAGGAAGCGCGGGTCGTCGCCGGGGAGCAGCCCGGAGAGGCCGATCCAGAGCGAGGACGCGTCCATCTCGTCGTGCCCGTACGCAACGCTGTACGCCTCGGCGTCGGGGTGCCAGCCGTGCTCCAGCACGTTGGCCCCGATCCGGTCGCGCAGCTCGACCCACTCCGGCCGGTCCTCGCCGCCGTGCTGGCGCACCACGTGCAGCGCCCGGTCGACGGTCATCCAGAGCATGACCTTGGAGAAGACGTGGTGCCGGGGTGGGAGGCGGGCCTCCCAGATGCCGTGGTCGGGCTCGTGCCAGCGGCGGCGGACCGCCTCGACCATGTTCTCCAGCACCCGCCACTCGTCGTCGCGGACCGAGCCCCGGGCGTCGGCCACCGCGGCGATCAGGTCGGCGACCGGGCCGAAGACGTCGAGCTGGAGCTGGTGGTTGGCGAGGTTGCCGACCCGGACCGGCCGGGAGCCGGCGTAGCCGGGCAGCGTGTCGATGACCGCCTCGGCGCCCAGCTCGTAGCCGTCGACCGTGTAGAGCGGGTGCAGCCGCTCGGGGTGGCCGCCGGTGCGCTCGACCACGCCGTCGATCCAGCGCAGCAGCCCTTCGGCCTCCTCGGTGGAGCCGAGGTCGACGAGCGACCGCGCGGTCATCGCCGCGTCCCGCAGCCAGCAGTAGCGGTAGTCCCAGTTGCGGACGCCGCCCAGCTCCTCGGGGAGTGAGGTGGTCGCCGCCGCGAGGATCGAGCCGGTCGGCTCGTGGGTGAGCCCGCGCAGGGTCAGCGCGCTGCGGGCGACCAGGTCCTTGGCGGTGGCGGGCAGCCGCAGCGAGGCCACCCAGTCCTTCCAGGGCTGCTCGGCGGCGGCCTGCCGCTCGTGCACCGGCACCCGGTGCGGCTCCAGGCTCTGCGTGCCGAAGCGCAGCTCCAGCACCACCTGTCCGCCGACGGCGGACAGGTCCACCACGGCCTTCGCGGTCTCGTATCCGGCGTCGTTGGTGACCTCCCACTCCAGGCCGGGGGAGTGCAGCGCGACCGGCTCGTTGGAGCCGAGCACCAGCAGCCCGTCGTCGAGCGGCTGGAGCTGCACCGCGACCTGGCCGAACTCGGGGCGCGGCGCGAACTCGACGCGGGCGCGCCCGGTGCCGCTGAGCACCCGGACCAGGGTCGAGTCGCCGCTGACCACGGCCGGGTCGTCCGGCGTGGTCTGCCGGGCGGGCAGGTCCAGCCAGTCGGTGACGGTCAGGCCGGACCAGCGGGTCTCCACGGTCATCGTGTTGCTGCGGTAGCGCTGGCCGAGCGGGATGCCGCCGCGCTCCGGGCCGACCGTGAAGTGCCCGGCCGGGCTGCCGCCGACCAGGTCGGCGAAGATCGCCGCCGAGTCCGGCTTGGGGTGGCACAGCCAGGTGATCTTGGCTTCCGGGGTGACGAGCGCGACCGTACGTCCGTTGGCGAGCATCGAGTGCCGTTCGATGGGCACCGCCCGCTCGCCGAAGAGCCAGTGCCGCCGGGTCTCCAGCAGCAGGCCCAGCGCGCGGGCCGCCTCGATCGGCTCGGCCACCCGGTAGTCGGCCCGCGTCTCGCCGGGACCGATCTTGATGCCGACGTCCGGCCCCTGGAGGTTGCCGAACGCGTTCTCGTCGGTGACGTCGTCGCCGATGAACAGCACCGCGCCGGCCGCGAGCTGGGTGCGGAGCTGGTCGACCGCGGTGCCCTTGTGGGTGGCCACCACGGACAGCTCGATGACCTCCTTGCCCTGGGTGACGGTGACGTCGTCCCAGGTGGCGGGGCCGCTGCGGACCGCGTCCACGGCTGCGGCGGCGACCTGCGGGTCGACCCCGCGGGTGTGCACGGCCACGCTTGCCGGCTTGCGTTCCAGCCGCACCCCGGGGTGCGCGGCGGCGATCTCCCGCAGCTCCTGGCGGAGCCGGTGCCGGACCGCGATCAGCTCCGGGCTCAGCCGTTCGACGAAGCCGATGTCGAACTCCGAGCCGTGGCTGCCGACCAGGTGCACCTCGCTCGGCAGCCGGGAGAGGGTGGCCAGGTCGCGCAGCGCGCGGCCGGAGACCACCGCGACGCTTGTCTGCGGCAGCGAGGCCAGCGCGCGGATCGCGGCCACCGACTCGGGCAGCGGTACGGCCTTGCTGGGGTCCTCGACGATCGGGGCGAGTGTGCCGTCGTAGTCGCAGGCGACGAGGAGTTGGGGGATCCGGGCGATGCGGCCGATCGCGGCGCGCAGTTCCGGGTCGAGCACGCCACCGTTGGAGGTGGCGGCGGCGGGCGAGGTCACGCAGCCTCCGTATCGGGGACGCCGAGCTCGCTGAGGAACGACTTGGCCCAGTGGCCCACGTCGTGGCTGCGCAGATGGCGCTGCATGACGCGCATCCGGCGGCGGGCTTCGGGCTTCTCGACGTGCACGGCCCGGAGCAACGCGTCCTTCACCGCGTCCGGGTCGTGCGGATTACACAGGAACGCCTGGCGCAGCTCGGTGGCGGCGCCGGCGAACTCACTGAGCACGAGCGCGCCGCCCTGGTCGGCGCGCGATGCGACGTACTCCTTGGCCACCAGATTCATTCCGTCTCGCAGCGGGGTCACCATCATCACGTCGGCCGCGACGTACATCGCGGCCAGTTCGGAGCGACTGTACGACTGATGCAGATAATGCACCGCCGGCACGCCGACCCGGCCGAATTCACCATTGATCCGGCCAACCTCGCGTTCCACCTTCACCCGAAGTGCCTGGTAGTGCTCCACGCGCTCGCGGCTGGGCGTGGCGACCTGCACCATAACCGCGTCCGGAACTGTCAACTTTCCGTCAGCGAGGAGTTCGCGGAAGGCCTTGAGCCGAAGTTCGATGCCCTTGGTGTAGTCGAGCCGGTCGACGCCCAGGATGATCGTCTTCGGGTTGCCCAGCTCCTCGCGGATCTGCTTGGCGCGGGCCTGGATCGCCGGGTCCTCGGCCAGCCGCTCCATCTCCCGGGTCTCGATCGAGATGGGGAACGCGCCGGCCTTCACCTGCCGGCCGTCGACCTGGATCATCTGCCCCTCGTAGCGCAGGCCGAGCAGGTGCCGGGCCAGCCGGACGAAGTTCTGCGCCGCCAGCCGCTGCTGGAAACCGACCAGGTCCGCGCCGAGCAGACCGCGCAGGATCTCGGCCCGGAACGGCATCTGCATGAACAGCTCGATCGGCGGGAACGGGATGTGCAGGAAGAACCCGATCTTCAGGTCGGGACGCAGCTCGCGCAGCATCGCCGGGACGAGCTGGAGCTGGTAGTCCTGCACCCAGACCGTGGCGCCCTCGGCCGCCACGTCCGCCGCGGCCTCCGCGAACCGGGCGTTGACCAGGCGGTACGCCTCGCGCCAGCGCCGCTTGTAGGCGGGTGTCTCCACCGCGTCGTGGTAGAGCGGCCAGATCGTCGCGTTGGACTGGCCCTCGTAGTAGCGCTCCAGCTCCTCGGCGCTCAACGGCACCGGGTGCAACCGGATCCCCTCCAGGTCGAACGGCTCGGGCGCGGCGCCGGTGCCACCGGCCCAGCCGACCCAGGTGCCCTGGTGTTCGGCGAGCACCGGGTGCAGCGCGGTCACCAGGCCGCCCGGGCTGCGCCGCCACTGCCGCCCCTCGGGTGTGCTCACCTCGTCGACCGGCAGTCGGTTGGCCACTACGACAAAGGAGCTGCGGACGGTCACGATCGGCCACCTCCGGGTACTGACGGGTCCACCGCGATGAGCGTACTGAGCGTAGCTGCGGCGTCTGATCCCCCGTGCCGGAGTCCTCTACCCGCCCGGAAGGCGCCGAACCCTCCCCGTGATCTTGTCGACACCGGCGGCCCGGGGGCCCGCGTGACCCGCCGTACCGGTGCTGGGGTGGGGTGATGTGGGCGTGGCCGCCCGTACCTGTCAGGATTGACGGCGGTGTGCGCGGCCGGCTCCCGGCCCGCGGCGGCGGGCGGAGGTCGAAGCCCGCGCCCCGCACCCGCAAGCCCGCGATCGCAACCGACGGAGGTAGCCCGCACCGTGGCCCAGTTCATCTACGTCCTGGAGAAGGCGCGCAAGGCGCACGGCGACAAGGTCGTGCTCGACAACGTGACGCTGAACTTCCTGCCGGGGGCCAAGATCGGTGTGGTCGGCCCGAACGGCGCTGGTAAGTCCAGCCTTCTCAAGATCATGGCAGGGTGGGACCAGCCGAGCAACGGCGAGGCCCGGCTGATGCCCGGCTTCACCGTCGGCATGCTCGCCCAGGAGCCCCCGCTCAACGACAGCAAGACCGTCCTCGGCAACGTCGAGGAGGCGGTCGCCGAGATCAAGACGAAGCTGGAGCGCTTCAACGCCATCGCCGAGCAGATGGCCACCGACTACTCCGACGAGTTGATGGAGGAGATGGGCCGGCTCCAGGAGGAACTGGACAACGCCGACGCCTGGGACATCGACTCCAAGCTCGAACTGGCCATGGACGCGCTGCGCTGCCCGCCGCCGGACGCCGACGTCACCAAGCTCTCCGGTGGTGAGCGCCGCCGGGTCGCGCTGTGCAAGCTGCTGCTGGAGGCGCCCGACCTGCTGCTGCTCGACGAGCCCACCAACCACCTGGACGCGGAGAGCGTGCAGTGGCTGGAGCAGCACCTGGCCAAGTACGCCGGCACCGTCATCGCCATCACCCACGACCGGTACTTCCTGGACAACGTGGCGAACTGGATCCTGGAGCTGGACCGCGGTCGGGCCTACCCGTACGAGGGCAACTACTCCACCTACCTGGAGAAGAAGGCCGCCCGGCTGGCCGTCGAGGGTCGCCGCGACGCCAAGATGAAGAAGCGCCTCTCCGACGAGCTGGAGTGGGTCCGGTCGAACGCCAAGGCCCGGCAGACCAAGTCCAAGGCCCGCCTCGACCGCTACGACGAGATGGCCGCCGAGGCGGAGAAGACCCGCAAGCTGGACTTCGAGGAGATCCAGATCCCGCCGGGTCCGCGGCTGGGCAGCACCGTCATCGAGGCACACGACCTGACCAAGGGCTTCGGCAACCGGGTGCTGATCGACGACCTGTCCTTCTCGCTGCCGCGCAACGGCATCGTCGGCATCATCGGCCCGAACGGCGTCGGCAAGACCACGCTGTTCAAGACCATCGTCGGGCTGGAGCAGCCGACCGGCGGCGACGTGAAGGTCGGCCCGACCGTCTCGCTGTCGTACGTCGACCAGAACCGGCAGGGCCTCGACGGCGACAAGACCGTCTGGGAGGTCGTCTCCGACGGCCTGGACCACCTCATGGTGGGCAAGGTCGAGATGCCGTCGCGGGCGTACATCGCCGCGTTCGGCTTCAAGGGGCCGGACCAGCAGAAGCCGACAAAGGTGCTCTCCGGTGGCGAGCGGAACCGGCTCAACCTGGCGCTGACGCTCAAGATCGGCGGCAACGTCATCCTGCTCGACGAGCCGACCAACGACCTGGACGTGGAGACGCTCTCCAGCCTGGAGAACGCGCTGCTGGAGTTCCCCGGCTGCGCCGTGGTCATCTCCCACGACCGGATGTTCCTGGACCGGGTGGCCACGCACATCCTCGCCTGGGAGGGCACCGAGGAGGAGCCGTCGAAGTGGTTCTGGTTCGAGGGCAACTTCGAGGCGTACGAGAAGAACAAGATCGACCGGCTCGGCGCCGAGGCGGCCCGCCCGCACCGGGTGACCTACCGCAAGCTCACCCGTGACTGACCGGTGCTGACCCTTGTCTGACCGGTTCGTCTACCACTGCGCGCTGCGCTGGTCCGACCTGGACGCGTACGGCCACGTCAACAACGCCCGCTTCCTCACGCTCTACGAGGAGGCCCGGGTGGCGATGATGTTCGCCGGCGGCCGGGCGTGGGGCGTCGACTCGTTCGCCGACGGGGTGGTCATCCGCCGGCACGAGGTCGACTACCTGCGCCCGGTCGACTACGCGCTCGGCCGGTCCAGCGCGGAGGCGGCCCCGACGGTCCGGATCGAGCTGTGGGTGGACCAGATCCGGGCCGCGTCCTTCTCGGTCGCCTACGAGCTGTACGACGGCGACACGCTGGCCGGCACCGCCCGCTCGGTGCTGGTCCCGTTCGACCTGTCCGTGCAACGCCCGCGCCGGATCTCGGCCGAGGAGCGGGCGTTCCTGCTCCGCTACGCGCCCGGGCTCACCGGATGACCGGGCCGACGGCCGGGCACGGGCTGGCCGGGGTGGCCGACGCCGGGGCCTTCCTGGCCCGCCTGGTCCGGCTCGACCCGGCCGTGCTGGTCCGCCTCCGGCCGGTGCCGGGCACCGGCCGGACCGCCCTCTGGGCCCGCCTGCCGTGGGACGTGCTGGTGGTCCGCACCGTGCCCGGCACGGCACCCGGCGACGCGACGGTCGCCGCCGGCGACCTGCTGGCCGAACTGGGCGCCGGCGGCACGGCGCTGCCCCGGCGGCGGGACGACGGCTGGCGTTGGCCGCTGCCGCCGCCGGCCAGCCGGCCGGTCGAGGTGCTGCCCGGCGCGGAGCTGCGCCGGATCGCGGACGCGGCCGCCGGCACGCTGCGCGAGGCGGCCACCCACGGGGTGGCGGGCCGGGCGGTCGGCCAGCGGGTGCTGCGGGACGCGTTGCTCGACCACGTCGCGGTGGTGGTGACCCCGGACGAGGCGCCGGCGGCGCCGGTGGAGGTGTCGCAGCGGTTGGTGCAGGGCGTGGTGCGGATGGGCTTCCTCGGCGACGGCGACGTTCAGGTGCGGGTGGCGGGCCGTTGGGTCGGTCTGGTCGGTCCGTACGGGGCGGCATGGTCGCGGACCGTCGCGGACCTTGCACTCACGCCTACCAGAGTTCATCCGAACGGATGACCCGGCATCGTTCTTCCGGGCCGGGGCGGTCGTTGGGGGGATGCCTCCTGCCGGCTGTCCGGGTACCGTCCATCCTCGGATCCAACGCACCGTAGGCGACTGGATCCGCTGGGGAGTGAGGTGCGCGAGCGATGCCGTGGTGGTCATGGCGCCCCGGTCCCGCCGGTGGCGGCGATCCGGAAACTCGAAGCGGGACCACAGTGGACGACGCCGTCCGGGTCGGGCCACCGACCCCGCGCCAGCCGGGTGACGACGCGGCGGCGACACCCGAGCGGTCCGTCATCGCGGACATGCCGGCCACTGTCGCCCCGGTCACCCTCGGCCGGGTCTGCGACGCGCTCGACCTGCTCGACGTGCGTTACCTGGCCGACGGCGACGGCAACCTGCTGGCCATGTGGGAGCGGCACGCCGTGCTCGTCGCGCTGGAGGGCCCGGAGGACGAGATCCTGGTGATGCGGGCCCGTCCACACGCGACGGTGCCGCCGGACTGGGCCGACCGGGCCTACCGGGTGGTCAACGAGTGGAACCACACCCGCCGGTTCTGCAAGGCCTACATCGGCGACCCGACCGAGCGCGGCCAACTGCCGATCTACGCCGAGCTGCAGGTGCCGCTCGGCGCCGGCACCCACGACGCGCTCCTGGTCGAGATGCTCGACTGCGGCGCGGCGGTGGCCACCACGTTCGTCGACTGGCTGCACGACGAGGGCGCCCTGCTCTGAGCGTCGCCGGGCGGGTCAGTCCTCCGCGTTCACCATGAAGTAGGCGGCCCGCTCCAGGTAGTCCCAGAGCGCGCCGGCCAACTGCGGCGGCAGGTCCAGCGCGTCCACCGCCTGCCGCATGTGCCGCAGCCAGGCGTCGCGCTCGGCGGCGCCGATCCGGAACGGGGCGTGCCGCATCCGCAGCCGCGGGTGCCCGCGCTGCTCCGAGTAGGTCCGCGGGCCGCCCCAGTACTGGATCAGGAAGTGGGTCAGCCGGTCCGCCGCCGGACCGAGGTCCTCCTCCGGATACATCGGCCGCAGCAGCGGGTCGTCGGCGACGCCGGCGTAGAACACGTCGACCAGCTTGCGGAAGGCGGGCTCACCGCCGATCGCCTCGAACAGCGTCATCGACTCGCCTGGGGAAGTCACGTTTCCATCCTGCCAGGTGCCACCCGGCGGGCGCGCCCGTCCTCCGGGCGGCGCGCGTCACGTCACCGCGTGCCGGTGCCGGCCGTGCTCGCGCCCCCGGTCGCCCGCCGCCGGCCCCCGCTGCGGCGCCTGCGCGCTGCAGGGGGCCGACTCGGACCGGGCGGTCTCGACGGCCGCCGCGATCGTCGCCGGGCGGGGCCAGGTGATCGCGGCGGCGAGCATGAGGAGCACCCCGGCCGCGCTCCAGAGCCCGACCACGGTCGGAATGGTGAACCGCTCGGCCAGCGCGCCGGTGGCCAGCACCGAGGCCCCCTGGATGATCTGCGTGCCGCTGGCCATCACTCCGAACGCCCGCGCGCGGTAGCCGTCCGGCAGCGCCTGCACGAAGAGTCCGTTGGCGACCGGGACGAGGCCGCCGACCGCGAAACCGCACGCGCCGGCCAGCAGGGCCACCACGGCCGGCGGCGGGTCGAGGAGCGAGGGTACGAGCACCGCCGGCGCGACGACCGCGAGCACCGGCATCAGGGTCAGCCGGCGGGACGGGCTGGCCAGCCGGGCGAGGAGCAGGCCGCCGAGGACGTAGCCCACCGGGTTGGCCGCCATGATCACCGCCTGGGCGGTGCCGGCGTCCATGCCGCCGCCGGTCCGGTCGGCGGCCCAGCCGGCGGCGAGCCCCTCGGGGACGATCGAGAAGAGCATGGCGCTGAACACCAGCACCGCGATGGCGCGCAGCACCGGCCGCTCGAAGACGATCCGGAAGCCCTGGGCGGTCTCCCGCAGCAGGTGACTGCGGTGCGCCTCGGTCATCGCCGGGGGGCGGTCCCGCAGCCCGAACCGGACCAGCGCGGCCGACAGGGCGAACGTGCCCGCGTTGATCAGCAGGGCGGTGCTCGGGTTGAGCACCGCGATGGCGGCGCCGGCCAGGTAGCCGACCACCTGGGCGACCTGCACCGCGCTTGTGGAGACGGTGAGGCCCACCACCAGCCGGTCGCCGGTGAGGATGTGCGGCAGCAACGCCGAGCGGGCCGCCTGGCTCGGCGGGTTGGCCAGCGTCGCCACGAAGACGAGGGCGAGGATCGACCAGGCCGGCATGAAGGGCATGGCGACCAGCACCATCAGCGCCATCCGGATCAGGTCGCAGAGCACCATCACCCGGCGGTAGCGGTGTCGCTCGGCGAGCGCGGAGAGCAGCGGGCCGCCGATCAGCCAGGGCAGGTAGCTGGCCGCGAACGCGGCGGCGGAGAGCGCCACCGACTGGGTCTCGCGCAGCACGAGCACGGTGACCGCGGCCTTGGCGAGGTAGTCGCCGACCCAGGACAGGACGTTGGCCGCGAAGAGGGCGCGGAACTCCGGTTGAGCGAAGACGTCGCGGAAGGTGGCCGGGCTCTCCTGGGCGGGCCGCTGGTCGGACACCGTCGCCTCCATCGTTCCGGGCCGGCCACTTGTGATGGCCCGACCGGGAACCGTCGTCAGATCAACCGATCGGCGAGGACACGAACACACTCCCCGGTGGAGGGTGTTTCCCGGATTCTGCCCGATCGTCTGACAACTGACTAGGGCGAACGGATAGATCGTCGCATCTCCGACTGAACGAACGGACGATACCCGAGGGGCCGCGCGACGCGCGACCCCCGAAATCGTCCCGTCGTGGCCGGCCTCAGGTGGCTCCGCCGGTGCCCGTGCCCTCGCCCCGGGACGGCCGCGGTGGCTGCGGCGGCAGCCCGGGATAGAGCCGGGCGGCGGCGATCTGGGCGGTGATCCCGGAGTTCTCCAACGCCTCCGCGAGCCGGCGGCGCAACTCGCGGCCCACCGCGAACTGTCCGTCGGCGGTGGTCTTGACCACGGTACGGATCACCGAGCCGTCGACTGTCACCTGCTCGACGCCGAGCACCTCCGGCTGCTCCACGATCATCGGGGCCAACTCCGGGTCCAGCGCCACCGACGCCGCCGCGGTCCGCAGCACCGCGGTGGCGTCCTCGGTGCCGGCGAAACCGATCGGCAGGTCCACCACGACGAGCGCCCAGCCCTGGCTCTTGTTGCCGACCCGGACGATCTCGCCGTTGCGGATGTACCAGAGCACGCCCCGGCCGTCGCGCACCGTGGTCACCCGCAGGCCCACCGCCTCCACCACGCCCGTCGCCTCGCCCAGGTCCACCGTGTCGCCCACGCCGTACTGGTCCTCGATCAGCATGAACAGGCCGGCGATCAGGTCCTTGACCAGGCTCTGCGCGCCGAAGCCGAGCGCCACGCCGGCGATCCCCGCGCTGGCCAGCAGCGGCGCCAGGTCGAAGCTGAACTCCTTGAGCATCATCAGCAGCGCGATGCCGAAGACGAACGCGGTGACCAGGCTGCGCAGCACCGACCCGATCGCCTCGGCCCGCTGCCGCCGCCGCTCCGGCACGAACTGCTCCGGGTCCAGCGTGGCGCTGGGGATGCGTTCGCGCAGCGGCCGCAGCATGGTCGGCACCGCGCCCTGGGTGGTGGTGCGCACCAGCCGGTTGATGGTCCGGTGCAGGGCCCAGCGGGCGGCCACGGCGATCAGCAGGATCAGGGCCACCCGCAGCGGCTTGAGCAGCACCCAGTAGCTGCTCTCGGCGAACCAGGCGGACCCGGTGAGCCGGTAGAGGAACTCGCAGGAGGTGCTGCCCTGGCAGTCCGGGCGCCGGTCGGAGAACGCGGACAGCAGCGCGGTGATCAGGTCGGAGACGTTCACCGTGCTTTCGTACCGCATGGGCCGGGCCCGTCCCGCGCGGACCCACCGGCGCCGCGGTGCCCGAGCGGCCGGTGGTGACCCGCCCGACTGCTCGCCGGGCGGCCAGGCAACCAGATCCCCCCTCGGCGCCGTCCACCGGAGGGGTGAGAAACGCGCCCCGGCCCGCACGGGGGCCTCGCGACCGGCCGTCCAGGTCGAGGTTGGGCGGAGCAAGGGGGAGAAGAGCGACATGGCGGGGGATTTCTCAGGCACCCGGCCACCCTGGTCCCGTCGGCAGGTGCTGACGGTGGCCGCGGCGGCGGTCGGCACCGCGCCGCTGGTGGCGGCGGGGGCGGCGCGGTTGTCCGCCGACGCGTCGGTCGGATTCCGCCGCGACCCGTTCGAGATCCGCGATCTGCCGCTGGGCCAGCGGCCGTACCACAGCGGCGTCCGACTGCCGATCGCCGACCCGGGTACGCACGACGAGCACGGCGTACGCATGGCGCTGCTCACCGGGAAGCTCTACGACCATCCCGTCGGGCAGGCCCAGTACGGCATCAACCTGCTGGAGAGTTACCGGGTCACCGGCGAGCAGGTGTACCTCCGGCGGGCGATGGCACAGGCGCAGCGCCTGATCGACCGGCGGGTCGTCCATCGGTACGGCTGGTTCTACCCGTACCGCTTCCGGCACGCCATGCACCGCGAGTCCGACATCTACGAGACGCCGTGGTATTCGATGATGGCCCAGGGGCAGGCGATGAGCCTGTTCGTCCGACTGGCGCAGATCCTGGGGCAGCGCACCCGGTGGCGCCAGGCCGCCGACGCCACGTTCGCCTCCTACCTGATCCCGCCGGTGGCGGGGAGACCGTGGGGGGTGTACGTCAAGGGCGGGCTGCTCTGGCTGGAGGAGTACGCGCACCCGACGCGGGTGCGCGGCGACCAGACCTACAACGGGCACATCTTCTCGGCCTTCGGCCTCTGGGACTACTGGAGCCTGAGCCGGGACGCCCGGGCCGAGCGGATGCTCCAGGGGGCGATCACCACCGCCCGGGACGTGCACCACCTCGTCCGCACCCGCGGGTGGCGGAGCAGGTACTGCCTCACCCACCGCAAGGACGCGGGTTTCTACCACACCACCCACATCCTGCAGCACTCCGTGCTGCACGCGATCACCGGCGACCCGACGTTCGCCGGGATCATGGATCTGTTCTACTCCGACCACCCGCCACGTGGGGTGTCCGGAACGGTCATGCTCGCCCCGGGGACGCACGTGGGTTACCGGTTCGACGCGACCGGCGCGGTCCTTGAGCGGAAGCGGATCTCCCTGCCCCGGGGTGGTGAGGTGACGTCCTCCGAGCGGCACCGGGTGCTGCGCCAGGCCGGCACCTGGTACGCCGTCAGCGACGGGAGCCTGCGCGGTTACCTGGTCGAGGAGATCCCCGGGAGGTCGTACCAGATCGGGCGGACGGCGGCGATCGGCTACCGCATCCCGCGGGCGGCCGTGGTCGCCGTCGCGCCCGTGAAGGCGTACACCATCGACCCGGACGGGCGGATGGACTCGGTGGCGGCCGGCCTCGCGGTGGGCGACCGGGTGACCGTCGACCTGCGCGCAGTCCTCAACGGTACGCAGCACTACCGGCTGGCCTCCGGCGCCTACGCCGGCCACTGGGTCAGGCTCAACACGCTGCGCGGTGCCGGTGTGGCGTAGCGCGAGTTCCGCCGAACGACCCGTTGCGGGTGATCCGACGGGCAGCTTGAAGATTCGTGCGTGCAATCGGGGGCGCGATCAGGGACTATTGGCGCAACGGACGTCGGTGATCCGGCCGGCGTCGGGGTCGTTCCGCGTTGTCCGCGGGGCGGTTCCGGCGCAGAGGCGGCGGAAGCGGGCTGGACCGGGAGGGTGAAGCGCGATGCCTGACATACGACCCACGGCGGGCTCCGGTGCGCTCGTTCTCAACGCCACCTACGAACCCCTGTGCGTCGTGTCGGTGCGTCGCGCCGCCATCCTCATCCTCTCCGCCAAGGCGGTCTGCGTGGCCGACGGCGAGGGCATCCTGCACAGCGCGCGCAACACGCTCCCGATCCCCTCGGTGGTGCGGCTGACCCGCTACGTCCGGGTGCCCTACCGCACCCACGTCGGGCTCTCCCGCCGGGCGATCTTCGCCCGCGACGGGTGGCGGTGCGCCTACTGCCGCGGGCCGGCGGAGACCATCGACCACGTCTTCCCGCGCAGCCGGGGCGGCCGGCACGCGTGGGAGAACGTCGTCGCCGCCTGCGCCCGGTGCAACCACACCAAGGGCGACAAGACGCCGGCCGAGCTGGGCTGGCGGCTGCACCACCCGCCGGTGGCGCCGAAGGGCAACGCCTGGCGGGTGCTGGGCCACCGGGCCCCCGACCCGCGCTGGGCCGACTGGCTCGACCTGCGCGAGCCGGAGACCGAGGCGGCCTGAGCCGGTCGGCCGTTCAGCGCGCCTTGACCAGCGAGGCGTAGACGACCAGGTTGTCGGCGTAGCCGGTCTCGCCGCCCACCCACCGCCCGCCACAGGTGATCAGCCGAAGGGCGGGGCGGCTGAAGTCCCCGTAGACCTCCTGCACCGGCAGCTTCTCCTTGCCGTAGCGCTCGATCGACGTCACCTCGAAGACCGCCACCGAGCGGTCCTGCCGGGTCACCTCGATCCGGTCGCCGTCGTCGAGGTCCCGCAGCCCGTGGAAGACGGCCGGCCCGGTGGTGGTGTCGACGTGCCCGACGAACACCGCCGGGCCGTACTGGCCGGGGGTGGGGCCCTGGTCGTACCAGCCGACCTCGCCGGCCCGGCTGACGTCCGGCACGGCGATGCTGCCGTCGGGCGCGATGCCCACCCGGTGCACCGGCGCGCGCAGGTCGAGCTTGCCGATGGTCAGGTCGGTCGGCGGGCTGGCCGGCAGCACCGGGAACTTCTTCGGCGGCGGCCGCAGGCCGGCCACGATCCGGTCCGGCAGCACGCTGGCCCCGGTCACCCGTTCCACCCCGAGCATGGCCACGATCATCGCCATCAGGGCCGCCACCACGAGCACCGGGACGCCGGGACCGCGCCTCGGGGCGTACCGCCGGGTGGTGGCCGGCGCGGCGCGGGCCGCGCCCGGGCGGTCCGGCGGGTCGGCGGTGGTGACGCTCGCCGAGAACGCGTGCCCGGCGGTGTGGCGGAACCGGCGCGCGGCGGCCGAGGCCAGTCGCAGCGCGGACCGGATCCGCCCGGTCCCCTCCGGTGGCGGGCGACGCCGCCGGCCGGCGCCGTGGCGGCGCGGTGAGTGGGCCATGTCGGCGCCGGGGTCAGACGCGGCCACCGGTCTTGCGGCGGGCGCTCACGCCGGCCACCACGGCCACCGCCACCAGGCCGCCGACCAGCAGCAGCGAGCCCGCGCCCCGGCCCTCGCCCGCGGTGCCCCCGCCGCCGGTCGCCGGGCCCTTGCTCGGCTGCGACATGTTCAGCACGGTGAGCATGGTCGAGGCGGTGTTGCCGTTGGCGCAGTCCAGGTTGACCGGGTAGTCGCCGGGCGTCTTGTTGCCGGGCACGGTGACCGCGCCGGTCAGGAAGCCGTTGTTCGAGCGCAGCGTCACCCGGCCGAACGCGTCCGAGGTGACCTGCGCCTGGCGGTCGTTGTTGTTGTCGCAGCCGGCCCGCAGGTTGACCCGGGAGCCGGCCTGGACGCTGTTCGGCGTCACCTCGATGAAGACGCTCTCCCCGGCCCGGGCCGGTACGGCCGTGGTCAGGACGAACGCCGCGACCAGGCCGACCAGGCCCAGGACGGACGACAGCGCGCGATGTGACAGAAGCCCTCGCATGGTTCTCCCCTCCCGGTGCGGCGGCGCACCGGACCCGCTGACGGGCAGCGGGGGCTGCCTTCCCGGTCGGCGGGGCTGTTAACAGGGGCCCCCTCCTATACCGGAGGCGTTAAGCGGGGGCCCCTCCTTTCTCCACCGGATGCCACGCGAGCGGCGTGGAGAGGACCATCGTGCTGGCGGGCTGGCCGTACGGGGCCAGGCGGTCGATCACCGCCTCGAACTCGCCCATCGACCCGGCGGCGACCTTGAGCATGCTGCACGCGTCGCCGGTGATCCGGTGGATCTCCATGATCTGCGGCCAGCGCGCCACGTCCGGGTCGTTGAGGATGCAGCGGGCGCCGTAGCAGGACATCCGGATCAGCGCGAGCACGGTCCGCCCGGCCCGGGCCAGGTCAACGTGCGCGTGGTAGCCGGTGATCACCCCCGACTCCTCCAGCCGGCGCACCCGTTCCGCGACGGCCGGCGGTGACAGGTGCACGCGGCGGGACAGCTCGCTGTAGGAGAGCCGGGCGTCGGCCTGCAGCTCGCGCAGCAACGCCCAGTCCATGTCGTCCACGCGGCGACCTTTCTTCCGTGAAGTCGGTGACCCGAGATGCTTTCAGTTCATGAAGTCAGCCCACCCTACCGCCGTTGAACAGGCATTCCGTCCGTGCGTCCACCGGCGGGATCATGGCGTCTACCCCGCGCACGGACGGAGAAGACGGTGGAACACACGACGGCGGTGCGCCCGGCCACCCCGCAGCAGCGGGCCGCCCGGGCGGCGCGCAACGGCGGCGAGCCGACGCTGGAGTTCGCCGAGCGCGTGCCCTACGACGCCTACGTCCACGCCAGCACGCTGCACCGGCTCCAGCAGCCGCTCAGCGAGGACCCGGGCGAGATGTCCTTCCTGATGGTCAGCCAGATCATGGAGCTGTACTTCAAGCTCACCTGCCACGAGCTGCGGCACGCCCAGCGCGAGGTGCGGGCCAACCGGGTCTGGGAGGCGCTGCCGCCGCTGCGCCGCGCCGCGCTGCACCTGGAGGGGCTCAACGCGGCCTGGCAGGGGCTGCGGTGGATGACCCCGGCCGACTTCAACCGCTTCCGCGACCGCCTCGGCGAGGGCTCCGGCTTCCAGTCGGCGATGTACCGGCAGTTGGAGTTCCTGCTCGGCCTGCGGGACCCGGCGCTGATCCGCCCGTTCCGCCGGCAGACCGACGTGCACGCCGAGCTGACCGCCGCGCTGGCCACGCCGAGCCTCTGGGACGACGTGGTCGCGCTGCTCGCCCGCCGGGGCTTCGCCCTGCCGGCCGAGCTGCTGGAGCGGGACGTGACGGTCGAGCACGAGTCGCACCCGAGCGTCGAGGCGGCCTGGGTGCGCGTCTACGGCGACGCCGGCCCGGACAACCACCTGCGGCTGCTCGGCGACGCGTTGACCGAGGTGGCCGAGCGGTTCGGCGACTGGCGCTGGAACCACGTCAAGGCCGTGCAGCGCACCATGGGCGCGAAGGTGGGCAGCGGCGGTTCGGCCGGGCTGGCATGGTTGCAGCGCAGCATGGCCCGGGTGGTCTTCCCGGAGCTGTGGTCGGCCCGTACCGCGATGTGAGGCGGAGAACAACGCAATGCACACCCCCGAGAGCGAAGCCCACCGGCTCGACGCCGCCGACCCCGGTCACCGGCACCTGTTCCACGTGCCGCCGGCCGAGGGCGGGCGGCACCCCGACGTGGCGTACCTGGCCGGCAACTCGCTCGGCCTGCAACCCCGGGCCACCGCAGACGAACTCGCCGCCGACCTGGACGCCTGGCGCCGGCTCGGCGTCGAGGGGCACCTGGAGGCGGACCGGCCCTGGCTGCCCTACCACGAGCTGCTGACCGCGCCGGCCGCCCGGCTGGTCGGCGCGCGGCCCACCGAGACCGTGGTGATGAACTCGCTGACGGTCAACCTGCACCTGCTGATGGTCAGCTTCTACCGCCCGGCCGGGGAGCGCACCCGGATCGTCATCGAGGACAGCGCCTTCCCCTCGGACAGCTACGCGGTGCGCAGCCAGGCCCGCTTCCACGGCCTCGACCCGGACGCCACGGTGGTACGCCTCACGCCCCGCCCGGGCGAGGACACCCTGCGCACCGCCGACGTCACCGACTTCCTGGCGGCCGAGGGGCACACGGTGGCGCTGCTGCTGCTCGGCGGCGTCAACTACCTGACCGGCGAGCTGATGGACATCCCGGCGATCACCGCAGCGGGCCGGGCCGCCGGCGCGGTCGTCGGCTGGGACCTGGCGCACGCGGCCGGCAACGTGCCGCTGGCGCTGCACGACTGGGACGTCGACTTCGCGGCCTGGTGCTCCTACAAATATCTCAACTCCGGGCCGGGCGCGCTCGGCGGCGTCTTCGTCCACGAGCGCCACCTCGGCGACCCCGCGCTGCCCCGGTTCGAGGGCTGGTGGAGCACCGAGGCGGCCACCCGGTTCGAGATGACGCCGACGTCCCGGCCACCGGCCACCGTGGAGGCGTGGCAGATCTCCAACCCGCCGATCTTCGCGATGGGTCCGGTGCGGACCTCGCTGGAGCTGTTCGACACCGTCGGCATGCCGGCGCTGCGGGAGCGCAGCCTGCGGCTCACCGGCTGGCTGGAGCGGCTGCTCGACGAGGTGACGCCGGGCCGGCCGCTGACCGTGGTCACGCCCCGCGACCCGGCCCGGCGCGGCTGCCAGCTCTCCGTCCGCATCGGCACGGGAAGTGCGAGCGAGCTGACCAAGCTGCTGCGGCACGAGCACGGCGTGATCGCCGACGCCCGGGAACCGGACATCGTTCGGTTCGCCCCGGTGCCGCTCTACTCGACGTACCACGACTGCTGGCGGGTCGCCGAGGCGCTGGCCGCGACGGTGTCGCCGGAGGAGGGCCGATGAGCACGGAACGCGACGAGATCGCGGTGGTCGGGGCCGGGTTGGCCGGCTGCCTGCTGGCCTGTTTCCTGGCCCGGCGCGGCTACCCGGTCGCCCTCTACGAGCGCCGGCCGGACCCGCGCGCCGGCACTGTCGAACGGGGCCGCTCGATCAACCTGGCGCTCTCCGAGCGCGGCCTGGACGCGCTGCGCCGGATCGGCCTGGACGAGCAGGTGATGGCGGACGCGCTGCCGATGCGCGGCCGGATGATCCACCCGGTCGACGGCGCGCCGCAGTTCCAGTCGTACAGCGTCTCCGGGGACCGGGCGATCAACTCGATCAGCCGGGGCGCGCTGAACAACGCGCTGCTCGACGCCGCCGCCGCGCTGCCGGGCGTGCGGCTCGCGTTCGACCACCGGCTGGTCGGCCTCGACCCGGTCGGCGGCGAGATGACGTTCGAGACCCCGCAGGGCAAGGTCACCGCCACCGCGCCCGTCGTCCTCGGGGCCGACGGCGCCGGCTCCGCCGTGCGCGGGCTACTGCTGGCGTACGGGGGTCTGACCGAGAGCCTGGACTTCCTCGACTACGGCTACAAGGAGCTGACCATCCCGCCGATCGGCGGGGAGTTCGCCCTGGACCCGGGCGCGCTGCACATCTGGCCGCGCGGCACCTCGATGATGATCGCGCTGCCGAACCCGGACCGCTCGTTCACCTGCACGCTGTTCTGGCCCACCCACGGCACCAGCAGCTTCGCGTCGCTGAGCAGCCCGGCCGCGATCGAGCGGTTCTTCGCCGCCCACTACCCGGACCTGGTCCCGCTGGCGCCGAACCTGGTCGACGACTACCAGCACAACCCGGTCGGCGTGCTCGGCACGGTGCGCTGCACGCCGTGGCAGGTGGCCGGCACGGTCGGCCTGGTCGGCGACGCCGCGCACGCCATCGTGCCGTTCTACGGCCAGGGCGCGAACTGCGCGTTCGAGGACGTGGTCGCGTTGGACCGCTGCCTGGACGAGTGCGACGACGAGTGGGCCGCCGCGCTGCCGCTGTTCCAGCGCCGCCGCCAGGACGACGCCGAGGCGATCGCCCGGATGGCGCTGGCCAACTTCGTGGAGATGCGGGACAAGGTCGCCTCGCCGGTGTTCCGCGCCCGCAAGACGGTCGAGCACGCGCTGGAACGGGCGCTGCCCGGCCGCTACGTCTCCCAGTACGAGCTGGTGTCGTTCTCCACCACCCCGTACGCCGAGGTCCGTCGCCGGGTTCGCCGCCAGTACGCGACAGTCGGCGCGGTCGCGGCCGGCGCGGCGGCGCTGCTGGCCGCCGGCGTCGGCGCGGCGCTGAGGGGGCGGCGGTGACGCTCTGGGACCCCCGGCTGATGACCGGGTACGCGCCGGACGGGCCCGGCCTGCTGCGCAACTTCGTCGGCGGCGCGTTCGTCGACGCCGGCCCCCGGTTCCCCAAGCGCAGCCCGGTCACCGGCGAACCCGTGTTCGAGGTGGTCGAGGCGTCGTCCACGGTGGTGGACGACGCGGTGGCCGCCGGCCGGGCCGCGCTGCGCGGCCCGTGGGGCCGGATGGGGGAGCGGGACCGCGCCGAGGTGCTGCGCCGGGTCGCCGACGAGTTGGAACGCCGCTTCGACGACCTGGTGGCGGCCGAGGTCGCGGACACCGGCAAGGCCATCTCGCAGGCCCGCACGCTGGACATCCCGCGCGGCGCGGCCAACTTCCGGGCGTTCGCCGAGATCGTGGCGACCGCACCGACCGAGTCGTTCACCACGGTCACCCCGAGCGGCGGCCGGGCGCTCAACTACGCGGTCCGCAAGCCGGTCGGCGTGGTCGCCGTCATCGTGCCGTGGAACCTGCCGCTGCTGCTGCTCACCTGGAAGGTCGCCCCGGCCCTGGCCTGCGGCAACGCGGTGGTGGTGAAGCCCAGCGAGGAGACCCCGGCGTCGGCCACGCTGCTCGCCGAGGTGATGGCCGCGGCCGGCGTGCCGGACGGCGTGTTCAACCTGGTGCACGGGTTCGGGCCCGGCTCGGCCGGCGAGCACCTGACCCGGCACCCCGGCGTGGACGCGATCACCTTCACCGGCGAGTCGGCCACCGGCGGCGCCATCATGCGCGCCGCCGCCGACGGGGTGAAGGCGGTCAGCTTCGAGCTGGGCGGCAAGAACGCCGGCCTGGTCTTCGCCGACGCCGACCTGGACGCGGCGGTCGCCGGCTCGGTGCGGTCCAGCTTCACCAACGGTGGCCAGGTCTGCCTCTGCACCGAGCGGATCTACGTGCAGCGGCAGGTGTTCGAGGAGTTCACCGCGCGGCTGGCGAAGCGCGCCGACGAGCTGGCGTACGGCTGGCCGGCCGACGAGGCGACGGCGAACATGCCGCTGATCTCGCACGGCCACCGGGACAAGGTGCTCGGCCACTACGCGCTGGCCCGCGCCGAGGGCGCCGAGGTGCGCGCCGGTGGCGGGACGCCGCGTTTCGGCGACGCCCGCGACGGCGGCGCGTACGTGCAACCGACGGTGCTCACCGGGCTCGGGGCGGACGCCCGGACCAACCGCGAGGAGATCTTCGGCCCGGTGGTGCACGTCGCGCCGTTCGACGACGAGGACGAGGCGTACGCGCTGGCGAACGGCACCGACTACGGCCTGGCGGCGACCGTGTGGACCCGGGACGTGGGCCGGGCGCACCGGGCCGGGGCTCGGCTGGACGCCGGCATCGTCTGGGTCAACACCTGGTTCCTGCGCGACCTCCGCACCCCGTTCGGCGGGGTGAAGGCGTCGGGTGTGGGCCGCGAGGGCGGCGTGCACTCGCTGGCGTTCTACTCCGAACTGACGAACGTCTGCGTGGATCTGTCGTGAGCGCGATGGGTGAGAATGGCCGGCAGCCCGAGGACCGCGAGCGAGGAGCCGACATGACGGTGGACATCGAGGCCGCCAACCGGGAGCTGGCCGAGGCCCGGCAGGAGGGGAAACCCTGCCCGCCGCTGCGCGGCCGGCTGCTGCCGGAGGGCGACGTCGAGGCCGCCTACCAGGCGCAGCAGGTCTACACCCGGCAGCGCCTGGGCAAGGGGCACCGCCGGGTCGGCGCGAAGATCGGCCTGACCTCCCGGGCGGTGCAGGAGAGCTTCGGCGTGTTCCAGCCCGACTTCGGGGTGCTCTTCGACGACATGGCGGTCGGTGACGGCGAGGAGGTGCCGATCGGTCGGTTGCTCCAGCCCCGGGTGGAGGCGGAGATCGCCTTCGTGCTCGGCGTCGACCTGCCGGACGAGCGGGTGACCACCGTCGACCTGGTCCGGGCCGTGGACCACGTGCTGCCGGCCATCGAGATCGTCGACTCGCGGATCGCCGATTGGGACATCTCCATCGTGGACACGGTGGCGGACAACGCGTCGAGTGGGTTGTTCGTGCTCGGCACCGCGCCGCGCCGGCTCGCCGACGTGGACCTGCGGCTGTGCGGGATGGTGCTGGAGCACGCCGGCGAGCCGGTCTCGGTGGGCGCGGGCGCGGCCTGCCTCGGCAACCCGTTGCACGCGCTGCGCTGGCTGGCCGGCACCATGGCCCGCGCGGGTGACCCGCTGAAGGCCGGTGACGTGGTGCTCTCCGGCGCGCTCGGCCCGATGGTGCCGGTGACGCCGGGCGCCGCGTACGAGGCACGGATCTCCGGGCTCGGCTCGGTGCGTACCTGCTTCTCGAAGGAGACCTCATGACTGTCGGGGTGGCGGTGCTCGGGTCGGGCAACATCGGCACCGACCTGATGATCAAGGTGCTCAGGCTGAGTACCGAGCTGCGGATGGTGGCGATGGCCGGCATCGACCCGGCCTCCGACGGTCTGGCCCGGGCCCGCCGGCTCGGTGTGGCCACCACCGCCGAGGGTGTCGACGGCCTGGTCGCGCTGCCCGAGTTCGCCGACGTGGAGCTGGTCTTCGACGCCACCTCGGCCGGCGCGCACCGTCGCCACGACGAGGTGCTGCGCGCGCACGGCCGGACCGTCGTCGACCTGACCCCGGCCGCGCTCGGCCCGTACGTGGTGCCGACGGTCAACCTGGACGAGCACCTGCACGAGCCGAACGTCAACATGGTCACCTGCGGCGGGCAGGCCACCGTGCCGATCGTGCACGCGGTCGGCCGGGTCACCCCGGTCGCCTACGGGGAGATCGTCGCCTCGATCGCCTCGAGGTCGGCGGGCCCGGGCACCCGGGCCAACATCGACGAGTTCACCGAGACCACCGCGCGGGCCATCGAGGTGGTCGGCGGCGCGGAGCGCGGCAAGGCCATCATCGTGCTCAACCCGGCCGACCCGCCGCTGCTGATGCGGGACACCGTCTACTGCCTCTGCCCGGACGCCGACGCCGACCGGGTGGAGATCGCCGCCTCGGTGGCCGACATGGTGGCGACCGTGCAGGAGTACGTGCCCGGCTACCGGCTCAAGCAGGAGGTGCAGTTCGACCCGGTGGACACGTACGCGCCGGTGCTCGGGCGGCACGTCACCGGCCTCCAGGTGTCGGTGTTCCTGGAGGTCTCCGGCGCCGGGCACTACCTGCCCGCGTACGCCGGGAACCTGGACATCATGACGTCGGCCGCGCTGCGCACCGCCGAGCGGCTGGTGGCCCTGCGGGAGGTGGCCGCGCGATGACCGACCTCTACCTCCAGGACGTGACGCTGCGCGACGGCATGCACGCCATCGCCCACCGCTACACCGTCGACCAGGTCCGCGCCATCGCCGCCGCGCTCGACGCGGCCGGGGTGGCGGCCATCGAGGTGGCGCACGGCGACGGGCTGGCCGGGTCGAGCGTCAACTACGGCCACGGCGCGGCCTCCGACGCCGAGTGGATCTCGGCCGCCGCCGAGGTGCTGACGAACGCCCGGCTCACCACGCTGCTGCTGCCGGGCATCGGCACCATCGCCGACCTGAAGGCGGCGAAGGCGCTGGGTGTGACGAGCGTGCGGGTCGCCACCCACTGCACCGAGGCCGACATCTCCGCCCAGCACATCGCCTGGGCCCGGGAGAACGACATGGACGTCTCCGGGTTCCTGATGATGTCGCACCTCAACGACCCGGCCGGACTGGCCGCCCAGGCCAGGCTGATGGAGTCGTACGGCGCGCACTGCGTCTACGTCACCGACTCCGGCGGCCGGCTGCTGATGTCCGACGTGGCGCAGCGCGTCGACGCGTACCGGCAGGTGCTGGCGCCGGAGACGCAGATCGGCATCCACGCGCACCACAACCTGTCGCTCGGCGTGGCGAACAGCGTGCTGGCGGTGGAGCACGGCCGGATCCTCGGCGACGGTCCGCTCGGCTCGCCGTCCGGGCGCACCGTGCGGGTGGACGCGTCGCTGGCCGGGATGGGCGCGGGCGCCGGCAACGCCCCGCTGGAGGTCTTCGTCGCGGTCGCCGAGCTGCACGGCTGGAAGCACGGCTGCGACGTGTTCGCGCTGATGGACGCCGCCGACGACCTGGTCCGCCCGTTGCAGGACCGGCCGGTGCAGGTCGACCGGGAGACGCTCTCCCTGGGGTACGCGGGCGTCTACTCCAGCTTCCTGCGCCACGCGGAGCGGGCGTCGGCGAAGTACGGGGTGGACGTCCGGTCGATCCTGGTCGAGTTGGGCCGTCGACGGATGGTCGGCGGTCAGGAGGACATGATCGTGGACGTGGCACTGGACCTCGCCGGCAAGGAGCAGACCGCATGATCGGGCCGGACGTCGCGGGGATCGCGGAGAAGCTTGGCGCGGCGGCGGACTCCGCCACCGCGATTCCGCAGCTCGCCGCCGAGACCGGCCTCGACGTGGACACCGCGTACGCGGTGCAGGAGGCGCTGGTGCGGCGTCGTCTCGACCGCGGCGAGCGCCTGGTCGGGTTGAAGATGGGGCTGACCAGCAAGGCCAAGATGGCCCAGGTCGGCGTGGACGAGGTGATCTGGGGCCGGCTCACCGACGTGATGCGGGTGCCGGACGGCGGGACCGTCGACACCGGCGACTTCATCCACCCCCGGGTCGAGCCGGAGGTGGCGTTCCTGCTGGACCGGCTGCCCGAGCCGGGTGAGCCGGTCGGCTCGTTCACCCGGGCGGTCCGCGCGGTCGCCCCCGCGATCGAGCTGATCGACTCCCGGTACGCGAACTTCACCTTCTCCCTGCCGGACGTGGTCGCGGACAACACCTCGGCCGCCGCGTTCGCGATCGGGCCCTGGTCGCCGGTGCCGGACGGGCTGGACAATCTGGGCGTGCTGCTGGAGATCGACGGGCGGGTGGCGCAGGTCGGCTCGACCGCGGCGATCCTCGGCGATCCACGCCGGGCGCTCGACGAGGGCCTGCGGCTGGCCGGCCGGCACGGCGTCCGGCTGCGCAAGGGCTGGGTCTTCCTGGCCGGCGCGGCCACCGCGGCGGTGCCGCTGCGCCCGGGCGCGCACGTGCGCGCCGTCGTGGAGAAGCTGGGGTCCGCCTCGCTCAGGGCAGTCTCGTGACCGGCCGGGTCGTCGCCGGCAAGGCCGTGCCGCGCGGGGCGTTCCCGCACGTCAAGGTGGCCGGCGGGTTCGTCTTCGTCTCCGGTACGTCGTCGCGCCGGCCGGACAACACGTTCGCCGGTGTGGCGGTGGACGAGTTCGGCACCACCGACCTGGACGTCCGGGAGCAGACCCGGGCGGTGATCGGGAACATCCGCGACCTGCTCCGCTCGGTCGGCGCCGACCTGGCCGACCTGGTGCAGGTCACCAGCTACCTGGTCAACATGAACGACTTCGGTGGCTACAACGAGGTGTGGGCGGAGTTCTTCGACGCCACCGGTCCGACCCGGACCACCGTCGCCGTGCACCAGCTTCCGCACCCGCACCTGCTGATCGAGATGCAGGCCGTGGCCCTACTGCCGTCCGGAGGTCAGTCATGAGTGAGATCGCCGAGCCGTTCAGCTTCACCGGCTGGATCGGGGAGAACCAGCACCTGCTCAAGCCGCCGGTGGGCAACAAGGAGATGCTGCCCGGCAGCGACGACTTCATCGTCATGGTGGTGGGCGGGCCGAACCAGCGCACCGACTTCCACGTCGACCCGTACGAGGAGTTCTTCTACCAGGTCAAGGGCAACATGCACGTCAACCTCATGACGCCCGAGGGCCCGCGTACGGTGCACGTGCGCGAGGGGCAGATGTGGATGCTGCCGCGCAACACCCCGCACTCGCCGCAGCGGCCGGAGGCCGGCTCGATCGGCATGGTGATCGAGCGGGTGCGCGAGGAGGGCACGCTGGAGAAGTTCCAGTGGTACTGCGCCGAGTGCAGCCACAAGGTGCACGAGGTCGAGTTGCAGGTGCGCGACATCGCCGCCGACCTGCCCCCGGTCTTCAGCGCGTTCTACGCCGACGAGAAGGCCCGCACCTGCGACAACTGCGGCGCGTTGCACCCGGGCAAGGGCTGATGCCGCTGCCGGTGGTGGACGTGCACACGCACGTCGTACCGAAGGGATGGCCGGACCTCGCCGCGGCCTGCGGCGGGTCCGGCTGGCCGTGGCTGCGGGTGGACTCCGAGCGGGCCGCCATGATCATGGTGGGGGAGACGGAGTTCCGGCCGGTCGGCGCGCCGTGCTGGGACGCGCCCACCCGGCTCGCCGACATGGCCGCCGACGGCGTCGACGTGCAGGTGGTGTCGCCCACCCCGGTCTTCTTCGGCTACGACCGCCCGGCCGACCAGGCGGTCAGGGTGGCCCGGATCTTCAACGACCTCACCCTGGAGGTCACCGCGGCCGGCGGCGGCCGGCTGGTGCCGTTCTGCCAGGTGCCGTTGCAGGACCCGGACGCCGCCTGTGCCGAGCTGGACCGCTGCCTCGCCGCCGGGCACGCCGGCGTGGAGATCGGCAACCACGTCGGCGACCGGGACCTCGACGACGCCGGCATCGTGGAGTTCCTGACCCACTGCGCCGAGGTCGGCGCGCCGGTCTTCGTGCACCCGTGGGACATGCCCGGCGGCCCCCGGCTGAACCGGTGGATGGCCCGCTGGCTGACCGGCATGCCGGCCGAGACGCACCTGTCCGTGCTGGCGCTGATCCTCGGCGGCGTCTTCGACCGGGTGCCGGAGACGCTGCGGATCTGCTTCGCCCACGGCGGCGGCAGCTTCCCGTTCTGGCTGGGGCGCGCCGACAACGCCTGGCACCGCCGCGGCGACCTGGTACGCGGCGCGTCCGTCGCGCCGCCCAGCTCGTACGTCGACCGGTTCAGCGTCGACTCGGTGGTGTTCGAGCCGGCCGCGTTGCGCCTGCTGGTGGACACCATGGGCGCGGACCGGGTGCTGCTGGGCAGCGACTACCCGTACCCGCTGGGGGAGCGGCCGGTCGGGCAGGTGGTGCACCGCTCCGACTTCCTCACCGACGCGCAGCGGGCCGCGCTGCTCGGCGGCAACGCCCTGCGCTTCCTCGGCCGAGTCGATATATAAGGAAACCGGAGTGGCGGCGGTCGCGGCGGAATACTCCGCGACCGTCCTGCACTACGACCGGGACTTCGATCTGCTGGCGGATGTCGGTGGCCCCCGGTCGGAGTGGGTGGCTCCGCCCGGGACCCTGTCCTGACGGCTTCGGGTGCGTCTGTCGTTGCTCCGGCGACAACAGACGCACCCGAAGCGCCGGGACGGCCGGTCAGGAGTGCGGGCAGGTGTCGCGGTATTCCTCGATGGCGCTGCCTCGGGGCGCCGGGCAGAGGAACTGCTCGTAGCGGGTGTCGTCGTCGACGAACCGCTTGAGCCAGGAGATGCTGTACTTCGCGACCGTCACATTCGGCGAGGTCGGCGCCGAGTGGGTCGCCGCGTTCAACTCCAGGTACGCCTTGTCCAGGGTTGCCGGCAGGCTGGTGTAGAACGGCTCGGAGTGCGACGACACCGGCGCGACCGTGTCGTTCTCGGCGCCGATGACGAGCGTCGGCACGCGCACCGACGACCAGTTCTTGACGGTGTGCCAGCCGGTCAGCGGGATCGCCGCCTGGAGTGAGGGCCGGGCGTTGGCCGCAGAGAGGCTGCCGCCGCCGCCCATCGAGTGCCCCATCACGGCGAGCCGGTTCCGGTCCACCCGGGCGCGTACCGAGCTGGTGGTGGCCAGGTAGTCCACGGCGGCCAGGAGTTGGGTGCCGCGGCTGGCCGGCTGGTCGTAGACGGACAGCGTGTCGATGGTGATGACCACGAACCCCTGGGAGGCCAGGCGCGGTCCGAGCCAGGCGACGGAGGACTGGCTGGCGGTGAAGCCGGGGGATATGGCGACCGCGCCGAAGGTGCCCTCGGCGGTGCTCGTCGGGTAGTAGATCGTGCCGCCCCGGAAACCGCTCACGCTCGACGCGGCGACAGTGGTCTGCGCGATGGCGAACGGTCCGCGGGTGGCCTCGATGCTGGTCACCGTGGGCGCGGGACCCCGCTCGTAGGGGTTGGCGGCCAGCGTCGTGACCGGGGCGCCGTCGCGGGCCCCCGCCGGGGTCGCGGGCGGGACGGCGAGACCGGCGGCGGTCAGCGCCAGGGCGAGCAGTGGGTGGAGGACCCGCGGAAGGCGGCGGGTCGGCGGTGGGGTGCTCTGCGGGTCGGGTACGTGTGGCACGGCGCGCTCCCTGGGGTGGCGGTTGCGGCGACATCGACTCAAGTCGATCGATGTGGTCATCGTCCGCGTCCGTGCCCCGCCCCGGCAATCCCGGTCCGGTCATGCCAACCGGGTATGGACCCCGTCCCGGACGTGTCGTCCCGCCGTCCGGCCGCCGAACGGGCAGGATGGCGGCATGGCCGAGCCGCACGACCTGACCGCGCTGGAGCAGGCCGCCGCGATCCGCCGCGGCGAACTGTCCAGCCTGGAACTGGTCGAGCACCACCTGCGCCGGGTCGACGCGCTCGGCGACACGGTAGGCGCGTTCGTCACCGTCACCGCCGAGCGGGCCCGGACCGCCGCCCGGGCCGCCGACGCCGCCCCCGCCGACGCGCGCGGACCGCTGCACGGGGTGCCCACCGCGATCAAGGACCTCACGCTGACCGCCGGGGTGCGGACCACGTTCGGCTCGGCCGCCTTCGCCGACTTCGTGCCGCCCGTCGACGCCGACGTGGTCCGGTTCCTGGCCGACGCGGGCCTGGTCAGCCTCGGCAAGACCACCACCTCCGAGCTGGGCTGCTCGCTCTACTCCGAGGGGCGGGTCGCGCCGCCGGCCCGCAACCCGTGGGACCTGGCGTACACCGCGGGTGGCTCCAGCGGCGGCGCGGCCGCCGCGGTGGCCGCCGGCCTGGTGCCGGTGGCGCAGGGCTCCGACGGCGGCGGCTCGCTGCGCATCCCGGCCGCGCTCTGCGGCCTGGTCGGGCACAAACCGAGCCGGGGGCTGGTCTCCGGCGGCCCGCTCGGCTTCGGCGCGTTCGGACTGCCCACCAACGGGCCGATCGGCCGCACCGTCGCCGACGTGGCCGCGCTGCTCGACGTGCTGGCCCGGCCGGTGCCCGGCGAGCCCTACCTGCCGCCGGCCGCGCCCGCCGGCGGCTACCTCGGCGCGGCCCGCGCCGCCGAGCCGGGCCGGCTGCGGATCGGCCGCTTCACCGCCGGGATGCTCGCCGACGAGCCGGTCCACCCCGCCTGCCTGGCCGCCGTCGACCGGGCCGCCGCGCTGCTCGCCGACGCCGGGCACGAGGTGGTCGAGGTCCCCGCGCCGCTCGGCCCGGAGGTCTGGCCGATGTTCGAGACCGTCTGGTACGCGCTCGCGCTCGCCCCGGTGCCGCACGACCGGGAGGGCGAGCTGCTGCCGCTGACCCGGTTCCTGCGCGCGCGTGGCGAGGCGGTCGGCGCGGCCCGGCTGATGGCCGCGCTCGGCGAGCTGCAGGCGCAGGTACGCCTCGGCGTGCGCCGTACCGCCGGCTGTGACCTGCTGCTCTGTCCCACGCTTGCCGCACCGCAGGCGCCGGTCGGCGCGTTCGCCGCGCTCGACCCGGCGGACGACTTCGACAGGCAGCGGCGCTTCTCGCCATACTGCGCGGTCTTCAACGTCACCGGCGATCCGTCCGTTTCGCTGCCGGTCGGCCGGACCGCCGAGGGCCTGCCGGTCGGGGTGCTGCTCACCGGCCGGTACGGCGACGACGCGACATTGACCGCCACTGCCGCGCAACTGGAGCACTCCTGTGGCGGATGGGATCAGCACCCCGCAATCTGGCGGGCCGTCGACTCCGCTAACGTGAACATCACAAGCGAGGTCGGGCGCGGCCCGTCGTGACCGTCCACCCGACCCGGAACATTCCTGGTCTCTTTCCGCCTGGGGGCGTTGGGATTGTCTGTTACCGAGACGTTGGTGTTCTTCGTCGGCATCCCGGCCGCCGCGGTGCTGGTGATCGCCGGTCTGGCGGCCGCCGGCAGCCGTGGCAGCGGTGGCGGCGCCAAGCGCTACCGGCCGGGGCGGCCCTTCGACTTCACTCCGGTCTGGTTCCTGGGCCGTCCGGAGCAGCTGGCCGACTCGGCCGGCACCGCGCTGACCGCCGGGGCGCAGGCGCCGGCGCTGACCAGCCGCAAGCAGGAGCAGGCCGGCCGGGAGGCTCCGGCCAGTGGAACCGGAGGCGCAAGTGACCGTTGGTGAAGCACGGCCCACGACCGGGACGGGCACCCCGCCCGACGTGCTGGACGGGCCGTTCTCGACCCGGCAGCTGCTCCGCATCGACGAGGCGCTCCGCCTGGCCGACCAGGGGACCGGCCTGGTCTTCTCGGTCTACGTCGGCGGCCTCGACGAGCCGATCCGGGAGCACGCCGAGCGGCTGCACCGGCAGCTCGCCGACCCGGACCGGTCGGTGCTGATCGCGGTGTCGCCCAACCAGCGGCAGTTGGAGATCGTCACCGGCAAGTACGCGCGCAAGCGCATCCCGGACACGTACGCCAAGCTGGCCGCGCTCTCCATGGTGGCCTCCTTCGGCGGCGGCGACCTGGCCGGCGGCGTCATCCAGGGCCTCGACCAGCTCGCCAGCCACGCCGGCAAGGGCTGAGCGCCGCCCGCAGACACGACGAAGCCCGGCCCGCGCATCGCGTGGGCCGGGCTCTCTCGTCGTCTCAGCGGGGCCAGGCGGAGGGATCCGACAAACGGCCCGGGCCGACGCGGGCTCCCACCCACGCCGGCCCCGGCCGTCGTGCCCCTGCTCAGGCGCTGCGGGTGTCCCGCTCGCGGGCCTTCAGCGCGCGGACCACGCCGTCGCGGCCCTCGGCGACCAGGCGGCGCAGCGACGCCGGCTGGCCGTCGCGGGCCAGCCACGCGTCGGTGGCCGCGACGGTGTCCTCGTCGACCAGGTACGACGGGTAGGCGAGCTGCACGAACTCCTGCGCCGGCTCGCTGTCGCGCTGCGCCCAGACCTGGTCCACGGTGGCGAAGTAGCGCTCCCGGTAGGGGGCGGTCAGCTCCGCCTGCGCCGGGTGGGTGAAGCCCTGCAGCAGCGCCCGGTTGCGCCAGTTGGGCAGCGCGTCCGGGCCGGTGAGCTGCGCCCACACCGCCGCCTTGTTCGACTCGGTGGGCACCAGCGCGTACGCGTAGGCGGCCTCCCGCTCGCCGCTGGCGGTGCGGTCGCCGGCCAGTTCGGCGTCCACCTCGGCGGTCCCGGCCGCGCCGTTGGCGACGAGCGACTGGAGCACGGTCCAGCGCAGCTCGGTGTCGACGGTCAGCCCGTCCGGCACCCCGCTGCCGTCCAGCCAGCCGCGCAGCGTCGCCAGGTCCTCGCTGGAGCGGGCCGAGGAGGCGTATGCCCGGGCCCAGGCGAGCTGGAAACCGCTGCCCGGCTCCGCCGCGGCGAGCGCGGTCCGCGCGGTGCGGGCCAGGTCCGCCCAGCCGGTCGGCGCCCACGCCGGGTCGGCGTAGAAGGTGAGCGCGGTGGTCGCCTGCCGCAGCGTGGCGGTGACCAGGTTGATGTCGGTCTCCGCGGTCAGCCCGGCCAGCACCAGCGCCACGTAGTCGCGGGCGGCCAGCTCGGCGTCGCGGGTCATGTCCCAGGCGGCCGTCCAGCACAGCGCCCGGGCCAGCGACGAGTCGAACCCGGAGATGTGCTGCACCACAGTCGACATGGACCGCTCGTCCAGCCGCAGCTTGGTGTAGGTCAGGTCCTCGTCGTTGAGCAGCAGCACGTCCGCGGCCGGCTTGCCGTGCAGCGCGGACAGCTCGGTCAGCTCGCCTGTCACGTCCACCTCGACCAGCTCGCGGCGGGCCAGCCGGCCGTCGGTCAGGTCGTAGAGGCCCACCCCGATCCGGTGCGTACGCAGCGTCGGGTGCCCGGCCGGCGCCTCCTGCCGGACCACCACCCGCTCGTACGTGCCGTCGGCCCCGACGGTCACCTCCGGGCGCAGCGTGTTGACCTGCGCGGTCTCCAGCCACTGGGCCGCGAACTTGCGCAGCTCCCGGCCGGACGCCGCCTCCAGCTCGGACAGCAGGTCGTCGAAGGTGGCGTTGCCCCACGCGTGCTTGCCGAAGTAGGCGCGCAGGCCGGCCAGGAACGGCTCCTCGCCCACGTACGCGACGAGCTGCTTGAGCACGCTGGCGCCCTTGGCGTACGTGATGCCGTCGAAGTTGACCTCGACGGCCTCCAGGTCCGGCATCTCGCAGTAGACCGGGTGGGTGGAGGAGAGCTGGTCCTGCCGGTAGCCCCAGTTCTTCCGGATCGACAGGAACGTGGTCCAGGCGTCGGTGAACCGGGTCGCGTGGGTGTTGCACCAGTGGCTGGCCCACTCGGCGAACGACTCGTTCAGCCACAGGTCGTTCCACCAGCGCATGGTGACCAGGTCACCGAACCACATGTGGGCCAGCTCGTGCAGGATCGTGTTGGCGCGCTGCTCGTACTCGAAGTCGGTGACCTGCGAGCGGAAGATGTAGTGCGACTCGGCGTGCGTGACGCAGCCGAAGTTCTCCATCGCGCCGGCGTTGAAGTCCGGCACCCAGAGCTGGTCGTACTTGGGCAGCGGGTAGCGCACGCCGAACTTCTCCTGGAAGAAGTCGAAGCCCTGCGTGGTGATCAGGTGCAGGTCGTCGGCATCCATGTGCGGGGCCATGCTGGCCCGGCAGAAGTAGCCCATGTCGATGCCGTCGTGGGTGTGCCGCACCTCGTGGTACGGCCCGGCGCAGAGCGCGGTGATGTAGGTGCTCATCCGCTCGGAGACGGTGAAGTGCAGCGTCTTCATGCCCTCGTCGGCGGCCTCCTCGCGGGCCACCGGCATGTTCGACACGACCTTCCAGTGGTCCGGGACGGTGGCGTGCCAGGTGTAGACGCTCTTCAGGTCGGGCTGGTCGAAGCAGGCGAAGACCTTCTGCGCGTCGGCGGTCTCGAACTGGCTGTAGAGGTAGGTCTCGCCGTCGACCGGGTCGACGGTGCGGTGCAGGCCCTGCCCGCTGTTCGAGTACGCGAAGTCGGCGTCGACCACGAGCACGTTCTCGGCGGCCAGGCCGGTCAGCGTGAGGCCCTTCTCGGCGGACCAGTCGGACAGGTCGACCGGGTCGCCGTTGAGGGTGGCCGAGCGCACCGAGTCGGCGGCCGTCTCGATGAACGTGGTCGCCCCCGGCTCGGTGCAGCGGAACCGGACCTCGGTCACCGAGCGGAACGTGCGACCGGTCGGTTGCACGGCGGTCGACAGGTCAAGGCTGATGTCGTACCCGGTCACCTCGAGCAGGCGGGCCCGCTCGGTCGCCTCGACCTGGGTCAGGTTGCGCACTCCCGGCACTGTTCGTCTCCATCCCACTCGTCTCGCCGCGCCCCGCGGCACCGGTTCCGGCCCGGACCGCTCGTGACGGCCGGCGCAGGACCGAGTCTTCCATGCACGCACCGCCTTCGGTGGGCGAGGTCACGCTCTCATTCCGCTACCGGTCGACGGTGCGCGGGGTGAGGATCGAAGGATGAAGGCGCCGGGGTTCCGGCGCGGGGAAAGACGTGAAGGGACGACACCGTGACCGAACGTGTCACCGCGGACATGTGGTTCGACCCGCTGTGCCCGTGGGCGTGGATCACCTCTCGCTGGCTGCTGGAGGTCGAGCAGGTCCGGGACGTGGACATCCGGTTCCACGTGATGAGCCTGTCCGTGCTCAACGAGGGGCGGGAGCTGCCGGAGGAATACCGGGAGCTGATGACCAAGGGCTGGGGTCCGGTGCGGGTGTGCATCGCCGTCGAGCAGGCGCACGGCGCCGAGACGCTGGCGAAGCTCTACACCGCGATGGGCACCCGGATCCACCTGGGCAAGGAGGAGTTGGGCCGGGACATGCTGGTCGGCGCGCTCACCGATGTCGGGCTGGACCCGGGGCTCGCCGACGCCGCCGAGTCCACCCAGTACGACGACGCGCTGCGGGCCAGCCACGAGGCCGGTATGCGGCCGGTCGGCACCGAGGTGGGCACGCCCGTGGTGCACGCGCCCGGCCCGGACGGCGGGCAGGTCGCCTTCTTCGGCCCGGTCATCACGCCGGCGCCGAAGGGCGAGGCGGCCGGCCGGCTGTGGGACGGCGTGCTGCTGGTCTCCGCCACCCCCGGCTTCTACGAGCTGAAGCGCACCCGCACCCAGGGCCCCATCTTCGACTGAGGGGTAAGGCGGGGCCCCCTGTTAACGCCTCCGGTAGAGGAGGGGGCCCCGCCTAACAACGCCGAGCCCCGCACCGCCCGTCACCGGGCCGGTGCGGGGCTCGTTTCACCGGGTGTCCCAGCCGGCGGCCCCGTGCGAGGCCGCACCACGGCAGCTCCTGGAGGCGTTCTCGATGGCTAAGCACCGCCGCCTGTCCGACGACGCGCCGCAACCGGTGACCGAGGACTCCGGTGCGACGTACTGGTCGGTGGCCGAGGGCGACTGGCCCGCCGAGCCGGCCGAGCTGGCCGACCTGGTGGCGCCGCCGATCGTGGTCGGGGTGGCCCGGGTCGTCGCCACCTCGCGGATGACGCCGCCCGAGGCGGGCCGCGCCGGTCGCCCACCGACCCGGTCCGCCGGCGCCGCGGCCGGGGCGACGACGGTACGCCTCAACGCCGGCGCCCGCCCGTCCGCGCCGCCCCGCCGCCCGGCCGGCCCCGGTCGCCACCGCGACCCCGTCGCCTGAGCACCCCGGCTGTTAACAGGGGGCCCCGCCTCTACCGGAGGCGTTAACAAGGGGCCCTTCCTTTCACCTGGTGGAAGGGGGCGAGTCCGGTGACGGGGGCGGGGCGGGCGCGGGTAGCGTCAGCGGGCATGACGGTCGTGCATCCGATCGCCCGGGCCTGGATCACCACTGGCGGCACCGGCGCGCAGAACTACGACGAGTTCGCCGACGACGCGGAGATCACCGCCATCGTGGCGGCCAATCCGCACAGCGCACTGGGCATCGAGATGCCCCACCGGGCGCCGGACAGCGTCGGCAGGTCGTTCCTCGACTCCCTCCCGGACGCGGTGGCCCGGCTCACCGAGGCCAAGGCGGACGGCAGCTACACCCCCGCCGAGCAGGTGGTGGTGCTCTACCGGATCAGCGCGCCCGGCGAGGAGAACGCGTACGGCCTGTGGGCCATGGTCGACACCGACCAGATCTCCACCCGGGCCGACGAGCCCGGCCTGGTGATCCGCAACGAGGACGTGTTCATCGCCAAGGTGCGCGAGCGCGTCGCGCTGGCCGAGGCGCTCGGTCACCTGCTCTCGCCCGTACTCCTGCTCCAGACCGGGCGTGGCGACGAGCTGCACGCCGCGCTGGCCGCGGCCACCGAGAAGGCCGGCGCGCCCGCCGCGACCGACGTCGACCAGTCCGGCCGCACGCACGCCATCTGGCTGGTCGGCCCCGGCCCGGCGCAGGACGAGCTGACCGCGCTGGCCGGCGGCGGCGACCTGGTGGTCGCGGACGGCAACCACCGCAGCCTGGCCGCGCAGACCGGCGGCTTCCCGCGCTTCCTCGCGGTGGTCACCACGCCGGCGTCGGTCGCCATCCAGCCCTACAACCGGCTGGTCAGCGAGCTGACCACCACGCCGGACGAGCTGCTCGACCGGCTCCGCGCCGCCGGGGCCGAGGTCACCGAGACCGCCGGCCCGGTCGGCGTCCCGACCACCGGCGGCACCGTGCACCTCCACCTCGCCGGACGGGGGTACGCGGTGACGCTGCCGCACGTCGGCACCGGCCGGCTGGAGAACCTGGACCACGCGCTCGTCGAGCGGCTGTTGCTGCGTGACGTGCTGGGCCTCGACCCGGGCGACAAGCGGATCACCTACGTCGGGGGCGACTACCCGGCGAGCTGGCTGACCGGTGAGGTCGACGCCGGCCGGGCCGAGCTGGCCGTGCTTGTGGCGCCGGTGACCGTGGACGACTTCGTCGCGGTCAACCTGGCCCGGGAGAAGATGCCGCGCAAGAGCACCTGGTTCACCCCGAAGGCGCGGGCCGGCCTGGTGGTGGCGGAGCTGCCCCGCTGACCGGCGTGTGACGTACCGCCTCCGGGTCGACGCCCCGGCGCCGATTCCGGAGGCGGGCCTGTCAGACTGCGCGGTATGCGCGTCTACCTGGGATCCGACCACGCCGGCTTCGAGCTGAAGGTGCACCTGGCCAACCACCTGGCCAAGCAGGGCTACGAGGTGGTGGACGTGGGTCCGCACGCCTTCGACCCGGACGACGACTACCCGGCGTTCTGCCTGCACACCGGTGACCGGGTGGTCGGCGACCCGGGCAGCCTCGGCGTGGTGATCGGCGGCTCCGGCAACGGCGAGCAGATCGCCGCGAACAAGGTGACAGGCGTCCGGGCGGCGCTCGCCTGGAACGTCGACACCGCCCAGCTCTCCCGCGAGCACAACGACGCCAACATCGTCGCGATCGGTGCCCGGCAGCACACGCTGGACGAGGCCACCGCCCTGGTCGAGGCGTTCCTGACCACCGCGTTCTCCGGCAACCCCCGGCACAGCCGGCGGATCGCGCAGGTCGCCGACTACGAGCAGAGCCGCAAGCTGCCCGAGCTGCCTGCCTGACCTGTCCGACGCCGGCCCGCCCGCATGCCCGGCCCGGCCCGGCGGCGTCCTCCCGGTGACCCCCTCGGGGTCAGCGTCCGGCGCGGGGCAGTTCCTCGCGGGGCACCCAGTTGCGGCGGATCAGCACCACCCGCTCCTCGGCCTGGGCGAGGTCGTCGTCGGTCGGGCGGGCGGCGTCCCGGGCCCGCATCGCGGCGGCCACGCTCACCTGGGAGGACCCGGAGCCGACGAGGCCACGCAGTCCCCGTTCGCCCTCGTCGGCGGAGGATGTGCTCCGCCGGCCGCCGCGCACCGGCCTGGAGCCGTCGTCCGACGACTCCGACTCGACGCGCCGGGACCCGTGCGCCGGCCGGGGCGCGACGTCGTCATGGACGCCCGCCGTGCTCGCGCTGGCCTCGACGGCGTCGGCCGGCTCGTGCGCCTCGCCGTGATGCCGCAACCGCCGTCGCCGTCGCTCCGCCTCACCCATCCCCCGACCGTACCGCCCCACACTCCCCTCCAGCCCCGCCGAGGCGCGCGGCGTGGGACGGGGTCAGAAGTTCTCCATGGGGACGGGGGAGCGGTGCCAGGTGAAGGCGGGGGTGAGGCGGGTGAGGGTGCCGGGGGTCAGCTCGCGGACGCGGCCGGTGGCGGCCAGCGCGGCCGGGGTGGCGCCGCCCAGGTAGAGCTCGCCGAGCGTGCGGATGTCACAGGCCAGCCCCGCCGGCGCGGTGGTGGGGGCGCACTCCGCGCCGTCCGGTCCGCCGACCAGCCGCCAGCGGCCGGTGTTCTCCGGCAGCAGGTCGTCGCCGACCTCGACCACCACGTCGACGTCGGCGGCGTAGCGGCGGGCCGCCAGCGCGGCCGGCACGTCCACCACCCGCACCCAGAGCCCGTCGGCGAGCACCGGGGCGAGCTGGCGGGGCTCGTCGACCAGGCGCAGCAGCGGCTCGTCGAGCGCGGCGACCGGGAAGGAGAGCCGGCGGGTCAGGTCGACCGAGAGCAGGAACCGCCACAGCGCCAGGTACGCCTCCGGCGTGTGCGCCACCACCTCGCCGACCTGCACCTCGCCCCGGGGGATGTCGCCGGGCCAGTCCTCCCTGGTCCGGTAGAGCGCGTACCCGTCGAGCCCGTCCGGCCCGTCGTGCAGCAGCACCCGGCGCTCGGTGGCGCCGCCCCGGCGGCTCTTCACGTCCGCCAGCACGTACGCCCACCAGCGCTCGTCCCGGCGGGACCAGCCGGGGCGGTCGGCGCGCGCCCGCTCGTACACCCGGGCCAGCTCGTCGGCGTGCCCGGCCGGGCGGTCCAGGCGCAGCGTGCCCTCGGCGGGCGTCGGGGCGGGCAGTCGCAGCCCGGTGGTGTCGGCGGACAGCACCAGTCGCTGGGCCGCGGAGCCGTAGCCGAACCGCGGGTAGATGCGGCCCTCGCTGGCCAAGAGCACCGCGACCGGCTCCCGGCGGGCGTCGTGGATCTCCCGGAGCTGCCGGCGCATCAGCCCGCTGAGCAGGCCCCGGCGGCGGTGCGTGGGCGCCACCGCCACCATGCTGACGTGCGCGGCGGGCACCTGCGCCCCGGGAACGGTCAGGTCACGGCCGAACGCGGCGGCGTGTGCCACCGCCGTCCGGCCGTCGCGGACCAGCAGCGACCGGTCCGGCTCGAAGATCGGGCGTTCGACCTCGTGCACCTCGGGATCGGGATCGTTGTGGAAGGCCAACGCCAGCAGCGCGCCGATCTCGTCGAAGTCCTCGGCCCGGGGCACCACCGCGTCGGTCATCGCCCGTGTGTACCCCATCACCGTGGGGGTCGGCACCCTATTTGCCGGGTGGCTACCCTCGGAACCGAGGCCGACGTCGGTCGAGGGGGAGGACGGAAGATGGCGGACCAGACACAGCCGTGGGCGGAGCGCACCGTGGAGGTGCCGCCCCAGCCGGTGCCCGGGCAGCGGGACGCGTTCCGGCGCGGGGTGGCGGCGGTCGGTCAGCGCCGCACGCCCCGCACCGAGCAGTTCCCGACCGTGGAGCACGGCGACTGGGCCGGTGAGCCGGCGCCGCGCCGGTCGATGAGCTGGCACCTGGCGCAGGCGCGCCGGGGCGGGGAGTGGAGCGCGGCCGGCGCCCTGTTCGCGTTCGTCTGCTGGGGCATCTGGGCGATCTCCGGCCGGGGCAACCTGGTGGCGCCGCTGCTCACGTTCGTGCTCAGCCTGCTCACCGCCGTCGGCCTGTTCGCGCTGACCCGGTTGATCGGCCGGCTGGTCCTGGAGCGGCAGCTCGGCCGGGTGCGTCGCAGCGCCCGCGGCGCGCACATGCTGACCGCGCTCTTCCTGGCCGGGGTGGGGGTGGCCTACCTCCAACAGACCGAGTGGGTGGTCTCCGCCTGGAACTGGGTCACCGGCAACTGAGGCGCCCGGCGCGGGCGGGCGGCGTCACGCCGCCCGCCCGCACACCCGGTCGCGGTACTCGCCGCGACGCCGGTCGTCACTCCTCCAGGACGGCGCTGGCATTACCCGGCCCCGCCCGGTTCATCCGTCGCCCGTCGGGATGAGCGGTCAGGGCGTGGTCCGGGCGGCCGCGTGGTCGCGGGCCACCCGGACCAGCTCGATCAGGCCGCCCGCATACTCCTGGGACTCGCCGTGCGCCTCGTCGAAGGGCGGCTGGAAGCCGACGCCCTCCCACTGGCCGGTGGTCTCGTTCCACCTGTCGTTGCCCACCTCGAAGTCCCAGGCGAAGATGCCCAGCTCGTAGTAGAGCTGGTCGGCCGAGTTGCCGGCCGCCGAATAGAGCACGTCGGCGACCGGGCCGGTCTGCGACGGCCAGGTGACCGTGCCGCGCTCGGCGGCGATGGCTCCGACGATCCGGCGGGCGCTGGCCAGGAACAGCGTCGACTCGTCGATCGACGGTCGCGGCAGGGTGACCCGCCCGTCGGCCTTGTACGCCCCGGGCGGCCACATGAAGTAGCCGCCGTAGGAGTGCACGTTCATCGCGAACCTGATGTTCGGGTGCGCCTTGGCCAGGTCGATGACGTTGCGGCTCTCCGCCTCGGACAGCTCCGCCGTGCCGGCGTAGTTGCCGGACAGGCAGTTGGCGCTGGCGCCCACGTAGCCGTCGAACAGCGACCCCACGGTGTAGTTGCGGTTGACGTCGACGCCCCAACTGGTGCGGTACCTCGGGTCGCGGGCGGTGCCGGCGCAGTGGTTGACCAGGTTCTTGCGCTGGAAGTTGTAGTCGTGGAACGAGTAGTTCGCGCCGTCCGGGTTCACCGTCGGGATCACGAACACGTCCACCTGCTCCAGCAGCTCCCGGGTCGCCGCGTCGGTGCGCGCGTTGGCCAGCAGCCGCTCCGCGAACTCCAGCGTGACAAGCGGCGTCGCCCACTCCCGGGCGTGCTCCTGCGAGTACGCGAGCACCCCGATCCGGGAGCCGTCGCGGTGCTTGCCGATGCGCAGCGCCTGCACGGTCCACGGGCGGGCCGGCACCTCGGCGCCCTGCAACCCGTCGTCGAGGCGTACCGGTCCGGCGACCGGCATGGGCAGCCCGGCCGAGCCGTCCTCGACGGTGGCCCGCAGGCGTGTGCCCTGCCGGGCGTTGATCGCGGCGGCGACGTCGTCGGTGGTGCTCGTCACCTTGCCGGCGCCGTCGGTGGCCAGCGACACGGTGAGCACCCGGTCGCGGTAGCGCACGGCCAGCGGCCGGTTCGGCCGGCCCGGGTCGACGGTGCGCGCCTGCACGCCGTTCATGCCCTGGTCGCCGAAGCGGACCGACTCGACCACCACGGCGGCGACCGCCGGGTCGCCCAGGTACGCGGCGGCGGTGCGACGGTAGCCCTGGGTGCGGTTCGGCAGGTCGATGACGTCGACCAGGTCGCGGTACTGGCGGCCGAGCCGGGCGATGCGGGCCTTGATGTCGACGGGCGTCAGGTAGGCGTCGATGAAGTCCTTCTGGTAGCCGGCCGGCTGCGGCGGCGGGGTGGCGTTCGGCCAGAGCGTGGCGGTGACCGGCCGGCTCGTCCCGCCGAGGCTGGAGGTGGCGGTGAGCTGCACCGGCCGGCCGGGCACCGGCTGCGGCAGCGCGTAGTGGTACTGGTACTCGCCCGAGTCCTCGAACCGGTAGAGCGGGAAGGAGCCGGTGGCCCCGTCGGCGGTGCGCCAGCTCACCGTGATCTCCACGTCCGGGTCGTCCGTGGCGGTGGTGGCCACCTGGGCCTGCAGGAACGTCTTTCCGCCGGTGGTCCACCAGTAGGCCTGGAGGAACTGGAGGGTGTCCACCCCGTCGGCGGCGCGCAGCCCGGCCCGGGTACGCGCCTGCGCGGCGCGGGCGCTCTCGGCGAGCCGCCGGGCGCCGTCGTCGGCGCGTTGCACGATCTGCACCGCTGTCGCGCCCTGCCGGGTGAGGTCGGCGAGCTGCCGGCCGGTGAGGACGAGGTCGGCGACCGGGTGGCCGTCGCGGGACCGGGGCCGGTTGGCCAGGTCCGCGCCGCCGGCGACCAGGCGGGCGAGCTGCGCCTCGTCGGCGAGCCGTACGCGGACCAGCGCGGTCTCGGCGGGCGCCAGGGTGACGGTGGGGGCGGTCGGCGCGGCCACGCCGGGGTCGGGCTGGAACAGGCCGGCGGTGATCAGGATGCTGGTGGTGGCGAGCGCGGTCCACCGTCGTCGGACGAACAAGGTGCCTCCTGACGGACGTCGATCTCACTGACGTCCAGACCAGTCGAGGCATCGACCGATGTCAAGCTCACTTTCGGTCTGGCCGGCGGACCGGCCCGCCGCTCAGCCGGCGAACCGGTACAGCCGGAACTCCTTGTCCGCGCCGCACACCAGCATCTCGGTGTTCCAGGAGCAGGACTCGCTGCGGATCTGCTTCACCTGCCCCATCTCGACCGGCTTGCCGTCCACCGCGAACCCGGCCAGGACGCGGTCGTCCTCGTAGGCGCTCGGCTCCTTGTCGAACAGCAGCAGGTTGCCGGCGTCCAGCCGGACCGCGACCCCGTCGCGCTCGCGCAGCACCGGCTTCCCGTCCGGCGCGAACACCGTCACCGCGTCCCGGGGCAGGGTCCGCTCGGCCAGCAGGTGCTCGCCGAGCGGGACCAGCCGGGCCGCCTGCGGGGCCGGCCAGTGCCGGCTCCCCTCGCCCTCGGTCACCGCCACCACCCGCGTGCCGTCGGCGCCGGCGCCGGGCACCTCCAGCAGGCAGGCGCGGTGCTTGCCGCAGGTGACCAGCGTCTTCGCCCGGCTGTCCCGGGCGTCGGCCTCGTAGAGCACGTCGGGCGTGCCGAGGCTGCCCAGGTCGTAGGAGAGCAGGCGCAGCCCGCGGTCGCCCTCCGCCACGTAGAGCCGGTCGTCGCGGGCGGCCACCGGGTCGTCGAGGTCGGCCACGTTGCCCCGGCTGCGCAGGATCTTCCCGGTCTCGATGGCCAGCACCCGCACCGAGCGGTCCGCGCCCACCTGCACCAGCCGGTCGGCCCCGCCCGACCACGGCGCGCTCGGCGAGCCGTCCGGGTGGGCCGCGCCGTCGAGCGCCTCGCCGGTGGCGACCGGCACCACCACCGTGCGGGTGTCGCCGTACTCGGTGCGCGGGTTGTCCTGCGTCCACCGCTCCCGGCCGTCGTCCAGCCGCAACCCGACCAGCTTGTTGCCGGCGCGGTCCAGCCGGACCAGCGTGCCGGCGCCGAGGAAGATCTCGTCGTCCCCGGCGATGTCGACGGTCCACCGCTGCTCGCCGGAGTCGCCGTCGAGCACCGCCAGCGGCCGGGTCGTGCTCGATCCGGAGGCGTCGGCGAGCACCACGACGCCGTCGGGCAGGGCCCGGATCCCGGCCCACCGTTCGGCGCTCGCCCCGGTCTGCCGCTCCCACACCTTCCGGCCGGTGGCGGCGTCCACCGCCCGCACGGTGAGCCGGTCGTCCGGCAGCGACCAGGCCAGGTAGGACCGCTCGCCCACCGTCGCGGTGAACATCGCGCCCGGCCGTTCGTCGCCCACGGCCACGGTCCCGACCACCACCGGCGTGTGGAAGTCGAGCGCCGGGTGCCGGTCCCGGAACACCCACAGCAGCGTCGCGGCGGCCACCGCGACGACCACCAGGCCGGCGCCCGCCGCGAGCCACCGCCCCCGCCGGCCGCCGCCGCGAGTCGGGCCGGCGGGAGCGCCGGACCAGGGTCCTTGTCCGCCGGGACCGACCGGCGACCCCGGGGGTACGCCGACAGCCGGGTACCCCGCCGGCTGCCGGTGGCCGGCCGGGGTGTACCCGGGCGGGTCGGCGACGAGCGTGCCGTGCGGGCCGCCGGGAGCCGCGTACCCGCCGGCCGGGTCCTGCCGCGTCGGCGCCGGTGTCGCGTGTGCCACGGTCGTGTCCCGCTCCGCCGCGCCCGGGACGGTGGCCGCGCCCTCGTTCGTCGGCGTGCCCTGTGCCGGCGCGGCCGGCGGGGGTGCGGCCTGCGGCGGCACGGGCGCCGGCGGCACGGGCGCGGCGGGCCGGCCGGCCCGCCGGGGCAGCGGCAGGTCGGTCAGCGCCCCCTCGGCCACCGGCAGCTCCGGCTGCTCCAACAGGGTCGGCGCGATGCCCAGTTCGGCGTGCAGCAACCGGGCCACCAGCGGCACCCGCGTCGAGCCGCCGACCAGGAACAGCCCGGCGAGCTGCTCCGGGCGCAGCCCGGCGGCGGCGGTGACGGTCCGGGTCTCCGCGACCGCGCGGGCGAGCAACGGCGCGGCGAGGCGCTCGAAGTCCGCCCGGGTCAGCGGGACGGCCGCCTCCACCCCCGGCACCGCCACCGGCGCGACCATGGCCCGGGACAGCATCTCCTTGGCGCCGCGCACGTGGTCCCAGAGCTGCTGGCGGTCCCGCCGGTCGGCGGTGGTCGCCGGCTCGGTGAGCCGGGCCCACTGCCGCCCGTGGGTCGGCCGCACCAGCTCGCCGAGCCGCCCGAGCAGCGCCGCGTCCAGGTCGAGCCCGCCCAGGTCGGCGAGCCCGCCGGTGGCGACGAGCTGGAAGCCGGAGTCGCCCCACGGGTCGGCGCCCTCGTTGCGCAGCACCGCCACGTCGAGCGTCCCGCCGCCGAAGTCGAACACCGCCACCACGCCGCCCACCGGCACCGGCCGGCGCAGCACCTGGGTGTAGTAGCGGGCCGCGGCCACCGGCTCGCGCAGCAGCCGGGTGCCGGGCGCGATCGGCCCGGCGAGCGTGTGTTCGGCCGCCGCCGGCCAGCCGGCCAGCTCCACCGCGTCGTGCAGCACCCGCCGGCGGTCGGGGGTCCAGGCCGCCGGGTGCGTGACCACCGCCGGGGGCAGGTGCCCGACCGCGGCCACCGCCGCGTCCCCGACCGCCCGCAACGTCGCGGCCAGCAGCTCCGCCGGCCGGTACGCCCGGCCGCGCAGTTCGACGGTCTCCTCGTCGACCCGCCGCTTCGGGCTCGGCTCGTAGCCGGCCGGGTCGGCCAGGGCGAGGCGATGGGCGTCCCGCCCGACGTGCAGGTGACCGCCGGCGTCGACGTACACGCCGGACGGCAGGATCGGCTGGCCGTCCACGAGCACTGGCCGGGTGGTCCCGTCCGGCCGGCGCAGCACCGCCACCGTGTTGGAGGTGCCGAGGTCCACGCCGAGCGCGAAACCGTCCTGCTGGCCTGACATCCGTCGCTACCTCCGGCCGACGCGGGCATGTCCGGCCCGCATCGTACGCAGCCCGCGCCGCCGCGCACCCCGGCCCGGGAAGTCGTTGGCCGGTCGCCGGGCGCCGGGCCTATCGTCGTGGACCATGAGGGTGCTCTCCGTGAACGTCGGCCGGCCGCAGCCCAACCCCTGGAAGGGGATCGGGGCGACAGGCATCGACAAGCGACCCGTCGAGGGCCCGGTGTCGGTCACCGCGCCCGGCCCGAAGGGCACCGGCGAGGTCGGCCTGGCCGGCGACCGCGTCTACGACGTGGCCCACCACGGCGGCGCCGACCAGGCGGTCTACGCGTACGCCCGGGAGGACCTGGACCGCTGGCAGGCCGAGCTGGGCCGGTCGCTGGGCGACGGCAGTTTCGGCGAGAACCTGACCACGACCGGCCTGGACGTCAACGGCGCGCTCGTCGGCGAGCGGTGGCGGATCGGGTCGGACGTCGTGCTGGAGGTCTCCTGCGCGCGCATTCCGTGCGGCACGTTCCAGGGCTGGCTGGGGGAGCAGGGCTGGATCAAGCGGTTCACCGCCGCCGCCGTGCCCGGGGCCTACCTGCGGGTGGTGGAGCCGGGCGAGGTGCGCGCCGGGGACGCGGTGGAGGTCGTGCACCGGCCCGCGCACGAGGTGACTGTGGCGTTCCTGTTCCGCGCGGTGACCTCGGAGCCGGAGCTGCTGCCCCGGGTGCTGGCGGCCGACGCGCTGCCGGCGGACGACCGGGAACGGATCCGCCGGCGGCTGTCCTGACCGGCGGGTGGTGGTGGTGGAGCGGGCGACGGGAATCGAACCCGCGTAGTCAGTTTGGAAGACTGAAGCTCTACCATTGAGCTACGCCCGCGATCGCCTCGCTGTCGCGGGGCGCGTCCGACAGCCTACCGAATCCGGGAACCGGGCGCGCAGCGCCCACCCGCGCCCCGGTCACCCACTCGGGGGTCCGGACGGCATACACTCTTCGTCGCCACGGGGTGTGGCGCAGCTTGGTAGCGCACTCGCTTTGGGAGCGAGGGGCCGTGGGTTCAAATCCCGCCACCCCGACTGTCGTTCGCGACCGGATCGTCCCGGGAACCGCCGGTTTCTCCGCGCGGTGACCGGGCCCTGCCGACGCCGCAGGCCGACTCGCCTACACTCGATGCGCGCAATCACGCCCCAGAACCGACACCCAGATCCGTCAAGGAGTACGCCTGTGAAGAGCACCGTCGAGACTCTGAGCCCGACGCGCGTGCGGCTCGCCATCGAGGTGCCGTTCGTCGAGCTCGAGCCGAGCCTCAGGAAGGCGTACCGGGAGATCGGCCAGCAGGTCCAGGTTCCCGGCTTCCGCCGGGGCAAGGTTCCCAGCGCGGTGATCGACCAGCGGGTGGGCCGCGGGACCGTCCTCAACGAGGCGATCCAGGAGGCCATCCCGCAGAACATCCTCGCCGCGGTCCGCGAGCACGACCTCAAGACGCTCGGCCGGCCCGAGGTCGACATCACCGAGTTCAACGACGGCGACTCGCTCAACTTCACCGCCGAGGTGGACGTCCGGCCGGAGATCACCCTGCCGGACCCGGCCACCATCGAGGTGACCGTCGACGAGATCGAGATCGCCGACAGCGAGATCGACGAGCAGATCAGCAGCCTCCGCGAGCGGTTCGCCACGCTGAAGACCGTCGAGCGGGCCGCCCAGGAGGGCGACTTCGTCCAGATCGACCTGAACGCCACGGTCGACGGCGAGGAGGTCCCCGGCGGCTCGGCGAGCAACATCTCGCACGAGGTCGGCAGCAAGCAGCTCCTGCCGGGCCTGGACGAGGCCCTGGTCGGCCTGGCCGCCGGCGACAGCACCACCTTCACCACCCAGCTCGTGGGCGGCGACTACGCCGGTCGGGACGCCGACGTGGCGGTGACCGTCCGCACGGTCAAGGAGAAGGAGCTGCCCGAGCTGGACGACGACTTCGCCCAGATGGCCAGCGAGTTCGACACCATCGAGGAGCTGCGCGGCGACCTGCGCGAGCGGGTGACCCGGGGCAAGCAGGTCGAGCAGATCTACGCCGCCCGGGACAAGGCCCTGGAGCAGATGGTGGCCGCCGCCGAGGTGCCGGCGCCCGAGGGCGTCGTCAAGGAGGAGGTCGAGAGCCGCAAGGCCGCGATGGTCGACCAGCTCGAGCGCATCGGCGCCTCCCTGGAGGAATACCTCGCCGCGGAGGAGAAGACCGAGGAGCAGATCGACGCCGAGCTGACCGAGGCGGCGACCGACGGCGTCAAGATCCAGCTCCTGCTGGACACGCTCGCCGACGCCGAGGACGTGCAGGTCTCCGACGACGAGTTCGGGCACGAGATCGTGCACCGGGCGCAGCGCGCCGGGATGGCCCCGCAGCAGTACTACGACCAGCTCGCCCGCTCCGGCGCCGCCGCGGCCGTCTTCGGCGACGTCCGTCGCGGCAAGGCGCTCGCCGCGGTGATGGAGAAGATCAAGATCAAGGACGCGGCGGGCAACGAGGTCTCCCTCGACGCGCTGCGGGCCCAGAACGAGGCCGAGCACGACCACCAGCACTGATCGTTCCGGCGACGGCCGCCGTCCCGCGCTGAGCGCCGGGCGGCGGCCGAAACCCTTTCCGGGTACGCCGTGCGGGTGACTGCGCTGAGAGCGAACAGTGCCCCGACCGGGAGTGCGCCCGCACGACGAGCGGTTAGTGTCGGACAGGACGGTACGGAGAGCGAAGGGCTGCCATGACCGACATGCACATCCCCAAGAAGTCGCTCCGGGCGATCGAGGCCCGCGGTGGCGACTCCATTGGCAACCTCGACGACTCGGTCTACAACCGGTTGCTCAAGGAACGGATCATCTTCCTGGGCAGCGAGGTGAACGACCAGGTGGCCAACCGCATCTGCGCGCAGCTCCTGCTGCTCGCGGCGGAGGACCCGGACCGCGACATCTTCCTCTGGATCAACTCGCCGGGTGGCTCGGTCTACTCCGGCATGGCGATCTACGACACCATGCAGTACATCGACAACGACGTGTCGACCGTGGCCATGGGCATGGCCGCCTCGATGGGGCAGCTCCTGCTCTGCGCCGGCACCAAGGGCAAGCGCTACGCCCTGCCGCACGCGCGGATCATGATGCACCAGCCCTCGGGCGGTCTCGGCGGCACCGCGTCGGACATCGCGATCCAGGCCGAGCAGATGCTCTACACGAAGCGGATGTTCCAGGAGCGGGTGGCGCACCACACCGGCCAGTCCCAGGCCCAGATCGAGGCGGACTCGGACCGCGACCGTTGGTTCACCGCCCAGGAGGCCATGGACTACGGCTTCATCGACAAGGTGATCATCGGGGCCGCGCAGGTTCCGGATGGCGCCGGGACCCTGAGCTGATCGAGGAGCTGACGATGACCGACCTGAGCCTGCCGCCCCAGTTCGCGGCCGTGCACAACCGCTACGTTCTGCCGTCGTTCGTCGAGCGCACGTCGTACGGGATGAAGGAGTCGAACCCGTACAACAAGCTCTTCGAGGACCGGATCATCTTCCTCGGCGTCCAGGTGGACGACGCGTCGGCCAACGACGTGATGGCCCAGTTGCTGACGCTCGAGGGCACCGACCCGGACCGCGACATCATCATGTACATCAACTCGCCGGGCGGCTCCTTCACCGCCATGACGGCGATCTACGACACCATGCAGTACGTCCGGCCGGACATCCAGACCGTCTGCCTCGGGCAGGCGGCCAGCGCGGCGGCGGTGCTGCTCGCGGCGGGCACCCCGGGCAAGCGGATGGCGCTGCCGAACTCCCGGATCATCATCCACCAGCCGGCCACCGAGGGTGGCTACGGTCAGGGGTCGGACATCGAGATCCAGGCCCGGGAGATCCTGCGGATGCGGACGCAGCTGGAGGACATGCTGTCCCGCCACTGCAACCGGCCGATCGAGCAGGTTCGCAAGGACATCGACCGTGACAAGATCATGACGGCCGAGGAGTCCAAGGAGTACGGGCTGGTCGACACCATCCTGACCAGCCGCAAGAAGGGTCTGCTGGCGACTCACGCCGCGGGCTGAGCACGTGCGGGGTCAGAGGTCGGTCGGGGGTCGTTCCCGGCCGACCTCTGACACACCCGTTTTGGGGGTCGGAGAAAACCCGGCCACCGGGTAACGTCGGGTCTGTACCGCTCCGGGTCGGATCGGGTGGAGCCGACAGCACAGTGGGACGACAGGGACGGACGGGCGCCACGGCGCCCGCAGGTCAGGGCCGGCGCTTCGGCCGATGAGTGCAGGGAGAACGTAGGTGGCACGGATCGGTGACGGCGGCGACCTACTGAAGTGCTCCTTCTGTGGCAAGTCACAGAAGCAGGTCAAGAAACTCATCGCGGGCCCCGGGGTCTACATCTGCGACGAGTGCATCGATCTCTGCAACGAGATCATCGAGGAGGAGCTGGCCGAGTCCGGCGAGGTGAAGTGGGAAGAGCTTCCCAAGCCGATGGAGATCTGCCAGTTCCTCGACAACTACGTCGTGGGTCAGGAGCAGGCCAAGAAGGCGCTCGCCGTCGCGGTCTACAACCACTACAAGCGGATCCAGGCGGAGGCCGCCGGCGCGCCCGGCTCGGGCAGCGACGGTGTCGAGCTGGCCAAGTCCAACATCATGCTGCTCGGCCCGACCGGGTGCGGCAAGACCCACCTGGCGCAGACGCTGGCCCGGATGCTCAACGTCCCGTTCGCGATCGCCGACGCCACCGCGCTCACCGAGGCGGGCTACGTCGGCGAGGACGTGGAGAACATCCTCCTCAAGCTGATCCAGGCCGCCGACTACGACATCAAGCGCGCCGAGACCGGCATCATCTACATCGACGAGGTCGACAAGATCGCCCGCAAGTCGGAGAACCCGTCGATCACCCGGGACGTCTCCGGCGAGGGTGTGCAGCAGGCGCTGCTGAAGATGCTGGAGGGCACGGTCGCCAACGTGCCGCCGCAGGGCGGCCGGAAGCACCCCCACCAGGAGTTCATCCAGATCGACACCACGAACGTGCTGTTCATCTGCGGTGGCGCGTTCGCCGGCCTCGACCAGATCATCGAGGCCCGCACCGGCTCCGGCGGCACCGGCTTCGGCGCCCGGCTCCGGTCGGTGTCGGAGCGGTCCACCGACGACATCTTCAGCCAGGTCATGCCGGAAGACATGTTGAAGTTCGGGCTGATCCCGGAGTTCATCGGCCGGCTCCCGGTGATCACCAACGTGCGCAGCCTCGACCGGGACGCCCTGGTGAAGATCCTCACCGAGCCGCGCAACGCCCTGGTCCGGCAATACCAGCGCCTGTTCGAGCTGGACGGCGTCGAGCTGGAGTTCGAGCAGCCGGCCCTGGAGGCCATCGCCGACCAGGCGATGCTCCGCGGCACCGGCGCCCGTGGCCTGCGGGCCATCATGGAGGAGGTGCTCCTCTCCGTGATGTACGAGGTGCCGAGCAACCCCGACGCCGCCCGGGTGCTGATCACCCGCGAGGTCGTCTTGGAGAACGTCAACCCGACGATCGTGCCCCGCGAGTTCACCGGCCGGCGTCGCCGGGACCGCGAGGAGAAGTCGGCCTGAGCCGCCGCCGCGACCGCGCCCGGGTCAGCTCGGGCGCGGTTCGCGTGACCGGGTCCGCCGGTCCCACTCGCCCGACGGGGTGACCGTCACCATCATCAGGCGCACCGGCCCGTCGCCCGCCGTGCGATAGCCGTGTTGCCGGTCGGCGTGGAACTCGACCGTCTCGCCGGCGCGTACCGCGTGGTCGACGCCGTCGACGGTGACGGTCAGGGCGCCGTCCAGCACGTGCAGGATCTCCCGGGTCCCGGGTGGATGGTCGGGGGAGTGCAACGCCTCGCCGGGCCGCATGCGCCAGTCCCAGAGTTCCACCATGTCCGGCTCGCCGATGCCACTGAGCAGGCGCGCCGCCCCTCCGTTCGCGCCGCGCCACAGCACCGGCGCCTCGTCCGCAGACGTCACCCGCACCGTGTTCTCCTCGGCCGGCTCCAGCAGTTGCGCGATGTTGACGCCGAACGCGTCGGCGACCCGGCAGAGCGTGCCGATGCTCGGGTTGGTCCGCCCGCCCTCGATCTGCACCAGCATCCCCTTGCTGACGCTGGACCGGCCGGCCAGCTCCTCGAACGACCAGCCGCGGGCCGCCCGCAACTCGCGTACCTGCCGGGCGACCGCGGCGGTCACCGCGCCCACCCGTCCGCCGGCCTCGGTCATCATACTGTCCTTCGCGGTCACTATTGTGGTACGACTACGGGATGCTCCCCATTGTGCTCGCCGCGGTGTCCGCGATCGCGTTCGGCACGGCCGACTTCTCCGGCGGCAAGGCGTCGCGCCGGGCCGACCCGATCGCCGTGACCGTGGTGTCGCAGATGCTCAGCCTGCCGCTGCTGGTCGTGCTGGTGCTCGTGGTGCCCGGCACACCGACCGGCGTCGACCTCGCCTGGGGGCTGCTCGCCGGGGTGGCCGGCGCCGCCGGCGTCGTGCTGCTCTACCGCGCGCTGGCCACCGGCGTGATGGCGGTCGTGGCGCCGGTCACCGCGATCACCGCCGCGGTGGTGCCGATCGTCGCCGGTCTGGTCGTGGCCCACTCCCCGGGGACGGTGGCGCTCGGCGGCGCCGGGCTGGCCGTGGTGGCGATCGCGCTCGTCAGCCTGGGCGAGCGGGGTGGCGCCGGCGGCGTCTCGGGCCGGATCATCGGCACCGCGCTCGCCGCCGGCCTGCTCTTCGGCATCTTCTTCGCACTGCTCGGCCAGGCCGACCCCGGCGCCGGCATGTGGCCGGTGCTCGCGGTCCGCGTCAGCTCGATCGCGTTCGGCCTCGCGCTCGCCGCCCGCACCGGCGTGCGCCTGCGGCTGGACCGGCGGGTGCTCGGCTGGGCCGCCGCGGCCGGCCTGCTCGACTCCGCGGCGAACGCGCTGTTCCTCGCCGCCGCCGGGCGAGGCCATCTCAGCGTGGTGGCCGCCATCGCCTCGCTCTACCCGGCGAGCACCGTCCTGCTCGCGCTCGCGGTGGACCGGGAACGGCTGCGTCCGGTGCAGTTGGCCGGGCTCGGCTTCGCCGCCGCCGCGCTCGTGCTGGCAAGCGTCTGAGCCCTGTCGTTCGGCGGCCCCCAACCCGTACCCTCGGGTTCATGCGCGTCGCCGTCTGCCAGCTCAACGCCCGCGACGACCGGGGGGCGAACCTCGCCGCCGCCGAGGACCTGCTGGTCAGGGCCGCGGCGGCCGGCGCCGATCTCGCCCTCCTGCCGGAGTACGTCGACTACCTCGGTCCCGCCGACCGGATGCCCCCGGCTGAGCCGGTCGACGGCGAGGTGGGGCGGTTCTTCGCCGCGACCGCCCGCCGGCTCGGCATGTGGGTGATCGCGGGCTCGTTCCACGAGGCCGGCCCGGACCCGGCCCACACCTGGAACACCTCGCTGGTCTTCGACCGCCGGGGCGCGCTCGCCGCCGCCTACCGCAAGATCCACCTGTACGACGTGGAGATCCCCGGCCGCGTCTCCTATCAGGAGTCGGCGACCGTCGCGCCGGGGGAGAAGCCGGTGGCGGTCGACGTGGAAGGGCTCCGGGTCGGCCTGTCGATCTGTTACGACCTGCGCTTCCCGGAGCTCTACCGGCAACTCGCCGTCGACGGCGGCGCCGAACTGCTTGTGGTGCCGGCCGCGTTCATGATGCACACCGGTCGCGACCACTGGGAGGTGCTGCTGCGGGCCCGGGCGATCGAGAACCAGTGCTTCGTGGCGGCCGCCGGCCAGACCGGCGACCACGAGCCGGGCCGGACGTGTTTCGGGCGGAGCATGGTGGTGGACCCGTGGGGGACGGTGGTGAGCCAGGTAGCCGACGGTCCGGGGCTGGCCGTCGCGGACATCGACCTGGACCGGCTCCGCACCGTCCGGGCCGAGCTGCCCAGTCTCGCCAACCGCCGGCTGTAGCCCGCGCTTCAGGTCTCCCGGAGCAGGCCCACCGGCTCAGGTCTCCAGGAGCAGGCCGACCACGGCGAAGCCGGCGATCGCGACCGCGGTGATCAGCAGCGCGGTGGTCATCCGCGACGGACCCCGCCGGATCAGACCGCGCACCGACAGCAGCAGCACGGCCAGCACGAAGGCCCCGATGACGAGCTGCCAGAACGGCAGCAGGAGACCGAGCAGGGCCTCCTCGGCGAGGGCCGGGGACCGGGAGAGGTCAGCCATGCCGACCACTCTGGCACGGCCGGGCTCGGGGCGTCCCGCTCCGAGGCGTCTTTCCTGCCGGACGGCGGCGTGCGAAGGCAATGACGATCATTGATTTGCCTTCGCGGGCGGCTCCGCGTAACTTTCTCTCTGCACGCGGGAGGCCGGGGCAAACCGGCCGAGAACGGGCGCCGGGCTGGTGGCGGTGACGCCGAGCCAGACTGAGGATTCGGGCGGTGCGGGAAGACTTCGGAGACACGGAGTTGCAAACGCGAAGCCGACCGGGTAGGGTTCGAAAGCCGGCAGGGAGCCGGGCGGGTGGTTGCGAGAGCGACGCCGGCCGGTCCGCCGAAAACCACGGGAGCAACGAGCGCCGGGAACGGTGAGCGTCAGTGTGGGTCGACTCGAACCAAGTTGATCGCCTCAGACACGAGGTTGACAGCGAAAGTCGAGTCGGGTAAGTTTGAGAGGTTGCCCCAAACGGGGTTCTACGATGTAGAGCTTCCGGATGGTGTGTGGTTGTTCTTTGAGAACTCAACAGGGTGCTTGTAAAGCCAGTGCCAATTGTTTTATACCCCGGACTGGGCAGGCTTTGGTCTGTTTGG
>NZ_JBITEP010000026.1:31902-83750 GCF_044455315.1 Micromonospora sp. NPDC051300 | reverse complement strand
GACATCCACGAAGCCTTCCTCAGCCTCGCCTGCTCCCTCATCTGCTGGCGCCAACTCCAACGCAACCAGAGTTAGGAGTTTTAAGAAGGGGCCCCTCCAAACACCCCACGGAAAACCCGGCGCGCGGTGTCGGATCCGGCGCGGCGGCTCCGACCCACCGGTGAGCGCGCCCGACAATGGGCGCGCCGGTGAGCGGAGGAACGCGCCATGAGCAAGGTCATCTACTGGGTGCACCAGTCGGTCGACGGCTTCATCGAGGGGCCGAACGGTGAGTTCGACTGGCCGGCCATGGGCGACGAGCTGTCCGCGTACTCCATCGGGTTGACCGAGCGGGCCGGCGCGTTCGTCTACGGGCGGCGGGTGTGGGAGATGATGTCCTCCTACTGGCCGCAGGTCGAGTCGATCTCCGACCATCCGCACGACCTGGCGTTCGCGCCGATCTGGCGGCGTACCCCGAAGGTCGTGGTCTCCCGCACGCTCGCCGAGGCCGACCACGGCGCCCGGGTGGTCGGTGGCGGCGACCTGGCGGCGGAGTGGGCCGCCCTGCGGGCGGAGACCGACGGGGACCTGCTGGTCACCGGCGGGACCGGCGCGGCGACCGCGCTGGCCGCGCTCGGGCTGGTCGACGAGTACCAGGTGGTGGTGCACCCGGTCCTGCTCGGCGGCGGCAGGCAGGTGCTGCCCGAGCTGGCCCGGAAGGACCTGCGGCTGGTCGAGACGCGTGCGTTCGACGGCCGCGCGGTGCTGCTGCGCTACCGGCAGGCGTGACGGACGGGCCCCCGACCGGTCAGCGGCCCCGGCGTCGGGGCCGGTACGCGGCCAGCGCGGCGGGCACGCCACGCCGGATGATGCCGGCCCGGTCGCTGTCCCCGCGCAGCATCGCGGCGGCGGTCTTGCGGGCCTGCTCGGCGGTGAAGTGCGGCGGCAGCATCAGCTCGGCCGGGTCGACCACCGCGTTGACCACTGTCGGCCGGTCCGCGTCGAGCACCCGTCGCCACAGGTCGGGCACCTGCCCGGGGGCGTCGACCAGCTCGCCGCGCAGCCCCAGCACCTCCGCCCACCTGTGGTAGGCCACGTCCGGCAGGTCCTGGCTGTCCGGGAACATCGGCGTGCCCTCGCCGGAGCGCTGCTCCCAGCTCACGAACGCCAGCTCCCGGTTGTTGAGCACCAGCACCACGAACCGGGGGTCGGCCCACTCCCGCCAGTACTTCGCCACCGTGATCAGCTCGTTGACGCCGTTCATCTGCATCGCCCCGTCGCCGAGCAGCGCGATCACCGGGCGGTCCGGGTGGGCGAACTTCGCCGCCAGCGCGTACGGCATGCCGCCGCCCATGGACAGCAGCGTGCCGGACAGGCTGGCCAGCATGCCGGGGCGGACCCGCAGGTGCCGGGCGTACCAGGCGGTGGCGGTGCCGCAGTCGACCGCGAGCATGGCGTCGTCGGGCAGCGCGTCGTCGAGCGCGGCGAACAGCGACTGCGGGTTCACCGGGTCGGCCGGCTGCCCGGCCAGCTCGCGCTGCGCGGCCCGCCACTTGCCGGTGGCGTCGGCGACGGTGGCCCGCCAGGCGGTCGGCGCCGGGCCGGGGCCCAGCTCGTCGAGGAGCGCCCGCAGCGTCGCGCCGGCGTCGCCGGTCAGGTTCACCTCGGTCGGGTAGCGCAGCCCCATCCGGCTGCCGTCCAGGTCGATCTGCACCGCCCGGGCCTGCCCCTCCGGCGGATAGAACTCGGAGTAGGGCATCTGGCTGCCGACGATGAGCAGGCGGTCGCACTCGCGCATGAGCTGCCAGCTCGGGCGGGTGCCGAGCAGGCCGATCGCGCCGGTGACCCAGGGCTGCCGGTGGTCGACGGCGGCGAAGCCGAGCAGCGCGGTGGCCACCCCGGCGCCGAGCCGGTCGGCGATCCGGCGTACCTCGTCCTCGGCGCCGAGCGCGCCCTGCCCGACAAGCATGGCCACCCGCTCGCCGCCGCGCAGCACCTCCGCGGCCCGCCGGACGTCGGCCGCCGGCGGCGCGGCCGGCGGGCTGCTCGGCGCCGCGCTGGTGTGGTAGTAGCCGTGGGCGTGCGGCGGGTGCGGCACCGCCGGTTCGTCCTGCACGTCGGCGGGGAGGACCAGAGCGGTCACGGTACGCCGGGCCAGCGCGGTGCGGCAGGCCCGGTCCACCAGGTGCCGGGTCTGCGACGGGTCGTCGAGCTGGACCAGGAACGCCGACGCCACGTCCTTGTAGAGCGCCAGGAGGTCCACCTCCTGGTAGTAGCCGCCGCCCTCGGCCGGCAGCGCGGTGTGCCCGAGCAGGGCCACCACCGGCTGGTGGTCGAGCTTGGCGTCGTAGAGGCCGTTGAGCGCGTGGATCGCGCCCGGGCCGCTGGTCACCACCACGCAGCCGAGGGGGCCGCCGCCGTACTTGACGTGCGCGCCGGCGGCGAAGCCGGCGGTCTCCTCGTGGCGGACCTGGATGAACCGGGCGCGGCCCTCGGCCCGTTGCAGCGCCGAGGTCATGCCGTTGATCCCGTCCCCGGGATAGCCGTAGTAGCGGTGCACGCCCCACTCGGCGAGCCGGGCCACGATCTGGTCGGCGACGGTGGCGTCGCGGGGCAGCGCGCCGTCGTCGGAGTGGTCCGCACCCATCGTGGTGGTCCCTTCGTCGGTGTCCGCCTTCCCGCTCCGTTCCCCGCCCCGGGCGACGGAAACCCGGCCCGCGCCGGGGCCGCCCGGGGCGCCAGGGGAGAATCGGCCGGTGCCCGTCCTGGAGATCACCGACCCCGACGACGACCGGATCGCCGACTACCGCGCGCTCACCGACGTGGAGCTGCGGACCCGGTGGGAGCCGCCGCACGGCCTGTTCATCGCCGAGGGGGAGCTGGTGCTGCGGCGGGCGCTACGGGCCGGCTACCCGGCCCGGTCCTACCTGGTGGAGGCGAAGCGGGCGGACCAGCTCGCCGACCTCGACACCGGCGACGCCCCGGTCTACGCGGCCAGCGCCGAGGTGCTCCAGCGGGCCACCGGGTTTCACGTGCACCGGGGCGTGCTGGCCTCGTTCCACCGCCGGGCGCTGCCGTCGGCCGCCGAGGTGCTTGCCGACGCCCGCCGGGTGGTGATCCTGGAGGACGTCAACAACCACACCAACCTGGGCGCGATCTTCCGGGCCGTGGCGGCGCTCGGGGTGGACGCCGTGCTGCTGTCGCCGACCTGCGCCGACCCGCTCTACCGGCGCAGCGTCCGGGTCAGCATGGGCGAGGTGTTCGCGGTGCCGTACGCGAAGCTGGAGAGCTGGCCGGCGGGCCTGGCGGAGGTGCGGGCGGCGGGTTTCACGGTGCTCGCGTTGACGCCGGCGGAGGACGCGGTGCCGATCCAGCGGCTCACCGGCGAGCAGCGGGCGCGGGCGGCGCTGCTGCTGGGCGCGGAGGGCGCCGGACTGACCCGGGCGGCGATGGCGGCCAGCGACGTGCGGGTGGTGATCCCGATGCGCCGGGGCGTGGACTCGCTGAACGTGGCCGCGGCGACGGCGGTGGCCTGCTGGGAACTGGGGCGCGACGATCCGCTTGCATGACCATGCGCCTTGATGCATAATCTTCCTGTGTCCAAGGTTCTCACCTCCCTGCCCATCGGCGAACGCGTCGGCATCGCCTTCTCCGGCGGCCTCGACACCTCGGTCGCGGTCGCCTGGATGCGCGACAAGGGTGCCGTGCCCTGCGCCTACACCGCCGACATCGGCCAGTACGACGAGCCCGACATCGCCTCCGTGCCGGGCCGCGCGCTCAGCTACGGCGCCGAGGTGGCCCGGCTGGTCGACTGCCGCGCCGCCCTGGTCGAGGAAGGGCTCGCGGCGCTCACCTGCGGCGCCTTCCACATCCGCTCCGGCGGGCGGGCCTACTTCAACACCACGCCGCTGGGCCGGGCCGTCACCGGCACCCTGCTGGTCCGGGCGATGATCTCCGACGACGTCCAGATCTGGGGCGACGGCTCGACCTTCAAGGGCAACGACATCGAGCGGTTCTACCGCTACGGCCTGCTGGCCAACCCCCAGCTGCGCATCTACAAGCCGTGGCTGGACACCGCCTTCGTCACCGAGCTGGGCGGGCGCACGGAGATGTCCCAGTGGCTGCTCGACCGGGACCTGCCCTACCGGGACAGCACCGAGAAGGCCTACTCCACCGACGCCAACATCTGGGGCGCCACGCACGAGGCGAAGACGCTCGAACACCTGGACACCGGCATCGAGACGGTCGACCCGATCATGGGCGTCCGGTTCTGGGACCCGACGGTGGAGATCCCCACCGAGGACGTCACCATCGGCTTCGACCAGGGCCGGCCGGTCACCATCAACGGCAAGGAGTTCGGCAGCGCGGTCGACCTGGTGCTGGAGGCCAACGCCATCGGCGGGCGGCACGGCCTCGGCATGTCCGACCAGATCGAGAACCGGATCATCGAGGCCAAGAGCCGGGGCATCTACGAGGCGCCCGGCATGGCGCTGCTGCACGCCGCGTACGAGCGGCTGGTCAACGCCATCCACAACGAGGACACCCTGGCGAACTACCACACCGAGGGCCGCCGCCTCGGCCGGCTGATGTACGAGGGCCGCTGGCTCGACCCGCAGGCCCTGATGCTGCGCGAGTCGTTGCAGCGCTGGGTGGGCACCGCGGTCACCGGCGAGGTGACGCTGCGGCTGCGCCGCGGCGAGGACTACTCGATCCTGGACACCACCGGCCCGGCGTTCAGCTACCACCCGGACAAGCTGTCCATGGAGCGCACCGAGGACTCGGCGTTCGGCCCGTCCGACCGGATCGGCCAGCTCACCATGCGCAACCTCGACATCGCCGACTCGCGGGCCAAGCTGGAGCAGTACGCCTCGCTCGGCATGGTCGGCGGCACCGCACCGCAGCGCATGGTCGGCGCCGCCCAGGCGGCCTCGACCGGGCTGATCGGCGCGATGCCGCAGGGCGGCGCGGAGGCCATCGCCTCCCGCGGGGTGCCCTCGGCCGAGGACGAGTGGCTCGACCGGGCCGCGATGGAGTTCGGCGTCGACTGAGCCGGGCGTCCGCGCGGACGGGCCTTCGGCAGCGGCCGTGACGCAGGGTAGCGTGTCGCCCGTGTTCCCTACGGTGCGTGAGGTGCTCGCCCTGGTGCCGGTCCGCCACGGCGCGCCCCGCCTGGTCGCCGGCGACGCCGGGCTGGACCGCCCGGTGCGCTGGGTGCACGTCGCCGAGGTGCCCGACATCGCCACCCTGCTCGGCGGCGGGGAACTGGTGCTCACCACGGGCATCGGGCTGCCCGCCGACGACGCCGGGCTGCGCGCGTTCATCGGCGACCTCGCCGACGTCGGCGTCTCCGGGCTGGTCGTCGAACTGGGTCGCCGCTACGTCGGCGGCGTGCCCCGGGTGATGGCCGCCGCCGCCGAACGGCGCGGGCTGCCGCTCGTCGAGCTGCGCCGGGCCACCCCGTTCGTCCGCGTCACCGAGGCGGTGCACGCGCTGATCGTGGACGCCCAGCTCACCGAGCTGCGTGCCACCGAGGAGATCCACCAGCGGTTCACCGAGCTGTCCGTCGAGGGCGCCGAGCCGGCCGAGGTGCTGCGACAGGCCGCCGAACTGGCCGGCTGCCCGGTGGTGCTGGAGAACCTGTCCCGGCAGGTGCTCGCGTACGACCCGGCGGGGGAGAGCGCGGAACTGCTGCTGGACGGCTGGGAACAGCACTCCCGGCGGATCCGCCCGGCCGGGCGCACCGCGTACGACCCGGACAGCGGCTGGCTCGTCACCACCGTCGGCGCGCGCGGGCAGGACTGGGGACGGCTGCTGCTGCGCTGGCCGGCCACCGAGGCCGCCCCGCCCACCCGGTTCACCATCTTGATCGAGCGGGCCGCCTCCACGCTCGCCCTGGGCCGGCTGATCCGCCGCGACGCCGAGGGCCTGGAACGGCAGATCCACCGCACCCTGCTGACCGCGTTGATCGACCACTCCCGCCCGGTGGACGAGGTGGCGCTGCGCGCCAAGGCGCTCGGCGTCACCCTGGACCGCCGGCACCTGGTCGGCGTGGTGGTCCGGCACCGCGGCGACGACCCCGCCGCGCCCGGGGCCGACACCGGCCCCGAAGCCGGCCCGGCCCGGCTGCGCGACCTCGCCGAGGCGGTCGGCCAGGCGGTCCGCGAGGCCAAGCTCACGGCGTTGACCAGCGCCGTCGACGACCACGCGGTGGGCGCGCTGCTGGCGCTGCCCGACCCGGCCGACGAGGAGAGGGCACTCGCCGCGTTCGCCGCGGCGTTGCATCGGGTACGCCTCGACGCCACCCCCGTCCGCCCCGCTCGCCCGGTCGACGGTGCCGGCCGTGGTGGACCGGCCGGCGGCGGGCGCTCGGGTGACGGTCCGGTCCGGCCGGCGGTCGTGGTGGCTGCCGGGTCCGGGGTGGGCAGCCTGCGGGAGGCGCGCCGGTCACTCGTCGAGGCGCGGCAGATCGCCGAGGCGGCCCGGCGGGACCCGCGCGACCTGCCCTGCTTCCGGCTGCCGCACGTCGGCCTGGCCGGTCTGCTGCACCTGCTGCGCGACGAGCCCCGGTTGCAGACGTTCGTCGAGCGGGAACTGGGCGCCCTGCTGGCCTACGACGCGCAGCACCCCCGGGAGCAGCTGCTCGGCACCCTACGGGCGTACCTGGAGCAGGGGCGGAACAAGTCGGCGGCGGCGGTGGCCGCACACCTGTCCCGGCCGGCGTTCTACGAGCGGCTGGCCCGGATCGGCCGCATCCTCGACGCCGACCTCGACTCCGTCGACCAGTGCCTCTCCCTGCACGTGGCGCTGCTGGCCCTGGACGCCGTCCGCACCCCCTGACGCCTGCGCGTCTCCGGCACCGCCCGTGCCGCTCCGGCACCGCCCCGGCTTCCCGCCGTCCCGCCTCGGGATGCGGGGAGCTGCCGCGAGCGTCTCGCGGGCGCTAGTCACGGAGCGTGACTTCGGCGGGGAGATGGTGCGCTTTTCTGCGGTATACCTCACAGGCATAAATATGACTGTGAGGTATACCGCGCTCAACAGCTTCCTCGTGTTCCCGGCGACACGCCGAGGCGACGACACCGGGGCGCGGAAGCGCGGTCAGGTCAGAGCAGTGAGCGCCTTGGCGTAGGGGGCGGGGACGAAGTTCGGACCGCCGGGGGTGAAGACGTCGGAGGTCGACGCCGCCTGCCACGCGGTGTCGGGTAGCGCCGCCACCAGGGCCTTGACCACCGGGGCGTCCCGCCACTGGTCCTGCTGCGCGAGCAGGCTCAGCGCGACCACCGACTCCTCCACCTCGCCGACGCACTCGAACGGCTTGTGCCCGTCGACGCCGAGCAGTTCCCGGTAGCCGGCGGTCTGCGACTCGTCGGCAAGCAGGTCGCCGCCGAAGATGCCGGTGAGCCGCTCGCGGGACATGAACGGGGCCATGGCCAGGAAGACGAACCGGCACTTCGGGCAGTTGCGGCACCAGCGCTCGCTCGCGTCGCGGAGCTTGAACGCGGCGTTGCAACTGGTCACCACCGCGTCGTAGCGGTCGATCTCGGCGAACAGTCGGGCGATGTGCAGCTCGGACAGGGAGCGCAGGAGCGAGAAGTACGGCTCGGTGAGCCCGGCGTGCTCGGCCAGCGCCGCGCGCAGCAGCCCTTCCGCCTCGACGCCCTTGGACCACTGGTGGTTGATCTCGTGGCCCTGCCAGACCAGGTTCGGGTCGGAGGCGGAGCGCTCGTTGGACATCACCACCGGGCCGAGCCCGTGCAGCACGGCGGTGGCGACCGCGATCAGCGAGTTGATCGCGGTGACCGGGATGTGCCCGTTGCGCGCGCCGGCCGCGTTCAGCTCGAACAGCACCGGGTCGAGCCGACGCCGGGCGGCCAGCGGCACCAGGTCGGACGCCTCGTTGACCGAGACGATCACGTGGTTCGGGTTGACCGAGAACGGCACCGGGTCGAGACCGGCCCGGCGCAGCGCCTCCAGCGTGACGATGGAGTCCTTGCCGCCGCCGACGGCTGACAGGGGGCGCCGGTCGGAGTTGTCCAGCGGGGTGGCCGGGTCCACCGAGCCGGCCGGCACCTCCGGCCGCAGGGCCAGCACGTGCGGCAACTGGTTGCGGTACGCGTACTCGGCGAGGCCCTTGGTGTAGACGGCGGTGACCAGCTCGACGGCGGCGGCGCCCAGCGGCGCCGGCAGCACCAGCCGGGGCGGCGCGGCGGCCTTGTAGTAGCTGACGCCGGCCACCACGTGCAGCAGCTCCAGCACCCGGCCGAGGGTGGCCGCGGTGGCGTCGGAGACCGGCTCGGCCGGCAGCGGGAGCGTGATCACCTCGGTGAACCGCTGCTCGCCGTCGGGACCGGTGAGGGCGTAGTCGAACAGGACCTCGCCCGTGGCGAAGTCGATCGAGTAGGACGGGAAGGTGAAGGCGTCCATCCGCCGCAGCTGCTCGTTGGGCACACGCCATACTAGGCCCTGGTTCGTCCACCCGTGTCCGGCTGGGCCGGACCCCTGCCCACCGAGCCCGAGGAGAGCCTGTGCGCCTGTCTGATCTGCGCGGACGTCATGTCGCCGTCTGGGGTGCCGGCCGTGAGGGCCGGGCCGCGGTGACCGCGATCGCCGCGCACGGCCCGGCCGACCTGGTCGCCGTCGACGACAGCGCGAACTTCCTCAGCCTGCCCTGGGAGGGCCCGCTCGCGGCGGCGGCGCCGCTGGTCACCGGCGAGGAGGGCTTCGACCGGCTGGCCGCCGCCGACGTGGTGGTCCGCTCGCCGGGCGTGCCCAACACCCACCCGTGGATGGTGGAGCTGCGCCGTCGTGGGGTGCCGGTCACCCAGGGCAGCGCGCTGTGGATGGCCGACCACGCGGACCGGACCGTCGGGGTGACCGGCAGCAAGGGCAAGAGCACCACCTCCAGCCTGATCAGCCACCTGCTCACCGCGATGGACCTGCCGAACGTGTTCGGCGGCAACATCGGCGTGCCGCTGCTCGACCTGCCCGAGGCGGAGCGGTACGTGCTGGAGCTGTCCAGCTACCAGTGCGCCGACCTGACCGACTCGCCGCGGGTGGCGGTGGTGACCGCGCTCTTCCCGGAGCACCTGGACGCGCACGGCGGCGAGCGGGAGTACTACCGGGACAAGCTGAACCTGATCGCGCACGGGCCGCACACGGTGGTGGTCAACGGCGCCGACCCGCGGTTGGCCGTCGAGCTGGGCGACCGGGCGGCGGTGCGGGCCGGCTCGCCGGACACCACCCACGTGGCCACCGGCCCGGACGGCGCGCCGTGGTTCCACCTGGGCGACGCGCCGCTGTTCCCGCGTGCCGTGCTGCCGCTGGTCGGCCGGCACAACGAGGGCAACCTGTGTGTCGCGTTGGCCGTGCTGGACGCGTTGGGCGTGGACGTGGTGGCGCGGCGGGACAGCCTGGCCGTGGCGGTGGCCGAGTTCCAGGGCCTGGCCCACCGGCTGACCGAGATCGCCGACCCGTCCGGGCTCACCTTCGTCGACGACACGCTGGCGACCAGCCCGTACGCGGCGATGCACGCGATCGACGCGTACGAGGGGCGGCCGTTGACGGTGATCGTCGGCGGCACCGACCGGGGGCTCGACTACGCGCCGCTGCGCGAGCACCTGGCCGAGCGGGAGATCACCGTGATCGGCATCCCGGACAGCGGCGCGCGGATCGTCGAGGCGCTCGCCGGGCTGGCGGCGGTGCGCACCGAGTTGGCCGACGACCTGGTCGCCGCCGTCGGGCTGGCCCGCAAGCTCACCCCGGCCGGCGGGGTGGTGCTGCTGTCCCCGGCCGCGCCGAGCTACGGCCGGTTCCGCAACTTCGAGCACCGCTCCGAGGTGTTCGCGCAGGCGGTGGCGGACACGGCTCGCTGAGGTTCAGTCCCGGCCGGCAGGCGACGTGTCGTGGGTCGGCGGCGCGTCGAGCGCCGCCGGTTCCGGCGCCGCGGTGTCGTCGGCCGGCTCGCCGGTGGCCGGGGCGTCGGGTGCGGCCCGGTGCTTGTGCGGGGTCCAGGCGAACGCGAGCGCGCCGCCGACCAGGGCGAGCAGCATGCCGACCAGGAACCCGCCCAGGTTCGAGGTGAGCCAGGAGACCAGCCCGAGCAGCAGCGACAGCAGCGCGTAGAAGACCCGCTGCTGCGGGGTCGCGACAAGCAGCACCCCGCAGAGCACGAGGATCGCCGGGACCAGATATGCCGCCAGGCCCTGTGGCCCGACGTGCAGCAGCACGCCGAGCGGCGCGCGCAGCGTCACCAGCATCTCGGCGCCGCCGAGCGCGACGAGCACCCCGGCGGTGAGGGGGCGGGCCCGCCGCCAGCGGCGCCAGCGCCCGGCGGGGCGGGCGGCCGGCGCCGCGTGTTGTCCGGCGGTCACGTCAGCACCCGTCGGAGCTGAAGCCCATGCGCAGGTTGGGCAGCGTGAAGATCGCGGCGGTGGTGGCGTAGTTGTTCTGCCGCAGATTGGTGATGGTCACCGTGTCGGCCTGCTGGGCGAAGACGCCCGCGTTGCCCTTGACGCCGGGGACCTGGTCGACGGTGCTGGCGTCCTGCCCGACGTTGATCTTCTTGAACGAGGCGTTGCCGGCGATCTCGTCGCCGTCGACGACGAGCGTGCGGGCGCTGACCGGCTTGCCGGCGCCGCCGGCGGTGATCCGCAGGTTGGTCCCGCCCAGGTTGATGCTCTGGCAGAGGTTGGTCAGCTCGGCCTTGTCGATGGCCGAGACGATGACGAGCACCTGGCCGCCGGTGTCGCCCTGGTTGGGGCTGTCCGGGATCATCTGGTCGAGCGTGGCGAACTGCTCGAATCCGGTGCCCTCGAGTTTGTCGGCGGTGACGGTGAACGGCATTCCGGAGATGGCGAACTGCGCGCCGAGCACGCCCTGGGCGGTCAGCACGACCATGCCGGCCGCGCCGGCCGCGACGGCGCCGAGCGTGACGGCGAACCGGCGCCAGCGCACGCCGCTGCTCGGTTGGCCGGGCTCGATCGGTGCGGTCTGCTCCGACATGGCGACTCTCCCTTTCGAGATCAATTCATCCACGACGATGTGCAGGCCGAAGTTACCGCTGAGTAAAGGAGGGGTCAACAGATCGTTAGTCGGTATCTGCCAATTGTGGCCAAAGTGAAAAACCGCTGCGGTTTTCCACCCCTTCTCAGGGCGCGCAGGGCGCGACCGCGGCCGGCCCGTCGTCCGGCCGGGCCGCCCGGGTCGCCCGGCGGGCGTCCTCCGGGCCGAGGAAGGGCGCGGTGGCCGCGTACGTGAGCACCGGCAGCAGGAGCGGCAGTTCCTCGGCCCGCCCCCGCGCCACCCGGGCGCGGATGGTGGCGTAGATGCCGCCGACCACGGTGGACACCAGCACGTCGCGGTCCACCCCGTCGACCGCCGGTCCCGGGCCGGCGTCGGCGAAGAACCGGCGGAAGCTGTGCAGCAGCGCGTCGCGCTCCCGTCGGGCGTCCGGGCCGGCGGCGTCCACCTCGACAAGCGCCATCCGGGCGAAGGCGGGCACGCTGGCCAGCACGTCGAGCAGGGTGCGCAGCGCCGCCCGGGCGGCGTCCGGCCAGGCCGGACCGGCGTCGGCGTAGGCGGCCGCCATCAACTGCGAGACCACCGCGACGCCGTGCCGGTAGGTGGCGAGGAACGCGTCCTGCTTGCCGCTGAACAGGGCGTAGAACGCCGGCCGGGTGACCCCGGCGGCGTGGCAGATGTCGCTGACCCGGGCGTTGTCGTACCCCCGGTTGGCGACCTCCCGCACCAGGCCGTCGAAGAGCCGGTCGCGCTGGGTGGCCGCCACCTCCTCGGCCGGCACCCGCCGCGGGCCGCGCTTGATCGCGCGGTCGGGATCGCGGCCGTGCCGCGCACCCGGCAGGGGCGCGGGCGGGGGTGGGCCCTGCATGGTCAAGATATCGGCCTTCCTTGATGCGTTGACTTTACGACCCTCTGAGGTTTATAACTTTCGACACGCTCAGTTGACAGCCGGTAACCGAATGTGATCTCTCCGAGCGGTTCGACGGCTGTCATTATCGCCGCCCGTCTCCACCCACCGCCGGAAGGAACCACCATGCCCAGGTACGGACGTATCGGCGCGGGCCTCGCCGCCCTGGCGCTGCTGACCGGTCTGGTCGGCGCCGCCCCCGCCACCGCCGCCCCCGCCACCGCACTGGCCAGCGCCGTGCTGACCTACCCGGCCCCGGCCGGCACCGCGGTCTCGGTGGGCGACGTCATCCAGGCCAGCCTGAAGACCGGCACCAACGCCACGTTCTACAACTCGGCCAGCGGCACCACAGGCATCAAGTGCGCCGCGTCAAGCTTCAGCGCCAAGGTGCTGACCAACCCGACCGCCCCCGGCACCGCCACCGAGAGCCTCACCGCGCAGACGTTCACCAGTTGCACCACGAACGTCCTCGGCACCACAGGCGTGCAGAGCGTGACCGTCAACAACCTGCCGTACTCCACCAAGGTCACCAGCGCCGGCGTGGTCACCATCTCCGGCACCGCGACCGCGCCGATCCAGAGCACCGTCGTGCTGAACTCGCTGCTCGGCCCGATCACCTGCGTCTACCGGACCGGCACCAACACGCTCACCGGCACGGCGGCCAACGCCACCAACTCGATCGCGTTCACCAACCAGACCCTGACCAAGTTCTCCGGCCCGTCGCTCTGCTTCGGCACCGCCTACTTCACCGCGACGTACTCGCCGGTGAAGGACACCAGCAAGACCGGCAGCCCGGGCGTCTACGTCAACTGATCCACCCCGGCTCGCGGGCCGGTGCGCGGCGGTTCGCCGGGCACCGGCCCCGCCGTGCGCCGACCCGCACCGGGGTACGTGGTGTCAGGTGCGCGGGGCCGTCGCGCGACACAGTGACAGTTGTCCCTGCCCGCGCGCGGTGGGAGCGTGCGGGGACCAATTGCCGCCGAAAGGGTGCGCCGATGACCACCGACGACCTGCTGGCCCGGCACCGGGCCGTGCTCCCGTCCTGGATGCCGCTCTACTACGCCGAACCCCTCGAACTGGTCGCCGGCTCCGGCCGCCGGGTCACCGACGCGGCGGGACGTAGCTACCTGGACTTCTTCGGCGGCGTGCTGACCAACATGATCGGTTACGACATCCCGGAGATCAGTGAGGCGGTGCGGCGGCAACTGTCCACCGGCCTGGTGCACAGCTCCACGCTCTACCTGATCCGCCAGCAGGTCGAGCTGGCCGAGAAGGTCGCCCGGGTCTCCGGCATCCCCGACGCGCGCGTCTTCTTCACCAATTCCGGCACCGAGGCGAACGAGGCCGCGCTGCTCGTCGCCACCAACCACCGGCGGTCGCACCAGATCCTCGCCGTGCGCAACAGCTACCACGGCCGGTCGTACGCGACGATGGGCGTCACCGGCAACCGCGGCTGGTCGGCCAGCGCGCTCAACCCGCTCCAGGTGGCCTGGCTGCACTCCGGCGAGCGGCTGCGCGGGCTGCTGTCCCGGCTCGACGCCGACGACCGGGTCGACGCCGCGGCCGAGGACCTGCGCGAGGTGCTGGCCACCCAGACCGCCGGCGACGTGGCCTGCCTGATCGCCGAGCCGATCCAGGGCGTCGGCGGCTTCACCCACGGCCCGGACGGGCTCTTCGCCGCCTGGAAGAAGGTGCTCGACGAGCACGGAATCCTGCTGATCAGTGACGAGGTGCAGACCGGCTGGGGGCGCACCGGCGAGCACTTCTGGGGTTACCAGGCGCACGGCGTCACCCCGGACCTGCTCACCTTCGCCAAGGGCATCGGCAACGGCTTCGCCCTGGCCGGGGTGGTCGGCCGGGCCGAGGTGCTGGAGGCGGTGCCGGCGATCAGCTTCTCCACGTTCGGCGGCAACCCGGTCTCCACCGCCGCCGGCAACGCGGTCCTCGACTACCTGCTCGACCATGACCTGCAGGCCAACGCGGCACGGGTCGGCGCGATCCTCGGCGACGGCCTGCGCGCCGCCGTCGCCGGCCTTGACGAGGTCGCCGAGGTGCGCGGCAAGGGCCTCATGCTGGCCGTCGAGTTCGTCCGCCCCGGCTCCGTCGAGCCGGACCCGGAGCTGACCACCCGGGTCTTCGAGGCGTGCCGCGCCGGCGGACTGCTTGTCGGCAAGGGCGGCCTGTACGGCAACGTGGTGCGGATGGGCCCACCGCTGACGCTCACCGAGGACGAGGCCCGCGAGGGCCTGGCCATCCTGGTCGACGCGATCCGCGCCTCGATCGGAGCGGCGGCGTGAACCTCGTCGGGCACTACGTGGACGGCAAGCGGACCACCGGGGAGTCCGAGCGGCGCGGCGACGTCTTCGACCCGGCCACCGGCCGGCGTACCGGGCAGGTGGCGCTGGCCTGCGCCGCCGACGTGGCCGGCGCGGTGGAGGCCGCCGAGCGGGCCGCCCGCGACTGGCGGGACGCCTCGCTGGCCCGGCGCACGGCGGTGATGTTCGCCGTGCGGGAGCTGGTGCACGCCCGCCGGGACCGGCTCGCCGAGGCGATCACCGCCGAGCACGGCAAGGTCCTCGCCGACGCCGCCGGCGAGGTGCAGCGCGGCCTGGAGGTGATCGAGTACGCCTGCGGCATCGCCTCCGCGCTGCGCGGCGGGTTCAGCGAGAACGTGTCCACCGAGGTCGACTCGTACAGCCTGCGGCAGCCGCTGGGCGTGGTCGCGGTGATCTCCCCGTTCAACTTCCCGGTCATGGTGCCGCTGTGGTTCGTGCCGGTGGCGATCGCCTGCGGCAACGCGGTCGTGCTCAAGCCGAGCGAGAAGGACCCGAGCGCGGCGCTGCTGCTGGCCGAGTGGTTCACCGAGGCGGGCCTGCCCGACGGGGTGCTCAACGTGGTCAACGGCGACAAGGAGGCGGTCGACGCGCTGCTCGACCACCCCGGCGTGAAGGCCGTGTCGTTCGTCGGCTCGACCCCGGTGGCCCGGTACGTGCACCAGCGCGGCGCGCTGGCCGGCAAGCGGGTGCAGGCGCTCGGCGGGGCGAAGAACCACATGGTGGTGCTGCCCGACGCCGATCTGGACCTGGCCGCCGACGCCGCGGTCAACGCCGGGTTCGGCTCGGCGGGGGAGCGGTGCATGGCGATCTCCGCGCTGGTCGCGGTGGAGCCGGTGGCCGACGCGCTGGTCCCGCGGATCGCCGAGCGGATGGCCCGGCTGCGCACCGGGGACGGCCGGCGCGGCTGCGACATGGGGCCGCTGGTCACCGCCGCGCACGCCCGGCGGGTCCGGTCGTACGTCGAGTCCGGGGTGTCCGCCGGCGCGGTGCCGGTGGTGGACGGGCGCACCGTCACACCGGACGGCGAGCCGGGCGGCTTCTGGCTCGGTCCCACCCTCTTCGACCACGTCCGGCCGGAGATGTCGATCTACACCGACGAGATCTTCGGTCCGGTGCTGAGCGTGCTGCGCGTCGACTCGTACGACGAGGCGGTGGAACTGGTCAACGCCAGCCCGTACGGCAACGGCACGGCGATCTTCACCAACGACGGCGGCGCCGCCCGGCGCTACCAGTACGAGGTGGAGGTCGGCATGGTCGGCGTCAACGTGCCGATCCCGGTGCCGATGGCCTACTACTCGTTCGGCGGGTGGAAGGCGTCGCTCTTCGGTGACCTGCACGCGCACGGCGCCGACGGGATCGCGTTCTTCACCAGGGGCAAGGTGGTCACCAGCCGCTGGCTCGACCCGCGCCACGGCGGGGTCAACCTCGGCTTCCCCACCCAGACCTGAGCAGCCGCAGCAGTCCCGCCCCGGCCAGGTACGCCACCAGCGCCGGGGCGGGCAGCCCGAGCGGCTCCGGCGCGCTCTTGGGCGCGAGGCTGTTCAGCAGCAACCCGGCGACCAGCGCGGCGTACCCGGTGACGGCCAGCGGGGTCGCGGCCCGCCCGCGCCGGGCGACTCGGCCACGGTCGCCGGCTCCGGCGGCGGGCGCGCGGCCGGGCGGGCGGTCGGGCGGGCCGGCCGGGCCGGCGGGGCGGCGGGTGCGGGCCTCGATCGGGCCGAAGACGGCGACCAGCGCGGCCAGCACGACGGCCAGGGCGGCCAGCCACGGGATCCGCCAGGCCCACCAGATGGCCGAGCCGACCGGGGGAGTGGGCAGCACGCCGAGCGCGTCGAGCAGGCCGACCAGCAGGATCGCGGCGGTCAGGTGCCAGAGGAAGACGGTCAGCACCACCGCGTTGACCGCGATCACCGCCTGCCACGGGCCGGGCCGGCGCAGCAGCCGCCCGGCCGGGCCGCGCAGCAGCAGGATCAGCCCGAGCTGGGTGGTGGCCGCGGCGAGCAGCGCCACGCTGGGCGGGGCGGCGTTGTCCAGCCGCTCGCCGGCCACGTGCAGCATCGCCACCGGGTAGGGCCCTACGGTGGCCAGCAGCACCAGCGCGACCAGCCCGACCGCCAGCAGCGTAGCGCCGGCCCGCCGGGACAGCGGCAGCCGTCGACGCCGGGGCAGCTCGGGTGACCGGGCGTCGTACCAGGCGAAGCCGAGCTGGTGCACGGCCAGCCAGGCGAACAGGTAGTTGCCGTCGGCCAGGGCGGTCGGGCCGAGGAGCCGGCCGAGGTCGCCGAGCGCGACCAGACCGGCCAGGGCCGCCGGGACGGCGAGTCCGAGGCGGCGGTGCAGCGCGTACATCGGCGGGGTCAGCGCCACCACCGCGAAGTAGGCGACCAGGAACCACAGCGGGATGGTGGCGAACCAGACCACGGTGCGGACCTGCGCCGGGTCGGCCCCGCGCAGGGTGGCGACCGCGGCGCCGGCGGCCAGCACCAGCAGCAGCGCGGTGGTCGGCCGGACCAGCCGGGCGCTGCGGTCCACCAGCCAGCCGGTGGCGGTGCCGCCCCGGGCCCGGCGGGCGGCCAGCGAGGCGGCGTTGGCATAGCCGCCGACCAGGAAGAACACCGGCATCACCTGGGCCACCCAGGTCAGCGGCCAGGCCCACGGCAGGTCGGGCAGCGCCGAGTGGCCGGACGGGCGACCGTGCTCGTAGCCGATCACGGTCACGCCCCAGTGGCCGAGGACGACCATGGCGATGGCCAGCGCCCGGAGCAGGTCGACGTAGCGATCCCGCCCCGGCGGCGTGCGCTCGGCGAGCTGCCGCAGGCGGCGCATGAGCCCAGGCTATGCCAGCGCCCGCCGACCGGTACGGATAACGGTTCGGCCCTGAGGTCTTGTGGTCCGCGTCTCGTCGGCGTAGAAATTCTTCAACGAAAACGTGTTTGGTGAAGAGAAGCGACAGAGTCACCGAGGAGATGCGATGAACAGGCGTGAGATCCTTCGCCGCAGCGCCGCCGCCGGTCTGCTGGCCACCCCCGCCGCCGGCCTGCTCGGCGGCTGTGCCACGTCCGGCGGCGACGACAAGGGTGACGCCGGGGCCTACAAGGGCACCAAGAGCGAGCAGAACCCGCTCGGCGTGAAGGAGGACGCCCCGCTCGAGGTGGTCATCTTCAACGGCGGCTTCGGCGAGGACTACGCCAAGGCCCACGAGGCCATGTACAAGGAGAAGTACCCGAAGGCGGAGATCAAGCACTCGGCCACGCAGGAGATCAGCAAGACCCTCCAGCCCCGTTTCGTCGACGGCAGCCCGCCGGACGTGGTGAACAACTCCGGCGCCGGCCAGATCGACTTCAACGGCCTGGTCTCGCAGAACGCGCTGGCCGACCTGAGCGACCTGCTCGCCGCGCCGAGCCTCGACGTGCCCGGCAAGACGGTCAAGGACACGCTGCTGCCCGGCACCGTCGAGGTCGGCTCCTACGACGGCAAGTTCCTGGTGCTGAACTACACCTACACCGTGTACGGCATCTGGCACTCCACCAAGCTCTTCGCCGACCGAGGGTGGACCTACGCCAAGACCTGGGACGAGCACATCGCGCTCTGCCGGCAGATCAAGGCCGCCGGCATCGCCCCCTGGACGTACGCCGGCCTGCACCCCCGCTACATGAGCTGGCCGCTGATCTCCACCGCGATCAAGCTGGGCGGACCCTCGGTCGCGCTGGCCATCGACAACCTGGAGCCCAACGCCTGGAAGTCGGACGCGATGAAGACCGCCGCCGACGCCTGGCACCAGATCGTCAAGGACAAGTTCATCCTCGCCGGCTCCCCGGGCCTGGACCACAAGCAGTCGCAGACCGCCTGGTGCCAGGGCAAGGCCGCGTTCATCTCGTGCGGCTCCTGGCTGGAGAGCGAGCAGAAGGACGTCACCCCGGCCGGGTTCGACATGACCGTCGCGCCGACGCCGAGCCTGGGCAGCGGCGACAAGCTGCCGTTCGAGGCGATCCGGGGCACCGCGGGCGAGCCGTTCATGGTGCCGGCGAAGGCGAAGAACACCGCCGGTGGCCTCGAATACTTCCGGACCATGCTGTCCCGCAAGGGTGCGCAGGACTTCACGAGGAAGGTCGCCAGCCTGCCCGTGGTCGCCGGCGCCACCGAGGGCGTCGAGCTGCCGTTCGGGCTGGCCACGGTGGTCAAGGCGCTCGACGCGTCCGGGTCGAACGGCTTCAACTGGGTCTACAACAACTACTACCGCAAGCTGGAGCGCAACCTGGTCGACGCCGCCTGCGGCGAGTTCTTCAGCGGGCGGATCTCCCCGGCCGAGTTCCTCGACCAGTGCCAGAAGGGCGCCGACTCGATCGCGCAGGACACCTCGGTCAAGAAGTACAAGCGGGCCGCGTGACGATCGGATGCGACACGGTCGACTCCCGCTGATCCTCTGCTTCCTGCTGCCACCGCTGGCGGTCTACGGCATCTTCGTGCTCTCGCCGTACCTCCAGGCGTTTCAGATCTCCACCACCGACTGGCTGGGCTACTCCGCGCAGGCCGACCAGGTCGGCCTGGCGAACTTCCGCACCCTGCTGCACGACGGGTACGTCTGGAACGCGTTGAAGAACAACGCGATCCTGCTCGCGGTGGTGCCGGTGGTGACCATCGCGCTGGGTCTCTTCTTCGCCAGCATGCTGACCATGGGGGGCCGCAAGGGCCGCGCCGGCGTGACCGGGGTACGCGGCACGGCGGTCTACCGGCTGGTCTACTTCTTCCCGCAGGTGCTCTCCGTGGTGATCATCGCATTGCTGTGGAAGGAGATCTACAGCCCGACCAGCGGCCTGCTCAACGGCGCGCTGCGCGCGGTCGGGCTGGCCGAACCGCCGGCCTGGCTCGGCGACCCGCGGTTCGCGTTCTGGTGCGTGCTGGCCGTGATGGTGTGGAGCAACGTCGGCTTCTACGTGGTGCTGTTCGGCGCCGCCATGCAGGCCATCCCGCGTGACATCTACGAGGCGGTGCTGCTCGACGGCGCGTCCCGGGCCACCATGCTGCGGAGGATCACCATCCCGCTGCTCTGGGACACCATCCAGGTCGCCTGGATCTACCTGGCCATCGCGGCACTGGACGGCTTCATCCTGGTGCAGCTCATGACCAACGGCGGGCCGAACTTCTCCTCCGACGTGATCGGCCTGCGGATGTACGACACCTCGTTCGGCAGCGAGAACAAGTTCGGGTACGCCTCGGCGATCGGCGTGGCCATGTTCTTCCTGACCCTCTCGGTGGCGGTGCTGGCGCTGCGGACCGCCCGGCGTGATCGGATCGAGTACTCGTGACCACAGTCGACACCGGCGCGCCGACCGCCGCCGTGCCACGTGACACCGCCCCGGCGGACCGCCCGCCTCGTCGCGAGACGGGCGTGGCGAACGTCTTCTCGCACGGCTTCCTGCTGCTCTGGGCGGCGATGACCATCCTGCCGCTGGCCTGGATGCTGCTCAGCTCGCTGAAGAGCAACGGCGAGATCATCGCCGACCCGTGGGGGCTGCCCGAGGCGTTGCGGTTCGACAACTGGGCGCGGGCCTGGACCAACGCCCACATCGGCCGCTTCTTCTTCAACAGCCTGGTGGTGGTGACCGGCTCGCTGACCCTGACCATGCTGCTCGGGGCCACCGCCGCGTACGTCTTCGCCCGCTACGAGTTCCGCGGCCGCCAGGTGGTCTACTACCTGTTCGTCGGCGGCATGATGTTCCCGGTGTTCCTGGCCCTGGTGCCGCTCTTCTTCGTGGTGCGCAGCGTGGGCCTGCTCGGCACCTGGCCGGGGTTGATCCTGGTGTACACCGCGTACTCGCTGCCGTTCACGGTGTTCTTCCTGACCGCGTTCTTCCGCACGCTGCCGACCTCGGTGGCGGAGGCCGCGATGATCGACGGGTGCGGCCACTTCCGGCTCTTCTTCCGGGTGATGCTGCCGATGGCGCGACCGGGACTGATCAGTGTGGGAATCTTCAACTTCCTCAGCCACTGGAACCAGTTCCTGCTGCCCCAGGTGCTCATCCCCGGCGACGGGCCGAACCGGATGCTCGCCCAGGGACTCAGCTCGCTCGCGGTCAGTCAGGGCTACGCCGGTGACTACGCCCAGCTCTTCGCCGGGTTGACCATCGCGGTGCTGCCGGTGCTGGTGGTCTACGTGGCCTTCCAGCGCCAGATCCAGGCCGGCCTGACCGCCGGGCAGCTCAAGTGAGGTCGTTCCAATAAGGTGAGCCGGCACACTCATCTTATTGACAGGAAACTCCATGTTCTTTCTCATCTACACGTTGCTGTTGCTGCTCGGCGGCATCGCGATGGTCGCCGTCGGCGTCGCCATCAAGGAGCAGGGGACCGGCTCGCGCATCCTCAACGTGGTCGTCGGCCTGGCCTTCTTCGCCTACGGCTTCTACCTGCTGTTCCTCTTCGACGGCGGTGACTACCGGATCTTCTTCTACGTCTTCATCCTGCCGATCCTGCTGATCGTGCGCGCGGTGAAGGCCCGCAAGGAGGCCCGCGAGCGCGCCTCGGTGCACCAGTTCGCCGGCGCGCCCCAGCAGGGCATGTTCCCGCCGTCCGGGCACGGCCAGCCGGCCCCCGGCTTCCCGCCGGCCCAGGGTCAGCCCGCGCCCCACGGCGCGCCCCAGCAGGGCCAGCCGGCACCCTACGGTGCGCCGCAGCAGGGTCAGGCCGCGCACTACGGCGCGCCGCAGCAGGGCCAGCCGGCACCCTACGGTGCGCCGCAGCAGGGCGGGGCGTACCCGCCGCACGCCGGGCAGCCGGGCCAGGCGGCTCCGCAGGGGTGGCACCCGGAGCAGCAGGGCAACCCGAACGCCTGAACCGACCCCGAGGGCCGGCCGATCCTGTCGGCCGGCCCTCGTCGCGCCCGGCCGGAGGGACGCCACCGACGGTGGCGCCGACCGAGGCGCGAGGGGCGTTCGCTGACCGAATCTGATCGGAACGGCCGAACGGTTCCGTCGAACGACCTCCGGCCGGCGCTCGGGCGCCCTGACGCACGTTTCCGGGCCGTCCGGCCCGTTACCGGCGTCGGATGGGCCGGGGAGTGGGCGGGAAAGGTGGGCGGTCCGCGCCTACAAACTTGATGACGCGGACGACTCGCGGCGGCCGACCGCTGCCGAATCACCTGCGTCATCAGGTTTGCAGGCGCCGCGCGGGCTGCGCGCCCGTGGCTCGGACGGCGACTTCCGGAGGCCTTTCGAGCTGAGAGCGGGAACGACTCACCCGCCGCTACTGCCCTTCGACCGTGGTGAGTCGTACCTGCTCTCAGCTCCAAAGGGAGGCGGAGAGCTACCATCCGTCGGCGCGGGGCGCGGGGCGCGGGGCGCGGGGCGCGGGGCGCGGGGCGCGGGGCGCGGGGCGCGGGGCGCGGGGCGCGGGGCGCGGGGCGCGGGGCGCGGGTCAGGCGGGCGGCGGGACGAGCCGGGCGTGCAGCGCGGTCGGGTCGGTCACCTCGGGCAGGTCGTGGGCGGCGAGCCAGGCCGCCGCGGCGGCGCCGTCCCCGGCACTGTGCAGCGGGGCGTCCGGCCAGCGGCGGGCCAGTTCGGCCCGGACGGCGTCGGCCAGCGGGGTGTCGCCGGTGAGCAGGCCGCCGCCGAGCACCACGGGGTCGGCCGCGCCGGCGTGCCGGATCCGGGACACGCTCTCGGCCAGCAGCGCGGCGGCGTCGGCGACCAGGGCGGTGCCGGTCGGCTCGCCCGCGCGGGCCGCCGCGACGACAAGTGGCGCGAAGCGGGCCAGTTCCACCGGGGGACACCGGGTGACCGCCTGCACCACGGCGTCGACCGTCGCCCGGGGGCGGGCGGCCACCTCGGTGGTGCCGGTCAGCTCCGCCAGCACCTGGCGGCCCAGTTCGCCGGGGGTGTCGGCGCGGTCCAGGTCGGCGAGCAGCCGGCGGACCGCCTCCCGGCCGAGCCAGAAGCCGGAGCCGGCGTCGCCGAGCAGCCAGCCGTGGCCGTCGGCGGTGCGGTCCAGGCGCAGGTCGCGGACCTGGGCGGCGATCGCGCCGGTGCCGGCGACGAGCACGGTGCCGTCCGGGGCGGCGGTGCCGGAGGCGTAGGCGACCAGGGCGTCGCCGTGCACCGTGTACGGGCAGCGCAGTCCCGCCTCGGCCCAGGCCCGGTCGAACGCGGCGCGCCCCTGCGGGTCGGCCAGGAGGCGGCCGGCACCCGCGAGGCCGATCGTGCCGGCGCGTACCCGGGTCGGGTCGACGTCGGCGAGCGCCGCGCGCAGGGCGGCGAGCAGTTCGGCGGCGGCCCGCTCGGCGCCGTGGCTGGTCGGGTTGCCGCCGCCGGCGCGGCCGGCGCCCAGGCGGGCCCCGTCGAGGCCCAGGGCGGTGGCGCGGGTGGACGTGCCCCCGACGTCGAGGCCGACCACGACGGTGTCCGACATGGTCCTCATGCTGGCCGCCCAGGTGGGTCCGGCGCAAGATCGCGCTGGTGTGCCAGGTAACAGTTTGAAAACTTCGCCCACGCTCTTGACACGGAGGGCCCTTCAGTAAGAACTTTTACCACTAACAGTTAACACTCTTTTCCGAAAGGTTCCCGCCGATGGCCGAGCACGACGCCGAGACCTCCGCGGCGACCGCGGTGGTCGATGCCGCTCCGGTCGACCGGCGGGGCGTCGACGGGGTGCTGGCCAGGGTTCGGGCCGGCGTGGGTGAGCTGACCGGGGCGTTGCGCCGGGTCGCCGAGCACGTGCTCAGCGACCCGGAGGCGGCGGCCCGGGCGACAATCGTGGAGCTGGCCGAGCGGAGTGGCACCTCGCCGGCGACCATCACCCGGTTCTGCCGGGCGATGGGCTTCGAAGGCTACGCCGACCTGCGGCTCGGCATCGCCGCCGAGACCGGCCGGGCCCGCTCCGCCGGCTGGACCGTGGACATCGGCCGGGAGATCCAGCCCGGTGACCCGCTGTCCCGGGTGCTCGACCAGATCATGGCCGCCGACACCCGCGCCATGCACGACACCGCCGCGCTGCTCGACCTGACCGAGGTGGAACGGGCGGCGGTGGCCATCGCCGGCGCCAACCGGGTGAACATCTTCGGCGCCAGCGGCAGCGCCCTGGTCGGCGAGGAGATGCAGTTCAGCCTGCACCGCATCGGGGTCGCGGCCTGGGCCTGGAGCGACGTGCACGAGGGGCTGGCCAGCGCCGCGCTGCTCGGTGCCGGCGACGTCGCGCTCGGCATCTCGCACACCGGCCAGACCCGGGAGACCATCGAGCTGCTCGCCGAGGCCGGCAGTCGCGGGGCGACCACCGTCGCGCTGACCGGCTTCCCCCGCTCGCCGCTGGCCGAGCTCGCCGACATCGTCCTGGTCACCGCCAGCCAGGCGACGACCTTCCGACCGGACGCGCTCTCCGCCCGGCACCCGCAGCTCGTGGTGCTCGACCTGCTCTACATCGCAGTGGCGCAGCGCACCCACGACCGCGCCCACGCGGCCTTCCGGCGTACCGCCCAGGCCGTCGACGGGCACAAGGCCGCGAAGGGGTCCCTCTCATGATCAGTGCCCAGCGGTACGCGGACGCCGTCCGCCCGGTGCTCGACCGCCTGGTGGACAGCCAGGCCGTCGCGGTGGACCGGGCGGCGGACCTGATCGCCGGCGGCCTGCGTGCCGGCGGCGTCCTCCAGGCGTTCGGCGCCGGTCACTCCGAGGCGTTCGCCGCCGAGCTGGTGGCGCGCGCCGGCGGTCTGGTCCCCACCAACCGACTCTCCCTGCACGACCTCGTGCTGCACGGCGACGCGCCCCGCGACGTGCTCGCCGACCCCAAGCTGGAACGCGACCCGGAGGTGGCGCACCGGCTCTACGCCCTCGCGGCGCCGCAGCCGGAGGACGTGTTCGTGGTCGCCTCGCAGTCCGGCATCAACGGCTCGGTGGTCGAGCTGGCGACGCTCGTCAAGCGCGGCGGTCATCCGTTGATCGCGGTCACCTCGGTCGAGCACACCGCCCGGGTCGCCCCTCGGCACCCCTCCGGGCACCGGCTCGCCGACCTCGCCGACGTCGTGCTGGACAACGGCGCGCCGTACGGCGACGCACTGCTGCCGCTCGAGGGCGGCGGCGCGGTCTGTGCGGTCTCCTCGGTCACCGCGGCGCTGCTGGCGCAGTTGCTGACCGCCGAGGTCGTACGACGGTTCCACCAGGCCGGAGAGGTACCCCCTATCTACCTCTCCGCCAACGTCCCCGGTGGGGACGAGCACAACCTCGCCCTCGAGTCGCGGTACGCCGGGCGCCTCCGGCGGACCGCCTGACCCGACACCACAAGGAGAGACACCATGTCGGTTACCCCCGAGAAGTCCGACCTCAGCCGTCGGACCCTGCTGCAGCGCGCCGGCGCGGCGGGCCTGCTGGCCGTTCCGGCGGCCGGTCTGCTCAGCGCCTGCGCCGGCAGTGAGCCGAGCAAGTCCGACAGCGGCGGCGGCGCGGCCAAGAGCAAGGACAACCCGTTCGGCGTCAAGGACGACAGCGCCGTCAAGGTGGTGGTCTTCAACGGTGGGCTGGGCGACCAGTGGGCCAAGGAGGACACCGTCGTCTTCAACGCCAAGCACCCCAAGGTCACGGTCAACATGTCTTCGACCCAGAAGATCAAGACCGAAGAGCAGCCGAAGATGGCGACCCAGCCGAGCGACCTGGTGATGAACTCGGGCGCCGACATGATGGACCGCAGCACGCTGATCAACGAGGGCGCCATCGAGCCGCTCGACGACCTGCTCACCGCGCCCGCCTGGGACGGTGAGGGGACGGTCGGCGACTCGCTGCTGCCGGGCACGGTCGGCGACGGCACCCAGAACGGCAAGTTCTACGTGGTGAACGTGGCCTACACGGTCTGGGGCAACTGGTACAACGCCGCCCTGTTCAAGAAGGAGGGCTGGACGGCGCCGACGACCTGGGACGAGTTCTTCGCCCTGGCGCCGAAGATCAAGGCCAAGGGCATGGCGCCGTACGTGCACGACGCCATCCACGGCTACTACCCGCGCTGGGGCCTGTTCGCCAGCATCTGGAAGGCGGTCGGCAAGCAGGCCGTCATCGACATCGACAACCTGAAGGACGGCGCCTGGAAGGCCGACGGCATCGTCGCCGCGCTCCAGCCCTGGGAGAAGCTGGTCAAGGACAAGCTGCTGCTGCCGGGCAAGCTCAACCACACCCAGTCGCAGCAGGCGTGGCTGGACGGCAAGGCCGCGTTCATCCAGGTCGGCACGTGGCTGAAGAACGAGATGGCGGCGACCATCCCGCCGGGCTTCGAGCTGACCATCTCGGACTACTGGAGCAACAGCGGCGACAAGGCCGCCAAGGACGTCTTCGCCTCCTCCGGCGAGGGCTTCGTGGTGCCCAGCAAGGCGCCGAACAAGGCGGCCGCCAAGGAGTTCCTGCGGGCCATCCTGTCCAAGGAGGGCTCGGCGAAGTTCGCCGAGCTGACCAAGTCGCTGGCCTCGACCAAGGGCTCCGGCGACAAGGTCCAGGACAGCGCGCTCGCCTCGGCCAACGCCCTGGTGAAGGGTGGCAGCTCGGACCTGATCTCGGTCAAGTTCCCGGACTTCTACGCCGACCTGGACAAGGAGAGCCAGAACCTCTCCGAGGAGCTCTTCGCCGGCCGGCTCACCGCCCAGCAGTTCGTCGACAAGATGCAGGCGGCCGCCGACAAGGTCGCCAAGGACTCGTCGATCAAGAAGCAGACCCGCACCGCCTGATCTCGTCGAGGAAGTGAGTCAAATGCGGCACGGAGTCGCGCGTTTCGTCACGGGCTTCCTGGCCCTGCCCGTCGCGCTGTACCTGTTCTACGTGGTGTGGCCGTTCGCGCAGGCGGCCGGGTACTCGTTGACCGACTGGGGTGGGTACTCGGACTCCCAGCGCTTCGTCGGGCTGGACAACTACGTCCGGCTGTTCTCCGACGAACTGATCCGGAAGGCGTTCTGGCACAACGTTTTCTTCCTGGTCACCGTGCCGCTGTTCACCATCGGGCTGGCCCTGCTCCTCGCGTTCCTGCTCAACGTGGGCGGGCGCGAGGACAGGGCCGGCATCCGCGGGGTGTTCGGAAGCGGCCTCTACAAGGTCATCTTCTTCTTCCCACAGGTGCTCTCGCTGGTCGTGGTCGCGGTGATGTGGCAGCAGATCTACCGCAGCGACGAGCAGGGGCTGATCAACGGGCTGCTGATCAAGGTCGGCCTGGTGGACGCGGACAACCCGATCGCGTTCACCGCCGACCCGGAGCCGTTCCTCGGCATCCCGGCGGTGCTCTGGTGGCTGCTGCTCATCGCGGTGTGGAGCGGCGCGGGTTTCTACATGGTGCTCTTCTCCGCGGCCATGCAGTCCATCCCGAAGGACATCTACGAGGCCGCCATCCTCGACGGCGCGGGGCGGTTCCACACGTTCTTCAAGGTGACCCTGCCGCTGCTGCGCGACACCATCTCGGTCGCCTGGGTCTACCTCGGCTTCATCGCGCTGGACATGTACGCGCTGGTCTTCGTCATGACGCCGAGCCAGGGCGGGCCGAACCACGCCAGCGAGATCTTCGCGTCGGTGCTCAACTTCACCGCGTTCCAGAAGGGCCAGTTCGGCTACGCCTGCGCGATGGGTGTCGCGCTGGCCATCTTCACGATCCTGCTCGCCGCGCTGCAGCTGAGGATCACCCGTCGTGACCGTATCGAGTACTGAAGGAGGCGCGGCGATGAGCACGGCGACGCACCGTCTCGACCGGGCCGACAAGGCCGCCACCGGGTCCGCCCCGGCCCCCGTACGCCGGGGGGAGCGGCACCGCGGCGGTGTCGGCTCCCGGATCTTCAACGGCTTCTCCCACGTGTTCCTCGTGGTGTGGACGCTGATGGTCATCTACCCGCTGCTGTGGGTGGTGATGTCGTCGTTCAAGGACGACTCCGAGGTGATTCGGAAGCCGCTCTCGCTGATCCCGGACAAGCTGCACTGGGAGAACTTCGGGCGGGCCTGGACCGAGGGGCACCTCGGCGCGTTCTTCCTGAACACGGTGCTGGTGCTGGTCGGCAGCGTCACGCTGACCATGCTGCTCGGCTCGATGGCCGCGTACGCGCTGGCGCGGTTCGAGTTCCGGGGCAACCGGTTGATCTACTACATGTTCCTGTCCGGGCTGACCCTGCCGATCTATCTGGCGGCGGTGCCGCTGTTCAAGGGCGTCTACAACACCGGGATCAGCTTCCCGCTGCTCGGCCCGAACAAGCACCTGATGCTGATCCTGGTCTACGTGGCCTGGTCGCTGTCGTTCACGATCTTCTTCATGCACTCGTTCTTCCGGACGCTGCCCGACTCGATCGCCGAGGCGGCCCAGGTCGACGGGGCGTCGCACACCCGGACGTTCTTCAGCGTGATGCTGCCGATGGCCAAGCCGGGCCTGATCAGCATCGGCATCTTCAACGTGCTCGGCCAGTGGAACCAGTGGTACCTGCCGACGCTGCTCATGCAGTCGGTGGCCGGTGAGCCGAAGCACCAGGTGATCGCGCAGGGGCTGATCGAGCTGTCGGTCAACCAGGGCTACAAGTCCGACTGGTCCGGATTGTTCGCCGGGGTCACGATGGCGATGCTGCCGGTGCTGATCGTGTACATCGTCTTCCAGCGTCAGGTGCAGTCCGGCCTCACCGCCGGCGTCGGCAAGTAGCCGCGCGCGGTTGCGGGTAAGGAGGGGCCCCCTTTTAACACGTCGTGGTGAGAAGGTGCCCCTTCTCTACCGCAGGCGTTAACAAGGGGCCCCTCCTTACCCGCGCAGCGTGTCGGTGGAGGGAGGCAGAATCGCGTTTGTGGTGGTGGCGGTGGTGGCGGACGAGCGGGGCGGCGGCGTGCTGCAACCGCTGCACGCCGACGGCCGCCCGGCCGGTCCGGCCGAGGAGGTGGTCGACCTGGCCGCCGCGGTCGCCGCGCGTGAGGCCGCCGAGTGGCCCCGCTGGGTGTGGGCGGCCGGGGCGGGCGTCTACCCGGCGCTGCTGCGCGCCGGGGTCCGGCTCGACCGCTGCCACGACGTCGAGCTGACCGAGGCGTTGCTGCTCGGGCACGCCGGCCGCTGGGGCGAGCCGCGCGGGTTGCCCGCCGCCTGGGCCCGGCTGACCGGCGCGCCGGTCCCGCCGGACCCGGCGCCCCGGGCGCCGGAGCCGCCGGGCCACGGCCAGGTCGCGCTCTTCGACGCGCCGTCCGGCCCGCCGGGTCCGGGCATCGCGGCGTTGACCCGGGTGTACGCCGACCAGCTCGCCCGGATCGCCGCGACCGCACAGCCCGGCCGGTTCCGCCTGCTGGTGGCCGCCGAGTCGGCCGGCGCGCTGGTCGCCGCCGAGATGGGCGCCGCCGGCCTGCCGTGGCGGGTCGACGTGCACGACGCGATCCTGGCCGAGCTGCTCGGCGAGGCGTCCCCGGTGGGCGGGCCGCCGCGCCGGCTGGCCGATCTCCAGGCTCGGATCGCCGCCGCGTTCGGCGTACGCCGGTTGCACGCCGACTCGCCGGCGGAGCTGTTGCGGGCGTTCGCCCGGGCGGGCGTGGAGCTGCCGAACACCCGGGCCTGGGTGCTGCGCGGGGTGGAGCACCCGGCGGTGCCGCTGGTCCTGGAATACAAGGAGCTCTACCGGATCTGGACGGCGCACGGCTGGGCCTGGCGCGACGCCTGGGTGTCCGGCGGCCGGTTCCACCCGGAGTACGTGCCCGGCGGCGTGGTCTCCGGTCGGTGGGCGACGCGGGGCGGCGGCGCGTTGCAGATCCCGAAGGTGATCCGGCGGGCGGTGGTGGCGGACCCGGGGTGGACGTTCGTGGTGGCCGACGCGGGTCAGCTCGAACCGCGGGTGCTCGCCGCGGTCTCCGGGGACGAGCGGCTGGCCGCCGCCGGTGGCGCCGGCGACCTCTACGCGGCGCTGGCCCGGGACGCCTTCGGCGGTGACCGGGCGCGGGCCAAGGTGGCGCTGCTCGGCGCGATGTACGGCCAGACCGGCGGCGCTGCGGTGCCGGCGCTGGCGGTGCTGCGGAGGAGCTACCCGACGGCGTTCGGCTACGTCGAGGCGGCGGCGCGCACCGGTGAGGCGGGCGGGTTGGTCCGGTCGTGGTTGGGTCGCACCTGCCCGCCGGGCGCGGTGGGGTTCGCCGACGGGGACGAGCCGGCACCGGACGGCGAGGCGGAACCGCACAGCCCGTCGGCGCGCGCGGCCCGCTCCCGGGGGCGGTTCACCCGCAACTTCGTCATCCAGGCCACCGCCGCCGAGTGGGCCTCGACGCTGCTGGCCACGCTCCGCACCGAGTTGGCCGGCACCGCAGGTGAGCTGGTCTTCTTCCAGCACGACGAGGTGATGGTGCACTGCCCGGTCGAGGAGGCGGCGGCGGTCACCGAGGCGGTCGCCGCCGCCGGCGCGCGGGCCACCCGGCTGCTGTTCGGCGACACCCCGGTACGGTTCCCGCTCGACCTGTCCACCGTGGACTGTTACGCCGACGCGGCATAGTCACACAATTTCCCGTTTTGCCCCGCTACCCGCTCCCGCGCGCGCTCGTTGGGCCCCATGTGCGTACGACGGGACGGACCGGGCGCTGCTGTGCCCGGTCCGTCCCCCTGGTCGAGGGGGCACCGCTGAACCGGATCGCTGCAATGATCATCGCCGCTGGTGGCGGACGCCGCATCGGCGGACCCGAGGCGCTGCTGCACCAGGGCGAGAAGCCGCTGGTCAGCCGGATGGTCGACACCATGGCCGAGGCCGGCTGCGCGCAGGTCGTGGTCGTGCTCGGCGCGGCGGCCGAGCAGGTGCGGCGGACCACCGACCTGACCGGCGCCACGGTCGTGGTCAACCGGGCCTGGGGGACCGGCGTCGGCTCCTCCATCCGGGCCGGGCTCGCCGCGTTGACCGACGACGACATCGAGGCGGTCGTCGTGGTGCCGGTGGACATGCCCGGGCTCACCGCCGCGGCGGTGCGGCGGGTGACCGCCCTGCCCTACCCGGACGCGCTGGTCTGCGCCACCTACGAGGGACTGCGCAACTACCCGATGCTCTTCGGCCGCCGGCACTGGCCCGGCATCGCCACGCTGGCCAGCGCCGACGTCGGCGCCCGGCCCTACCTGCTGGCGCACAAGGACCAGATCGTCGACATCGCCTGCGACACGGTGGCCGACGGTAGCCGGATCGACAGCCCCGAGCTGATGGCGCTCTACGGCCTGTCGGTGCCCGAGCAGCGCATCGGCGCCTGACCGACCGCTCGGTGTCGGACCCGGCTGTCAGGATGCCCCTGTGGCGTACGACGAGGATCTGGCGGACCGGGTGCGGGAGCTGGTCGGGCGGGAGCCCGGCGTCGACGAACGACGCATGTTCGGCGGCCTGGCGATGATGCTGCGCGGCAACATGGCCGTGGTGATCCGGGGCGCGGGCGGGCTGATGGTGCGCGTCGACCCGGGCGAGTCCGCGGTCGCGCTCGCCGAGCCCGGCGCCGAGGCGACCGTGATGCGCGGGCGGCCGATGCGCGGCTGGGTCACCGTCGATCCGTCGGCCTGCGCGCGCGACGCCGACCTGGCCCGGTGGGTCGACCGGGGGGTCCGCGCGGCCGCCGGCCTGCCCGCGAAGTGACCCGCCCGCCCGGTTAATCGGCTGCGCCGCCGGCCCTCGCGTCCTACGCTCGGCGCCCAGCCGGCCGGGTCGCTGCCCGCGTGGCCGGCCGGGCCGCCGTCGGTCCGGGCAGCGGATCGGAGATGAACGCCGCGATGACGAGTCACCTCTTCGCGATCAGTGTCGACGCGCGGGAGCCGCTGCGGCTCGCCGGCTTCTGGGCCGGGCTGCTCGGCCGGGACCTGGCCGACGACCCGCGTGACGGGCTCGCGCTGCGGCCCGACGGCGACGCCGGTCTCCGCATCCGGTTCCTGCCGGCGGACACGCCGAAGGTCGGGCAGAACCGCATCCACTTCGACCTGACCAGCGCCTCGCCGCAGGGCCAGCGGGAGACGGTGACCCGGGCGATCGGGCTGGGCGGGCGCCACGCCGACGTCGGCCAGCGAGGCGACGAGGGGCACGTGGTGCTCGCCGACGGCGAGGGCAACGAGTTCTGCGTCGTCGAGGCGGGCAACAGCTTCCTCGCCGGCTGCGGATTCGTCGGCGCGGTCAACTGCGACGGCTCCCAGGCGGTCGGCTACTTCTGGCACGAGGCGCTGGGCTGGCCGCTGGTCTGGGACCAGGACGAGGAGACCGCGATCCAGTCGCCTCGGGGCGGCGCGAAGATCACCTGGAGCGGTCCGCCGCTGCTGCCCCGGCACGGCCGCGACCGCATCCACCTGGACCTCGCGCCGCCGGTCGGCGACGACCGGGAGGCGGAGGTCGCCCGGCTGCTCGCGCTCGGGGCGACCCGGGTCGGCGTCGGCCGGCACACCGCCGACGACGTGGTGCTGGCCGATCCCGACGGCAACGAGTTCTGCGTGCTCACGCCCCGCTGACGCGGGCCGGGCGCGTCACACCTGGATGTCGAAGCGTTGCAGCACCGAGGGTGCGACCAGGCCCAGCGCGGCGAGCACGGCCAGCACGGTCAACGCCCCCCGCAGCACCACCGTCTCGGCCTTGCTGCCGGTGCGCAACGCGATGCTGTTGGGCAGCCCGATCATCGTCCACATCCGCCGTCTGATCGGGATGGGCCAGAGGATCGGCACGCCCGCCCGGGTGATCATGTCGCCGAGGATGTGCACGAAGCAGCCCACCCCGACGGCCAGACCGATCATCGGATAGCCCCGGTCGCCGGGCAGGTTGGCGAAGGTGAACCAGGCCGTGGCGGCCGACACCAGCGTGACCACCACCCAGCCGGCCCGCTCGGCCCACTCGTCGAACAGGCCGCGCAGCGCCAGACCGATCATGAAGAACAGGATGCTGACCACCGCCCACTTGCCGTAGTGGGCGCAGAGCGCGGTGGTGCCCCAGCCGACCAGCACCGTGAACGGCACGGTGTGGGTCAGCGTGCGGTGCCCGTTGTTGCGGCGCGGGTCCTTGCTCAGCTTCGTCGCGTAGTAGACGCCGAGCGAGATCTTCTCCATCACCTCGGCGACGAAGAGGCTGAACACGCCGAACGTCCGGGCCACGGTGGCGCCGCCCTGGTTGCGGGTGACCTTGCCGGAGAGGTCGAGGTCGGGAAAGAGCGCCCCGCCCGCGCAGACCGCGGTCCCCACCGCCAGCGCCAGCGGCGTCTGGTGATAGTCGGCGAACTGGTCCAGCGCCCAGGAGCCGGTCAGCCACACCGCCGCGCCGGACAGCGCGTGGGACGGTCCCATCATCTCGGCTCGCCCTCCCCAGAGATCTTGATCGACAGAAACTACGCCACTGTAGTCAGTCGGTGCGACGGCGGGGCATCACGAAGTATGTCGGCACAGGTGGGCGTGGTGGTGCCGACTGTCGGCGATGGGACGCGCCCCCGGTCACCCCGCCGTGCGGGTGGGCCGGATCGGCCGGATGCTGTCGCGGATCAGCGCGAACTGCTCGTCGGCGGCGGCCCAGTCGGCGTCCGAGGTGGTCAGGCCCAGCGTCCAACCGGCCTCCTCGCCGGGCAGCACCCGCAGCGCGTGCATGCGCTCCCCGTACGGCGCGGTCCAGCGGCACTCCCACACCGCGCCGTCGCCGTCGGCGGTGAGCCGGACCTTCTCGTATCGCAGGAGACGCCCGGCGGAGGTGAGGTCCCGCTCGGCCGAGCGCAGCCGACCGACCGGGTCCCCGCCCGGGTAGGGCTCGACACCCAGGATGCGCCGGGTGACCGGGTCCTGGAAGCAGGTGGTGTCGCCGGAGCGGAGCTGGAGCCAGCCGGCCGGCAGGGCGATGTGGAACCCGCCGGTGTCGGCGGGCCACACCCAACCGGCGGGCACGGTCACCGCCGGGTCGGCCGGCGGCGGGCCCTTCTGCACCGGGGTGCCCGCCACGTCCGGCCGGATGCACGGGAACGGTGGTGGCGGTGGCCCGCCCGGACCGCCGCCGGGCGGCCCGCCCGGGTGCTCCCAGGGCTGACCGACGGGCTCGCCGTGCCGCTCAGGGTCGGACGGGTGGTCGCGGTCCACGGCGAACGCGGCGCCGACGCCGGCCAGCACGGCCAGCAGCACCGCGCCCGCGGTGAAGCCCCAGCGCCGGGTGGTCCTCCGGCCGCGGTCGTCGCGGTCGGCGGGTGGGGCGCCGTCGTCGCCCCCCTCCCGGCCGGCGTCCTCGTGCGGCGCGCGCACGCCGGGCGTCGGCCCACCGTGCGGCGGGCGCACCCCCGGGACCGGAGCGCCGGGCCCGGGTACGCCACGTCGCGCCCCGCCTCGTGCCGGGTCGTCGCCGAGCGCGCCGCTGCCCGCCGCGTCGCGCAGCCGACCGCCGTCGGACGGGCGTCCGGTGGCGACCGGGGGCGGAGTCGGCGGGGGGACGCCCCCCGGTGAGGGGGTGTGCACCGGGCTGGCGGCGTCGGCCCGCGCCGCCGGACCCTCCGGTCCGGCGGGGTTGCCCGGGTCCACGAAGCTGGTGAGGACCGTGGGGCCCAGCCCACCGACCGGCCGCTGGGGCGTGTCCCGGGGCGTCCCGCCGCCGGCCGGTCGGTCGGGCCCGTCGGCGCGGTGATCCTCCGCGCCGTCGGACGGGCCCGGGTCGGCCTCGTCCGGTCGTTCCCACTCGCTGCGCCGGGCCGCCCGGCTCCAGGCGCGGGCGGCGGCGGCCGGTGGCATCAGGTCCGGATAGCCGACTGTCGGGCGTTCGGCTGCGTCCGGGGCATCCCCGTCGTCCGGGCCGCCCCAGCCGGTGGTCCGGTCCCAGCCGCCGTCGGTTCCGTCCCAGCCGGTCGTGTGATCCCAGGCGTCCCAGCCGTCCGGTTCGAGGCGGCCCGGACCCGCCGGGGCCGCCGGCCCGCCGCGCGCCGGACCGGCGGCCCCGGAGCGGTCCGTCCCCGGACCGGCGTGTCCGGGACGGTCCGTCTCCGGATCGCCGGTCCCGGGCCCGGCGGCCGACCGCCCGGCCACCGGGGAGCCGGGTGATCCGACCGCGCGCCCCGGCGCAACGGCGCGTCCGACAGCCGTCCCGGAGGCGGCGGGCGCGGTCGGCTCCGGGGGCGGGACCGTCGATGCGGACCGCGACACCGGTGGCACGGCGATGCTGGAGCCGCTCAGCGGCGGGACCGCCGATCCGGACCGGGGCACCGGTGGAATGCCGATGCGGGAGCCGCTCAGCGGCGGAACGGCCGGCCCGGTCACGCGCGGCCCGGACGCCGCGCCCGCGTCGGCCCGGTCCGGCTCGGCGTGGGCGCCAGGCCGGTCCGGCGTGACGGCCGGCGGTTCGGCGGCGCCGGCGAGCAGCCGGGCGATGTCGTCGTGGCCGAGCCGGTTGCGCGGGTCCCGGCGGAGCAGCCCCACCAGCACCGGCATCAGCGGTCCGGCGTGCGGCGCCGGGTCCGGGGGTTGGCTGGCCAGCGCCGCCAGCGTGGCCATCGCGGTGCTGCGGGCGTACGGGGAGCGGCCCTCCACGGCGGCGTGCAGGGTGGCGCCCAGCGACCACAGGTCCGCCTCGACGCTTGACACGCTCTCGGCCGCGCGCTCCGGGGCGACGTACTGCGGGGAGCCGAGGACCAGGCCGGGACGGGTCATCGCGCCGTCGCCGCCCTCGAACACGGCCAGTCCGAAGTCGGTGAGCAGCACCCGCCCGTCCAGGGCCAGCAGCACGTTCGCGGGTTTCACGTCGCGGTGCAGCACCCCGGCCCGGTGGGCGGCGCGCAGCGCGGCGTGCACCGCCACCCCGATCTCGGCGGCCCGGCGGGGCGGCAGCGGGCCGTCGGTCTCGATGATCTCCTGCAACGATCGCGACGGGACGTACTCCATGATCAGCCACGGGTCGCCGTTGACCCGGACCACGTCGTAGACCCGGACCACGTTGGGGTGGTTGAGGCGGGCGGCCGTGCGGGCCTCGCGCAGCGTGCGGGCCCGAAGCTCGTCGCGCTCGCTCTCGGCGAGCCAGTTCGGCGGCAGGACCTGCTTCACCGCGACCTCGCGCTGAAGCTCCTCGTCCCGGGCTCGCCAGACCTGGCCCATCCCGCCGCGGCCGACCAGATCGATCAGGCGGTACCGTCCGGCGATCACCACTTCCCGCACCGCACTCCTCACCGCTGGTTGGTCCACAATAGCCAACGGATCGGGTCGGACCTATCCCATCAGGGCGGCGGGCCTCAGCTCGCCGCGCCGGCCAGCAGGTTTCCGTCCGGAATGGCGATCGCCGGACGGCCGCCGGCCAGCAACGCGGCGGCCCGGCGGGCCTGGAACGGGTGGTGCTCCCGGCGGGCGGCGGCATAACTGACGGCGGTGCGGGCCGCGATGGCCGACCAGGCGTAGTGCCGGCTGACCATCTGGCGCGCCCTGCGCGCCACCCGACGGGCGAAGACCTCGTCGCCGAGCAGCCGGTCGACGGCGCCGGCCAGCGCCTCGGCGTCGCCGTGCGGGAACGTCACCCCGGTCACCCCCGGCTCGACGATCTCGGCCAGCCCGCCGGTGCGGGCCACCGCCAGCGGCGCGCCGGCCGCAGCCGCCTCCAGGGCGATCATGCCGAACGGCTCGTAGAGGCTCGGGACCACTGTGGCGTCGGTGGCGGCGAGCACCGCGGGGAGCTGGCCGGCGTCCAGGAAACCGGCGAAGCGGACCGTGTCGCCCAGGCGCAGCCGGTGCGCCCGGGCGACCAGCTCGTCCCGGTACGGGCCGTCTCCGGCGATCACCACCCGCAGCCCCGGGTGCCGGTCGGCCAGCCGCGGCACGGCGTCCACCAGGTGCTGCACGCCCTTCTCGTAGACCAGCCGGCCGGCGTACCCGACCAGCGGCCCGCGCCCGGCGAAGCGCGCCCGGGCCGAGGCGACCGCGTGCGGGCGGGCCCGCCAGGCCCGGTCGTCCACGCCGTTGGCCACCACGTCGACCCGCCCGACCGGCACGTCGAACAGCCGCGACACCTGGTCGCGCATGTAGCCGGAGCAGGCGATCACCCGGGCCGAGGCGTTGCTCAGCCAGTGCTCGACGCCGTGGATGGTGCGGTTCATCTCCCCGGGCAGCCAGCCCTGGTGCCGGCCGGCCTCGGTGGCGTGGATGGTGGTGACCAGCGGCACGTCCAGGTGCTCGGCCAGGGTGACGGCGGTGTGCGCGACAAGCCAGTCGTGGGCGTGGATCACGTCGTACCCGCCGCCGGCGGCCCGCAGGGCGGTCCGGGTGAGCGTGTGGTTGAACGCCATGGCCCAGGCCAGCAGCGAGTCGGTGGCGAGCGGGAACCGGACCGGATCCTCGGCGGCCCGCAGCACCCGCACGCCGTCGGCGTACTCCTCCAGCGGCGCGCCCTCGGCGTGCCGGGTGACGACGGTGACCTCGTGCCCGGCGGCGGCCAGGGCGACGGAGAGCGCGTGCACGTGCCGGCCGAGGCCGCCGACCAGCACGGGCGGGTATTCCCAGGAGAGCAGCAGCACCCGCAGGCGCCGGGCGGGCTGGATGTCGATCACTTCGGCGTCAGCGGACACGCGGCCCCCTTGGAGTTGTGGTCGTCCCCGCCCGAGGCGGCACCGCTGCGGGTGTCCGGCGGGGTCGCGTCCCATCCTGCCGAGGGGTCGATAACCGGCGGCGACGCGCCGGTTGCCGGTCTGTAACGCGTTACCGGCGGCCCCGCCGCGCGCGCAGCAGCTCCGCCACCGACCACGCCTGGAACGGGCAGCCGGTGGCCGCGTGCGGCGCGGCGCCGTCGGCGGTCTCGCTGACCGAGCCCAGGCCGTCCTCGACCAGGTGCCCCTCCAGACCGACCAGCAGGTCCGCGGTGGGCAGGCCCGCCTTGCGGTACGCGTCGAGCAGCGGCCCGGTCAGCCACGGCCAGACCGTGCCCTGGTGGTAGGCGGAGTCCCGCTCGGCCGGGCCGCCCCGGTGCCGGCCGGTGAAGGCGGGGGAGTCGGGGGCGAGGCTGCGCGGGCCGAGCGGGGTGAACAGCGCCTCGGTGAGCCGGCGCAGCGTGCCCTCGTCCGGCTCCAGCGGCGCGTACGGCAGGGACCAGGCGAGCAACTGGTTGGGGCGCAGCAGGTCGTCGTCGTGGTGCGGGGCGCCGCCGAGCGGGTACGCGGGCGCCGGGGCGTCCACCACGTCGTGCAGCCAGCCGGCCGGCGCGGGGAACCGGTCCCGGAACGCGCCGGTCGCCCGGCCGTGCAGGTCCCACAGGGCGGTGGCGTCGCGCCCGGCCAGCTCGGTCAGCTCGGCGAGCCCGGCCAGCCCGTTGATCCACAACGCGTTGACCTCGACCGGCTTGCCGGTACGCGGGGTCACCGGCACCCCGTACACCCGGGCGTCCATCCAGGTCAGCGCCACGTCCGGCGGGCCACCCTGGGTGAGCAGGCCGTCGGCCGGGTCGACGCCGATGCCGTAGCGGGTGCCCGTCACGTGGGCCTCGACCACCCCGTGCAGCGCGGGCAGCAGCTCGTCGCCGAGGTCCGTGTCGCCGGTGACCGTGACGTGCCGGCTCACCGCGTGCAGGAACCAGAGCGTGGCGTCGACCGTGTTGTGCTCGACCCGGCCGGTGTCGGCGGTGTTCGCCAGCATGCCCGCCGACAGCGTGCCCGCGTACGCCCGCAGCAGCTCCCGGCCCTCGTCCGCGCGGTTGGTGCAGAGGAACAGCCCCTCGTAGGAGATCATCGTGTCCCGGGACCAGGCGCCGAACCAGGGGTAGCCGGCCACCACGTCCGGGCCGGTCGCGCCGCGGACCACGAACGCGTCGGCGGCCAGCGCCAGCGTCGCGGAGACCGCGTCGTCGGGCTTGGCGGCGGCCACCACCGCGCGGTTGCGCCGCCGGGTCGCCTCCACCACGGCGGTCGCCGGCGGCGGCTCCTCGGCCAGGTCGTTTGCCCAGGCCAGCACCGTCACTGTCGCGCCGGGGGTGTCCAGCGCGCCGGAGAACCGGCCCGTGTACCAGAGGTCCTCGTCCGGGTTCAGGCCGCGGGCGGCCTCGGCCCGGTGCCGGACGCCGAGCCACCACTGCCCCTCCGGGGTCCAGTCCGGGCCGGCGAGCCGGAACGCGCCCTCGACGATCGCGCCGCCGGCGACCGGTTCCAGCCGGGGCGCGGGGCCGTCGGCCCGCCGCTCGCCGTGCGCGTCGCGCCAGGTGCAGGCCGCGGCCAGGTCCAGCCGGACCGGGCCGCCGGAGACCAGCCGGTGGACCACGGCGACGCAGGACCGGCCGTACGCCATGGCGATCTCCCGCTCGATCACGGTGTCGCCGATCCGCCACCGCCAGCGCGGCACCCCGTCGGTCAGGTCGAAGCGCTCCAGCAGTTCGAAGCCGCGCGGGTCGACCACCCCGGAGGACCACTCGTGCGCGCCCAGCCGGACCTGTCGCCCCGACGGCAGGGTGACCGCCGGGTCGAGGCTCACGAGTCCCACCTTGCGGGACGCCGGCGTCTCGCCCGGGACCACGAGCAACCCGTGGTAGCGGCGGGTGCGCAGCCCGGCCACGGTGCCCATGGCGTAGCCACCGAGCCCGTCCGTGACCAGCCATTCCCGCCCGGCGGCGGCGGACAGCTCCCCGCAGACCTGCGGGCCGAACCGGATGTCGATCAACTTTCCTCCACCGGCAGCGAGGTGTGACATGCCACGACGACAATGGCCGCTGTGGAGAAGTACCCCGGCGGCGTCGAAGATGTGCGGGTGATCACCGACCGCCCGACCTCCGCGACCCCCGACCCCGAGCGGCACCGGCTCGCCCAGGCCGACGCCGGGGAGCAGGACTGGCGCGCATGGGGCCCCTATCTGTCCGAGCGGGCGTGGGGGACGGTACGGGAGGACTACAGCGAGCACGGCACGGCGTGGGACTACTTCCCCCACGATCACGCGCGGTCCCGAGCCTACCGGTGGAACGACGACGGCATGGCGGGCGTCTGCGACGACCGGCAGACGTTCTGCTTCGCGCTGGCGCTGTGGAACGGGCGGGACCCGATCCTCAAGGAGCGGATGTTCGGCCTCGGCGGCGACGGCGGCAACCACGGCGAGGACGCCAAGGACTACTGGTGGTACGAGGACTCCACGCCCACCCACTCCTGGATGCGCTGGCGCTACCACTACCCGCAGGCCGCGTTCCCCTACGACGAGCTGGTCGCGGTGAACGCGCTGCGCGGCCGGGACGACACCGAGTACGAGCTGGTCGACACCGGCATCTTCGACGACGACAGGTACTGGGCGGTGACCGTCGACTACGCCAAGGCGTCACCGACCGACATGTGCCTGCTCGTCACCGTGGCGAACCGGGGTGACCAGGACGCCACCCTGCACGTGCTGCCCACGCTCTGGTTCCGCAACACCTGGTCCTGGGGGCTGCCCGGCGCCGACCGGGTGCCGACGCTGCACGGCGCCGGTTCCCGGCTGGTCGGCGAGCACTGGGTGCTCGGCCAGTTGCTGCTGGAGGGCGACGGCGACCCGACGCCGCTGCTGTGCGACAACGAGACCAACGCCGAGCGGCTGTGGGGGCTGCCCGGGCGCTCGGCGTACCCGAAGGACGGGATCAACGACCACGTCGTCGCCGGCGCGGCCACCGTCAACCCGGAGCGCGTCGGCACCAAGGGCGCGCTGCACTACGTGCTCGACGTGCCGGCCGGCGGGCGGCGGCAGATCCGGCTGCGGCTGACCCGCACCGCGCCGCCGCCGGTGGCCGGCCCGCCCGCCCCGGCCGACCTCGGCGACGGGTTCGACACCGTGCTCTGGGCCCGCCGGGCGGAGGCGAACCGGTTCTTCGACAGCGTGATCCCGGCCGCGGCCACCGCCGACGAGGCGCTCGTCGCCCGCCAGGCCATCGCCGGGCTGATGTGGGGCAAGCAGTTCTACCACTTCGACGTCAAGCGGTGGCTGGAGGGCGATCCCGGGTCGGCGCCGCCGCCGGCCGGCCGGCGGCACGGGCGCAACAGCGCCTGGTGGCACATGACCAGCTTCGACGTCTTCTCCATGCCGGACCCGTGGGAATATCCCTGGTACGCGGCCTGGGACCTGGCCTTCCACTGCGTGACCATCGCCCGGGTCGACCCGGGCTTCGCCAAGGACCAACTGCTGCTCCTGCTCCGCGAGTGGTACCTGCACCCGAACGGGCAGATCCCGGCGTACGAGTGGGCGTTCGGGGACGTGAACCCGCCGGTGCACGCCTGGGCCGCCCTGAAGGTCTTCGAGATCGACGGCTCCCGCGACCACGAGTTCCTGTCCCGGGTGATGCAGAAGCTGCTGCTCAACTTCACCTGGTGGGTCAACCGCAAGGACACCGGCGGCAACAACGTCTTCGAGGGCGGCTTCCTCGGCCTGGACAACGTGGGACCGTTCGACCGCTCGGCCGCGCTGCCGGTGGCCGGCACGCTGGAGCAGTCCGACGGCACCGGCTGGATGGCCATGTACGCGCTCAACCTGCTCGACATGGCGATCGTGCTCGCCGAGCACGACCACGCGTACGTGGACACCGCCACGAAGTTCTTCGAGCACTTCGCGTACATCGCCGCAGCGGCGTACGAGCAGGGGCTGTGGGACGCCGAGGACGCGTTCTTCTACGACGTGCTGCGGCTGGCCGACGGCACGAAGGTGCCGCTGAAGGTGCGCTCGGTGGTGGGGCTGCTGCCGCTGGCCGCGGTCACCCGGCTGACCACCCGGACCATGCGCCGCCTGCCCGAGCTGGGCGCCCGGCTGCGCTGGTTCCTGACCAACCGACCGGAGTACGCCGACGTGATCGGCGGCCGCCGGCTCGGCTCCGACGGCACCCAGCAGCGGCTGCTGTCCATGGTCGGCCCGGAGCAGATGGTGCGGCTGCTGGCCCGGATGCTCGACACCGACGAGTTCCTCTCCGAGTACGGCCTGCGGACGCTCTCCCGCGCCCACCTGGACAAGCCGTTCACGGTCACGCTCGGCGGGCAGGAGTTCAGCGTCGGCTACGAGCCGGCCGAGTCGACCAGCGGCCTGTTCGGCGGCAACTCCAACTGGCGCGGCCCGATCTGGATGCCGACGAACTTCCTGCTGATCACCGCGTTGCGCGAACACGCCGCGTTCTTCGGCGACGACCTCCAAGTCGAGTATCCGACCCGCTCCGGGGTGAAGCACACGCTCGACGAGATCGCCGACGACCTCTCGGCGCGGCTGATCTCGCTGTTCACCCGGGACGGGTGGGGGCGGCGGCCGATCTACGGCGCGGCGCAACTGTTCCAGACCCACCCGGACTGGCGGGACCTGATCTGCTTCCCGGAGTACTTCCACGGCGACAACGGCGCCGGGCTGGGCGCCTGGCACCAGACCGGCTGGACGGCCCTGGTCGCCGACCTGATCCTCACCCTGCGCCGCTGAGCCCTGCGCCGCGCCTCACGGCAGGGGGAGGAACGCCACCCGCGCGTGGTACTCGCCGGCCACCGTCACGGTGTCGCTGCCGAGCCACAGGCCGCGGTCGGTGGCGTACAGGTCGGCGGTGCCGACCCCGCGGTCCTTGGTCGGGTTCCACGCCAGCGCCTTGCCGGTGGTCGGGTGGATCGCCCCGACGCCGGGCCGGGACACCGCGCCGGGGCCGGCGGAGTTGCGCCCGGACGGGTTGTCGAGCCAGCGCTGGTGCCCGCCGACGTAGACCGCCGCGCCGGTGACCGCCACCGACAGCAGCGTGTCGCCGCCGGTGTAGTTCACCCAGGTCGGCTGTTTGCCGGCGATCTCCGTGCCGAACTCGAAGCGGGCCGCGGCGTCGCACAGCGTCCCCGGGAACGCCGCGCCGGTGGTGACCGCCACGAACCAGGTGCCGTCCGCCGAGATGTCCACCCCGCGCAGGTAGGTCGGCATCGACTTGGCGCACTGCGGCTGGTAGCGGGTCGTCGACCAGCCGGACAGCGTCGCCCCCGTCGCGGTCAGGTTCGCCACCGCGAGCTGGTGCCGGGCCTGCCCGGCGACCGAGCTGAAGTTGCCGACGACGACCAGCCGCCGGCCGTCGGCGGAGACGTCCATCGCCTCGACCTTGACCGAGGCGGTGACCCCGGTGGTGGTGACCCGGGGACCTTCCAGCCGCAGGTTCACCGACGCGTCGGCGGCGCCGGTGGTCGCGTCCAGCGCGGCCAGGGCACGTCGGGTCACCCCGCCCACGGTCTGGAACGCGCCGCCCACGAGCAACCGGGCGCCGACCAGCCGCATGTCGTTGACCTGGTTGTTGAGCGCCGCCGGAGCGAACCCGGCGACCCGGGCGCCGGTGGCCGCGTCGACCCGGGCCACCCGCGGCGCGGCCACACCGTTGACCGTGGTGAACGCGCCGCCGAGATAGAGCGAGCGGCCGTCGGCCGAGGCGGCGAGCGCCTTGACCGTACCGTTGACCACCGGCTTGAACGTGGTGTCGATCCGGCCGGTGTCGGCGTGGAACGCCACCAGCCGGGGCATCGCGAGCTGCGCGGTGGTGTTCGCGTTGCGCACCTTGGTGAACGAGCCGGCCAGGTAGACCCGGTCGCCGATCTGGAGGATCCGGTACACGGTGCCGTCGAGCGCGTGCGGCGTCCAGGCCGCCGGCTTCGTGCCGACCACTGTGGCGTGGGTGGCGTTGACGGCGTGGGCCGGGACCGCCGGGAACGCGCCGCCGGCCACGGCGAGCGCGACCGCCCCGGCGAGGACGGTGCGCCGTCCGGCCCGGGTCGGGGCGGGTGAGGTCGTCATCGCTGAAGCATCCCGCCCGAGCAGGTTTTCCGCAGTCGGGTAGCCGCCTCACCCCACCCCCCGACCGGCCGACCCACCCGGCATGAAAGGAGGGGCCCCCTGTTAACGCCTCGTGTTAAAAAGGGGCCCCGCCTCTACCGCGGGCGTTAAGAAGGGGCCCCTCCTTCGGGCAGGGGCGAGGGGGAGGGGTGCGATGGGAGAGCGCCGGGAGGCCGCCGTGCTGGTCTTCGATGCCGACGACACGCTCTGGGAGAACAACGTCGTCTTCGAGCGGGTGATCGAGGACTTCCTCACCTGGCTCGACCATCCGACCCTGGACCGGACGCAGTTGCGGGCCGTGCTCGACGACGTGGAACGGGCCAACGCCCAGGCCCACGGGTACGGCAGCAAGATCTTCCTGCGCAGCCTCGCCGACTGCCTGGCGAAGCTGCGCGAGCGCCCGGCCACCGACGCCGAACGCGTCGAGATCGAACAGCTCGCGGCCGCGCTGGTCGGGCACCAGGTGGAGCTGATGCCGGGGGTGGCCCGGACGCTCGACGACCTCGCCACCCGCCACGAGTTGCTGCTGCTCACCAAGGGCGAGCGCGAGGAGCAGCAGCGCAAGCTCGACGCGTGCGGGCTGCTGCACCACTTCCGGGCCGCGCACATCGTGCCGGAGAAGGACGTCGACACCTACCGCTGGCTGGCGCGCGAGCACGCGTTCGAGCCGGGCGAGGCGTGGATGATCGGCAACTCGCCGCGCTCGGACATCCTGCCGGCGCGGGCCGCGGGCATGAACGCGGTGTTCATCCCGAACGAGAACACCTGGGTGCTGGAGCACGAGGAACTGGATCCGTCCGACCCGGGGGTGATCCGGCTGGCCGCGTTCCCCGACCTGGTCCGGCACTTCTGACCTGGCCGGTAACGTCCGGGATGTGCCGCTCACGTTCCCCTCGCACCTGGCGCCGGTGCTGCCGCTGAAGTGGTGGCGCCCGCACTGGTTCGACGGGGTGGCGCTGGCCACCGGCGCGGTCGCCCCGGACGTCGGCTACCTGGTCACCGGCACCCGCTTCGATCTCGGGCTGCGCACCCACACGCTGGGCGGGTTGCTCTGGTGGTGCCTGCCGGTCGCGCTCGCGTACGCCTGGATCGTCCGCCGGGTGGTCGCCGGCATCGCCGCGCACCTGCCGCTGCGGAGGCTGTTCGGCTGGCCCCAGTACGCCGCGCTGGCCGGGGTGCGTCACCCCTGGCAGGTCACCGTCTGCTCGGCGCTGATCGGCGCGTTCAGCCACGTCGCGTGGGACCGGGTCAGCCACTCCGAGCGGGCGCCGCGGCTGCTCGGCGTCGCCGACTTCCACGCCCTGACCGGCTGGTACTGGTGGCAGTTCGGGGACGTGGTCGGCAGCCTCGGCGGCGGGCTGCTGGTGGTCGCCGCGGCGGTGTACGCGGCCCGCCGGGGGAGGGTCTTCGACGGCGACCCGCCCCCGCTCCCGGCGACGGACCCGCTCGTCTTCTGGCGGGTTACCCTTGCGGTCACCGCGCTGGGCGCACTGCTGCTGCCCGGACTGCCGGCGGCCGGCGTCGCCGCGCCGGCCGGGGTGCGCGTGCTGCATCTCGGTGCGCTGGCGCTGATCGCCGGCGCCGCGGCGGCCCGCTCGACGCCGTCGGGCGGCGCCGGTCGCAGTCCGCGCCTCGAGCCCGAACAGCGCCCGATCGGCTGACCTTGTTACGTCGACATGCCGCTTTTCGGCATTGACATCAATCACAGCCGGTCGGCCCGGCCGACGCTTGTCCGACCTGGGCTGACCTGCCTAACCTGAGCCGGCGTCCACGCCTCGTCGGGGTGAGTCGGGGGCGTACCGGAGTCCGGTGGTAAGAGCACCGTGGAGCTGAGTGCGGGCGAACCGGTTCGCCGTGTGGAGCCCGGCGTGGGCGTCGTGCCACGCCCGCCGTGTTCCCGCGGCCGGAACCGATACCTTGCCGGACGGCCGGGGTCAGGGCCGGGGAGTTGCGGACCCGGTCCTGACCCGTCCGGCCGACGTCGGGCGGGACGCCCCTGGCGCGCCGGCCCGTGACGGAGCGACACTGAGTCATGACTCTTCGGCGCGTACCGCTGCTCGCCGGCCTGGTCGTGCTGCTCGCGGCGGCCTGCACGACGACCGGTCCCGACGACGCGGATCCGGCGCCCCCGTCCCCGACGGCCGCCGCGCCGGCCACCACCGCCGCCCCGCCTCCCGCCGCCACCCCGCCCGCGTCCGCCGACGCGGCGGCGACCTCCGGTACGTGGCGGCGGACCTGGGGCTGGGCGGTGCCCGCCACGCCCGCCCAGGTGACGCACGCGGTGCGGGCGCCGGTCACCCCGAACCCCGCCGGGCCGCTGCCCGTCCTGGTGGCGGTGCAGGTCGCCGACCATCCGGAGGAGGACTACAGCCGGATCACGTTCGCCTTCCGCGGCCCCACCCCGTCCTACCGGGTCGGCTACGTGCCGCAGGTGGTCACCGAGGGCCGTGGCGCGCCGGTCGAGTTGCCCGGCACCGCCTACCTGTCGGTGCGGTTCTCCCCGGCACAGGGGCACGACGCGCGCGGCGGCGGCACGGCCGACCTGCCGCCGGCCGCGATCGGCTACCCGACGCTGCTGGGCTGGGCCGCGGCCGGCGACTTCGAGGGGCACCTGAGCTTCGGGCTCGGCCTCCGACCGCCGGACGGCGGGCGGGTGCCGGTGCGCCTGGGCGAGTCCACCCGCCCGGACGGCACCCACGTCGTCTCCGTCGACGTCCGGCGGGGCTGACCGCCGACCGGGAGGCGTCGACTCAGTGGATCTCGCCGCGGACGATCGCCACGGCGACCCGGCAGAACTCGTCCATGTCCGGGGTGAAGCCGGCGGCGATGTCGGGGTGCAGGCCGGCCCGGGTCTCGTCGAGCAGCCGGCGGCAGACGTCCTCGACGGGCTCGCCCGCGTAGCCGGCCCGGACCCGTTCGGTGGCCGCCTGCAGGGCCGAGGTCAGCTGATCCTCCAGCGGGCCGCGCAGCTTCTGCTGCACAGGGTCGAGCCCGCTCGGATCGAGCGTGACATGTGGCTCCGACATCGGCGCTCCCTTCGTCGGCGTCCGCGGTACCCCACCGCGGGCGTCGGTCAAACCATCGTCGGTACGGCCGCCACCCGGACCTGGTACGAGAATTCCTCCGCCGGCTCCTCGGCGTACGACAGCCGGCGGATCTGCCGGTCGTCGGTCCAGAGCGCGACGTCGACAAGCACCCCGAGGTGGGCGAGGCCGATGCTGGACGCCCGCTTCTTGTCCTGCAGCACCGCGCACACGCCACCCAGCAGCGTGCTGGCGTCGGAGGTGCGGTGCCCGGGCGGGCACCGCAGGGTCAGGTCCACCTCCACCGGCCCGGCGAGCGGGGTCCACCCGGTGCGCTGGGCCGCCGTGCAGGCGGCCTGGAGCAGCGTGCGGACCCTCGTCGCCTGGCGGTGGCCGGCGGCGAAGATGGACAGGGCCTCGGTCTTGACCGGGGGCAGGCCGCTCACCTCGAACGACAGGGCGAGAGCGCGGGTGTCCTGCACGACGGCACCTCCTCGGGGGCATCCTGCCCAACCGGTACGCGCGCAGGCGGGCGGTTCCCGGAAGAACCAACCGATCGAGCGGGCTGTGGGGGACAGCCGGCGGCGGGTCGACAGCGGCGGCGACGCGCGGGGCCAGGGAGCTAGGGAAACGCTAGTCGAGCCGGCTGACGCTGGGTAGTCTCCCCGTTCACCTGGTGAGACGGCAGGTGCGTTCGGGTCAGCGGCGCGCGCGCTTGAGTTCGTGGAAGGTGTCCAGGCGGATCAGCGGCAGCATCGAGTCCCAGATCGTCAGCGCGTCCTCGACGCCCGGGACCTCGGTGATGATCGGGCCGTGGATGCCTCGGGTCGCGTCCGGCACCATCAGCACCGGCGAGCCGATGTCCGGTCCGGCCGAGCCGTACGCCAGCGCGTGCGACTCGTGCACCGCCGCGTCCCAGCGTTCGTCGTCCAGCGCCGCCGCCGCGTCGGTCAACCCGGCCGCCTCCACCGCCGCCGCGACGCTCCGGTCACCGAGCGGGTCACCGGCGTCGTGGGTGCGCGTGCCCAGCTCGGTGTAGAGGCGTCCCGCGTCGTCGTGCCGGTCCTGCGCGCGCAGCGCCTCCACCATCCGCAGCACCCGGCCGGAGGCCGCCATCGCCTCGGCGAACTCGGGCGGGACCTGCCCGTCGTTGAGGATGGCCAGGCTGAACGCCCGCCACTGCACGCGCAGCCCGCGCGCGTCGGCGACGGTCACGAGCCAGCGGGAGGTCCGCCAGGTCCAGGGGCAGGCCGGGTCGAAGAAGAAGGTGGCGTCCATCCCACCAACCTAGGGGCGGGCACGGCCGGCCGCAGCGCGGCGGTGACCGTCACGTGACCGTGATGTTTCGCTTCGTCGCAGGTCGGGCACGTTCGAGCCCACGAAACGCCCGGGGCTCGGGCGCACGGGCCGGTGCCTCGACCGTCTCGCCGTGCGCCGGGGCACGGGTGACCTCCCCGGTTCTTCGCCGAAGAGAGGGGGAGGGTGATGACGACAGTCCCCGACACGGCCGCACGGCGGCCGGTGAGACGCGCGGCGGCTGCGGCCGCCGCGTTGGCGTTGGTGGCCCCGCTGGCCGCCTGCGGGTCCGGCGGCGACGGCGGCCCGCCGACGATCAACCTGTACTACCCGCCCGAGCAGAACCTGCAGAAGGTGGTCGACGACTGCAACGCGCAGGCCCAGGGGCGCTACCGGATCACCTACCGGGTGCTGCCGCGGGAGGCCGACGAGCAGCGGGTGCAGATGGTGCGGCGGCTGGCGGCGCAGGACAGCGGCATGGACGTGCTCGGCCTGGACGTCACCTGGACGCAGGAGTTCGCCAGCGCCGACTGGGTGCGGGAGTGGACCGGCCAGGACAAGGCCGAGGTCGAGCAGGGCACACTGGCCGGGCCACTGGACACCGCCCGGTACGAGGACAAGCTCTACGCCGCGCCGAAGAACACCAACGTGCAGTTGCTGTGGTACCGCGCCGACCTGGTGTCGGAGCCGCCGAAGAGCTGGGACGAGATGATCTCGGCCGCCCAGCGGCTCAAGGAGCAGAACAAGCCCTACCGGGTGCTCACCATGGGCGCCCAGTACGAGGGCCTGGTGGTGCTCTACAACACGCTCGCCGAGAGCGCCGGCGGCAAGATCCTCAGCGACGACGGCAAGAAGGCCGTGATGGACGCCGGCACCGTGCGCGCGCTGGAGCAGCTCAAGACGTTCGCCACGTCGGGCGTGACCTCGCCGTCGTTCAGCAACGCGACGGAGGACCCGGTGCGGCTGGAGTTCCAGTCCGGCGGCGGCGCGTTCCAGGTGAACTGGCCGTTCGTGTATCCGGCGATGCAGGAGGCCAACCCCGAGCTGGCCAAGGACGTGAAGTGGGCGCGGGTGCCCGGCGTCGACGCGAACACCCCGAGCAAGGTCACCATCGGCGGGGTCAACCTGGCGGTCAGCACGTACTCGAAGCACCCGACCGAGTCGTTCGAGGCCGCCCGGTGCATCCGCAGCGCGGAGCACCAGAAGTTCTCCGCGGTCAACGACGGCGTGCCGCCGACCATCGAGTCGGTCTACGACGACCCGGAGATGGCCAAGGCGTACCCGATGAAGGAGACCATCCTGGAGGAGCTGAAGGAGCCGGCGGTGCGTCCGCTGACCCCCGCCTACCAGAGCATCTCCACGGTGATGTCGGCGATCCTGTCGCCGCCGTCGGGGATCAACCCCGAGAAGACCGCGGACGAGCTGCGCAAGGCCATCGCCGACGCGCTGGAGTCGAAGGGTGTCCTGCCATGAGCGTGAACGCCACTCCGGCCGGCACGGAGGCCGCCGCCGAGGCGGAGCAGTCCACCGGTCGCCACGCCGCGGTGCCCACCCAGCGGGCCCGTCGCGGCTTCGCCGCGCCGCTGAGCGACAACAAGCGCGCCGAGCGGCGTCTGGGCTGGCTGCTCTGCGCGCCGGCCGCGCTGGTCATGGTGCTGGTCACCGCGTACCCGATCCTGTACTCGGTCTGGCTCTCGTTGCAGCGTTTCGACCTGCGGTTCCCCGACGAGCGGCAGTTCGTCGGGCTGGAGAACTACGTCACCGTGCTGACGAACGACTTCTGGTGGACCGCGTTCGGCGTGACCATGCTGATCACGGTGGTCACCGTCGCGATCGAGCTGGTGCTCGGCATGGGCCTGGCGCTGATCATGCACCGGACGCTCGTCGGCCGGGGCATCGTCCGCACCGCGGCGCTGATCCCCTACGGCATCGTCACCGTGGTCGCGGCGTTCTCCTGGCGGTACGCCTGGACGCCCGGCACCGGATACCTGGCGAACCTGTTCGACGGCAGCGCCCCGCTGACCGAGCGGGCCAGCTCGCTGGCGATCATCATGCTGGCGGAGATCTGGAAGACCACCCCGTTCATGGCGCTGCTGCTGATGGCCGGCCTGGCCCTGGTGCCGGAGGACCTGCTCAAGGCGGCGTCCACCGACGGCGCGACGGCCTGGCAGCGGTTCACCAAGGTGATGCTGCCGGTGATGAAGCCGGCGATCCTGGTCGCGCTGCTGTTCCGCACGCTCGACGCGTTCCGGGTCTTCGACAACATCTTCGTGCTCACCAACGGCGGCAACGAGACCTCGTCGGTGTCGATGCTCGCCTACAACAACCTGATCCGGGGCCTGAACCTCGGCATCGGCTCCACGATGTCGGTGCTGATCTTCATCACCGTGGCGATCATCGCGTTCGTCTTCGTGAAGCTGTTCGGCACCGCTGCCCCGGGCAGCGACGATGGGGAGAGGCGCTGACATGGCCGTGGAAACCACCACGCGGGCGAAGCTGCGCTGGGGCGTGCTGGACGTCGTGGTCGTCGTCTTCGCGCTGGTCCCGGTGCTCTGGATCGCCTCGCTGTCGTTCAAGACCCCGGCCACGCTCACCGACGGCAAGTTCTGGCCGCGCGAGTGGACGCTGGACAACTACCGGACGATCTTCGACACCGACCAGTTCGTCCGGGCCCTGGTCAACTCGATCGGCATCGCGCTGATCGCCACCGCGATCGCCGTGGTGCTCGGCACCATGGCCGCGTACGCGATCTCCCGGCTGGACTTCCCCGGCAAGAAGCTGCTGGTCGGGGTGTCCCTGCTGATCGCGATGTTCCCGCAGGTGTCGCTGGTGTCGCCGCTGTTCGAGATCGAGCGGCAGCTCGGCCTCTTCGACACCTGGCCCGGCCTGATCCTGCCGTACATCACGTTCGCGCTGCCACTGGCGATCTACACGCTGTCGGCGTTCTTCAAGCAGATCCCGTGGGACCTGGAGAAGGCGGCGAAGATGGACGGCGCCACCCAGGGCCAGGCGTTCCGGCGGGTGATCGCGCCGCTGGCCGCGCCGGGCGTGTTCACCACGGCCATCCTGGTCTTCATCTTCTGCTGGAACGACTTCCTGTTCGCGATCACGCTCACCTCGACCGAGCGGTCCCGCACGGTCCCGGTGGCCCTGCAGTTCTTCACCGGCGAGTCGCAGTTCGAGGACCCCACCGGGGCGATCTGCGCCGCCGCCGTGGTGATCACCATTCCGATCATCCTGTTCGTGCTCTTCTTCCAGCGCCGCATCGTCTCCGGCCTGACCTCCGGCGCAGTCAAGGGATAGGTGGTAACAGTGGCTGACATCGTGCTGGACAAGGTGAGCAAGCAGTTCCCGGACGGGACCTCCGCGGTGCGGGACGTCGACCTGGAGATCGCCGACGGCGAGTTCGTCATCCTGGTCGGCCCCTCCGGCTGCGGGAAGTCCACCACCCTCAACATGATCGCGGGGCTGGAGGACATCAGCTCCGGCGAGCTGCGCATCGGCGGCGAGCGGGTCAACCACAAGGCGCCCCGGGACCGGGACATCGCCATGGTCTTCCAGTCGTACGCGCTCTACCCGAACATGACGGTGCGGGAGAACATGGCGTTCCCGCTGCGCCTGGCGAAGATGGACAAGGAGACCATCAACCAGAAGGTGGACGAGGCCGCCAAGGTGCTGGAGCTGACCGCGCTGCTGGACCGGAAGCCGGCCAACCTCTCCGGCGGCCAGCGGCAGCGGGTGGCGATGGGCCGGGCGATCGTGCGCCAGCCCAAGGCGTTCCTGATGGACGAGCCGCTGTCCAACCTGGACGCCAAGCTGCGGGTGCAGATGCGCACGGTGGTCTCCCGGCTGCAGAAGCAGCTCGGCACCACCACCGTCTACGTCACCCACGACCAGACCGAGGCGATGACGCTCGGCGACCGGGTGGTCATCATGCGCGGCGGCGCGGTGCAGCAGGTCGGCCCGCCGCAGGAGCTGTACGACCACCCGCGCAACCTGTTCGTGGCCGGGTTCATCGGCTCGCCGTCGATGAACTTCCTGCACGCCAAGGTGGAGGAGGGGCGGCTGCGTACGGCGTTGGGTGACGTGCCGATCGGCGAGCGGGTCCGCCGCGAGCTGGAGGCCGGCGACGCGCCGCGCGAGCTGATCCTGGGCGTCCGGCCGGAGCACTTCGAGGACGCGGCGCTGATCGACGACGAGACCCGCGCCCGGGGCGTGGAGTTCGAGGCGCCTGTCGACATCGTCGAGTCGATGGGTTCGGACAAGTACGTCTACTTCACCGTCGAGGGGGAGCGGGCCACCGCCGCGGAGCTGGAGGAGTTGGCCGCCGACGCCGGCGCCGCCGACTTCGCCGGCGCGGGTTCCAGCCTGGTCACCCGGCTGTCGGCGGAGTCGCCGGTGCGCGAGGGCGAGTCGCGCCGGGTCTGGTTCAACCTGGAGAAGATCCACCTGTTCGACCCGGGCAGCGGTCGCAACCTGACCCTGCACGAGGGGCGGTCGGCCGGCGCGCTTGCCGACTGAGCGTACGTCCGCGCGCGGAAGGGGGGGGGGGGGGGGGCGGCCCCCCCCCCCCCACACCCCGGGGGCGGGGGGGGGGCAAACGTTTGTTGGTGTTTGGTGGCCAGCAAGGCAGAGAAACCCCCCCCCGCCCGG
>NZ_JBITEP010000026.1:0-31892 GCF_044455315.1 Micromonospora sp. NPDC051300 | reverse complement strand
CGCCCGGGGCAGGGGGCGCACCCTGACCCGGCACGTGGGGGGGGGGGCGGGCGCGGTTGCCGCCTGCGCGTCCGGCCGCGCGGGGATGGGTGGGGGGCGGGGGCCGCCGACCCTTCCGCAGTCCTCGTGGCCGGTGGATTCGACACGGTTTAATGAGGTGTCGTCACCAGGAGTGACGAAGCTCCAGCCCGAGGAAGGCGGCGTAGCCGGCCAGAGCCGCGTCGACCCGGGCGCGCAGCGGCGCGTCGAACGGCACGAGTTGCCGCACGGTCACGGTCACCGTCCTCGCCCCGAGCGTCCGCTTCCAGGTGCCGACCACCCGGCCGGCGCGGACCACCGTGGACTGGAACATCCCGTTGTTGCCGGGCACCACCGCGTCGGCGTGCGCCGGGTCGAGCATCAGCGACCGGTCCTTGAAGCCGAGCAGGTATTCGTCGAAGCCGGGCAGCGTGTGCACGTCGTCGACCGCCGCCCGGGGCGCGTCGAGCAGCGCGGCGTCGACGACGGACGGCTCGCCGTCCACCTCGACCGGGGCGAGCAGGTCGCCGGCCAGGGTGAGCGCCCGGGTCGCGTCGGTGACCGTCAGGCCGCTCCACCGGGCCAGCTCGTGCCGGGTCACCGGGCCGTGGCCGCGCACGTAGCGGTGGGCCAGCACCGCCAGCGCCTCGTCGCGCTCCGGGCGGTGCGGATCCGGCACCCACTCGTCGAGCAGCGCGAACGTCTGCTCGGTGCCGACGTGCGGGGCGATGCAGGTGATGCCGCGCTGGCTGGCGTACCAGAGGAGGTGGTAGCCGCGCTGGCCGGTGGTGTCCAGCCCGGCGGCGCGCAGCGCGGCCAGGCACTCGGCGCGGGTGAGCCGGCCACCGCCGCTCAGCGCCTCGCCGAGCACGTCGCCGGCGCGGTCGCCGTCGGCGAGGGTGAGCCCGAGCTGCCGCCAGCGGGCGCCCAGCCCACCCAGCGAGCGGACGCCTGTCACGGCCAGCATCCAGTGCGCGTCGCGGGCGGGCACCAGGTGCACGGTGCCCCGCATCGGCCAGGTGCGCAGCGCCTCCCGCCGCTCCAGCGCGGCGTGGACGTCGTCGCGGGTCGCCCCGGGCAGGCGGACGCCCAACGACCACAGCCCGCTCGCCGCGTCCTGCGCCTGCATGGCGCCGAACCACCCGACCACGTCGGACACGCTCCGCGGCCGCAGTGCCGGGTGCGGGCGCAGCAGCAGGCTGGTCATCCGCAGCGCGAGCGCCTCGGCGCGGCTGAGGCGTACGGTCACGGCGGGCTCCCGTCGGCAGGTGGACGGCCAGCATAGGTCGGCGTGCCGACAGCTCGGGCGGGCCGGTAACGGCCCCTGATCGCGCTACGCCGGCTGCGCCGCCGACGGAGCGCGATCCCCCGTTCAGGTTCCCGGCGCGGGGCGGCGTACGGCCGGCGCCGGTGGGAACAGGATCCCCGGCCGGCGCGGGCAGGAGAGCGGTTGCCCGCCGAACTTGCGCAAATCTTGAGCGGCGTTTGACGCCGCAAGTAACGGGTAGTCGCCGGAGCTTACCCCGCGAATCGAGGAGGAGAACGTCTGATGGATGGCCAGGTCAAGGTCGCGGTGATCTATTACAGCGCGACCGGAATCACCTACCAGATGGCGCGGTCGGCGGTCGAGGCGGCGGAGGAGGCCGGTGCCGACGTCCGCCTGCGCAAGGTACGTGAGCTGGCGCCCGACGAGGCGATCCGCTCGAACTCGGGCTGGCAGGCGCACCGGCTGGAGACCCAGGACGTGATGGAGGCCGAGCCGGACGACCTGTCCTGGGCCGACGTCGTGATCATGGGCTCGCCCACCCGGTACGGGATGATCGCCGCGCAGCTCAAGCAGTTCATCGACACCACCGGCCCGCTCTGGGCCAACGGCGCGCTGGCGGACAAGGTCTACACCGGCTTCACCTCGACCGCCACCTCGCACGGCGGCCAGGAGGCGACGCTGCTGTCGCTGTACACGGTCTTCTACCACTGGGGCGGCGTCGTGGTCACGCCCGGCTACACCGATCCCAGCCAGTTCGTCGCCGGCAACCCGTACGGCGCGTCGCACACCAGCAACAACGGCGAGGTCGCCCCGGACCACGTCGCGCTGGCCGCCACCGCGCTCACCGCGAAGCGGGCGGTGTTGATGGGCGCCGCGCTCAAGCGGGGCATGGCCGGCTGACCGGCGCCGGACGGGCGACCGGTGGTCCGGGCGGGGGCTCTCGAACCCGCGCGGACCACCGGTCGACGTTCGACCTACCCCCGATCGGCCACGCCATGCGCGGTCAGCGCCGGCCGGTCGAGCAGGTGCCCGAGCAGGTCGGCCAGAACCGCCGTGCCGTCGCGACTGAGCACCGACTCCGGGTGGAACTGCACCCCGGCGAAGCCGGCGCCGCGCATCGCGTGCACCGCGCCGTCCGCCGGGTCCCGGGACACCTCGACCGGGCCGTACGCGCCGGTGACCCGGCCGGTGTCGGCCCGGGCGGTGAAACTGGCGTAGAAGCCCACCCGGCGGGTCACCCCGAACACGTCCACGTCCCGCGGGGTGCCCTGGTAGGGCGCGTCGCGCCGGTGCAGCGGCAGGCCGAGCAGCCCGGCCAGCAGTTGGTGGCCCAGGCACACCCCCAGGGTCGGCCGGCCCGAGTCGAGCAGGTCGGTCAGCACCGCCCGCATCGCCGCCATCTTCGGCGCGGTGACGTCGCGCGGGTCGCCCGGGCCGGGGCCGACCACCACCAGGTCGTACGCGTCGAGCGGGCCGGGCCGTGACCAGTCCCGGCGGGTGACCGTCAAGCCCAGCGCCCCGAGCTGGTGGGCGAGCATCCCGGTGAACGTGTCCTCGCCGTCGACGACGAGCGCCCGGCGGCCGGCCAGCCCGGGCAACGCGATCGTCCCCGGCTCCCGCTGGCGCAGCCAGAACCGGGCCAGCGGGAGGTTGCGGGCGGCCAGCGCGGCGCGTACCTCGGGGTCGTCGGCGTGCCGGACGGCGGCCGCGGCGTCGGGTCGTGGGGCGTCCGGGCCGAGGCCCAGCGCGGCCAGCACCCCGGCGGCCTTGGCGTGCGTCTCGGCGACCTCGCCGGCGGCGGTGGAGTGCCGGACCAGCGTGGCGCCGACCGGCACCCGCAGCGCGCCGTCGGCGGTGAACTCGGCGGTGCGGATCAGGATCGGCGCGTCGAGCGTCTGCCGACCCTGCTCGTCGCGGCCGAGCAGGGCGAGCACGCCGGCGTAGTAGCGCCGCCCGCCGCGCTCGTGCCGGGCGATCACCCGGCAGGCGTTCTCCATCGGGCTGCCGGTCACGGTGGGCGCGAACATGGTCTCGCGCAGCACCTCCCGCACGTCCCGGGAGCAGCGCCCGGCCAGCAGGTACTCGGTGTGGGTCAGGTGCGCCATCTCCTTCAGGTAGGGCCCGACCACCTGGCCGCCGTGCTCGGCGACCACGGCCATCATCTTCAGCTCCTCGTCGAGCACCATGTACAGCTCCTCCACCTCCTTCTCGTCGTGCAGGAAGCGCAGCAGCGCGGCCCGGTCGGCCGTCCCGCCCCGGTGCCGGAAGGTGCCGCTGATCGGGTTCATCTCGACCAGCCCGTCGGCCACGCTGACGTGCCGCTCGGGGCTGGCGCCGACGAGCGTGCGGGTCCCGGTGTGCACCAGGAACGTCCAGTACGCCCCGCGCTCGTGGACCAGCAGCCGGCGCAGCGCGGCCAGCGCCGCGGCCAGCGGATCGCCCGGCACGTTCGCCCGCATCGTGCGGTGGATGACGAAGTTCGCTCCCTCGCCCCGGCCGATCTCGTCGGTGAGCACCCGCTCGACGACCGCCGCGTACGCGTCGTCGGAGATGTCGAAGCCGGCGTCACCCGTGCGCACCGGCGCGTCCGGCAGCGCGTCCAGCACCTCCGCGAGCGGGATCCGCACATGCTCGCGGACCTCCAGGAACTCCAGCGGCAGGCCGTCGTCCCGGCAGGTGAAGCCACGCTCGGTGATCTGCCGGAACGGCACCAGGGCCAGCGTGCGCGGTCCGGCCGGCCCGTCGGGCAGGGGCAGGTCGGCCAGCCGCTCGGCGCTGCGGGCCGGGCCGGCGTACAGGTCGACGTGGTCGGCGCCCTCGCGGCGGACGAGCGCGAACGGGCCGGGGTCGCGGCCGGCGGCGACGGCGGCCAGCGGGTCGGACGGGATGGTCATCGGGTCTCCTCGGTGGGCCGGTGGCCGCCGGCGAGGGCGACCCGGGATGCCGGGAGAGACCGGCGGCCGCCTCGTCGGGCGGCCGCGTGGGGAAGCTACGCGCGGGGGTGGGCCGCCGGGTCGGCGGGCCACCAGCAGGACAGGTGCGCGGGCATGACGATCACTGTACGCGACCGGGCGGTGCCGGGGAACCCGATCAGCGGCGCCGGCCGCGCCGGGTAGGTTGTCCGGCGATGGACATTCTCGCTCTGGACCTGGGCACCTCCTCGGTACGCGGACTGGTGCTGGACGCCGACGCGGTGCCGCGTCCCGGCGCGCTGGCCCGCCGCAAGGTGCACCTGGCCACCGGCGACGACGGCACCGGGACGCTCGACGGTCCGGGCTACCTGGCGTGTCTGGTCGAGTGCCTGGACGAACTGGCCGAGGGCGGGCACCTCGACCGGGTCGGGCTGGTCGCCACGTCCGCGCAGTGGCACTCGGTGCTGCCGCTGGCCGCCGACGGCACCCCGTCCGGGCCGGTGCTGACCTGGCTGGACACCCGGCCGGCGCCCCCCGCCGGGGTGGCCGGTCCGGCCGACCCGGACGCCTACCACCAGCGCACCGGCGCCTGGTGGCACCGCTGCTACTGGTCGGTGCGGCTGCCCTGGCTGGCCGGGCGCGGCGCGGCGCGGACCGGCCGGTTCGCCGGCCTGGCCGAGTACGTGCTCGGCGCGCTGCTCGACGACGCCCCGATGTCCATCTCGCTGGCCTCCGGCACCGGGCTGCTCGACCTGCGGCGGCTCGACTGGGACCCGGAGGCGTGCGCGCTGGCCGGCGTGCGTCCCGAGCGGCTGCCGCCGCTGGCCCCGCCGGACTGGCACGGGAAGCTGAACCGGGAGCACGCGAGGCGGTGGCCGCAGTTGGCCGGGGCGCGCTGGGCCGCGCCGGTCGGCGACGGCGCCGCGTCGAACGTGGGTTCCGGCTGCGTCGACGACTCCCGGGCCGCGGTCACCATCGGCACCTCCGCCGCGGTCCGCATGATCCAGGCCGTGCCGGCCGGCGCCGAGCTGCCGCCGCTGCCGGACGAGCTGTGGCGCTACCGGGTCGACCACGACCGGGTGGTGACCGGCGCGGCGTACTCCAGCGGCGGGAACCTGTTCGCCTGGGCGAACCGTGAGCTGCGGCTGCCGCAGGGCGCGGAGCTGGAGGCGGCGTTGCGCCGTGCCGCGTCCGGCACGGCGGTGCGGGCCGACCCCCGCTTCGGTGGGGACCGGCCGCCGGGCACCGCCCCGGCCGGTTCGGGCGAGCTGCGCGGGCTGAGCTTCGGCACCACCGCGGTGGACATCCTCGTCGGACTGATGACCGGGCTGTGCCGGCTCGTCACCGACGACCTGGCGCTGCTCGAGGCCGGCGTCGGCGACCCGATGGAGGTGGTCCTCGGCGGCGGGGCGCTGACCGCCTCCCCGTGGTGGCGCGAAGCCTTCGCCGACGCGCTCGTCCCGCGTACGGTGCGGTGGCAGCGCAACCCCGAGATCGGGGCGACCGGCGCCGCGCTGGTGGCCCTGGGCCGGGTGTCGGAGGCGGCCGACATCGGCGGTGTCGGCCGGATCGACGCCGATGCCGCGCCGCACCGATAACCGCTGACCGTCCTGCTCATGCCGTCCGGGCGGGCGTTGACAGCGCCGGCCGGCCTGGTTGGATGGATCCCGCTCCCCGGCGCGGTGGAGCGGACCGAGGAGGCAAGTGTGGGCGCAGGTCCCGACCCGGCGCGCGGCGCGGCCCCGCCGCCGCACCGGCGGCGCTCCGGGTTCCGGCTGCGGGACTGGCGGATGGGCACCAAGCTCGCCACCGTGCTGGTGATCCCCTCGGTGGCGTTCCTGGTCCTGGCCGGCGTGCAGACCCGGGGCCTGGTGGGGCAGACCACCGCGCTGAGCGACTTCGCCGAGCAGGTCGGGATCGGCCGGCAGATCACCGCCGTGGTCGACCGGCTCCAGCAGGAGCGGGACCGGTCCGCCGGCGAGCTGGCCGCGCTGCGCCGCGCCGGCACCGGCGCCGACCGGGACGCCGCGGTCGCCGCGCTGCGGCCGTTGCAGGAGGCCAGCGACCGGGCGGTGGACGAGTTGCGGGCCGCGGCCGAGCCGCTGGCCGACGCCGACGCCGCGTGGCGGGTCTCCTACTCGGAGGCGCTTGAGGCGTACGACCAGGTGGTGAACATCCGGGCCGCGGTGCCGCCCGCGGTGCTCTCCGCCGACACCGTGCTCAGCAACTACCACCGCGCCGTCGCGGCGCTGCTCAACCTGCTGGCCGAGCCGTCGCCGGGCGACGGCCAGCGGGAGTTGACCGAGGCGGTGCTGCGCTACGTGCAGCTCGCCCGGGTCAAGGAGCTGTCCTCCCGGATCCGCGCCGAGCTGTACGCGGCCGCCCGCGCCGGCCGGTACGAGCCGGACGACCAGGTGACGCTCACCGACCTGCGGGCCCAGCAGCTCACCGCGCTGGGCGCGTTCCGGGTGGCGGCGACCGCCGACCAGGTGCGCCGCTACGACCGCACCTCGGTGGACCCGGCCTTCGTCACCGCCACCCGGCTGGAGGAACGGACCCTGCCCAACGGCGGGGCGGAGCCGGCGTTGCCGTCCGCGCCGCAGTGGTGGGCGGCCACCGAGCAGCGGCAGGAGCTGTTCCGTCAGCTCGAGGGGGAGATCCTCGACGACGCGGTCGGCCGGGCCGACGACGCGAGCGCCCGGCAGTTGCGCGAGACGCTGCTGGTGGCCGGCGGCATCGTCACGGTGCTCCTGGTGGCGGTGCTCATCTCCCTGCTGGTGGGTCGGTCGGTGGCCCGCGCCATGCGCCAGTTGCGCGGACAGGCGCTGCGCATCGCACAGGTGGAGCTGCCGATGACCCTGCAGCGGCTGCGGACTGTGGACCGGCCGGTGGGCGCGATCGACGTGCCGCCGGCCGTGGTCGACTCGCAGGACGAGATCGGTGAGCTGGCGGAGGCGTTCGTGGCGGTGCACCGCAGCGCCGTGGACGTCGCGGTCGAGCAGGCCATGATGCGGCGCAACGTCAACGCGATGTTCGTCAACCTGGCTCGGCGCAGTCAGGTGCTGGTGGAGCGGCAGTTGGAGCTGCTCGACGACCTGGAGCGGGAGGAGAGCGACCCGGAGCAGTTGGAGAACCTGTTCAAGCTGGACCACCTCGCCGCCCGCATGCGCCGTAACGACGAGAGCCTGCTGGTGCTCGCCGGCACCGAGTCGACCCGGCGGTGGAACCGGCCGGTCGGGCTGGGCGCGGTGCTGCTCGCGGCGAGCGCGGAGATCGAGCAGTACCAGCGGGTGCGCCACGAGAACCGCACCGACCTGCACCTGGTCGGGCACGCCGTCGGGGACCTGGTGCACCTGTTCGCGGAGCTGCTGGAGAACGCCACGACGTTCTCCCGGCCGGAGACGGTGGTGCGGGTCCTGGTCCAGGCGGACGGGCCGGGCGCGCTCGTGGAGATCGTCGACCAGGGGCTCGGCATGAGCGCGGGCGCGCTGGCCGAGGCGAACGCGGTGCTGGCCGAGCCGCCGGCGGCCGACGTGTCCGCGTCCGAGCGGATGGGTCTGTTCGTGGTGAGCCACCTGGGTTCCCGGCACGGGGTGCGGGTGCAGTTGCGCCCCGGCCGGGAGGGCCTGGTGACCCGGGTCCGCGTCCCGGCCGACCTGCTGGCCGAGACGCCGCCGCCGGGGCTGGCCCCGCCGGTGCCGGCGCGGATGCTGAGCGGTCACGCGGCCGCGGCGTCGCGGGCGCTCGGCGCGGCCACCGCGGAGCTGCCGGTGGCCGGCCGTCATCCGGTGTCGCCGGCGCAGCCGGGCCCGCCGGCGCTGCCGGTGTCGCCGCTGACCGGCCGGCCGCTCGGCGACGTGGTTGAGCCGTCGCCGGTGGGGCCGCCCGCCGGCCCGCCCGCCGTGGTGCCGCGCCCCCGGCCGGTGCCCGGTCGGGCCGAGGACGTGCTCGCACCGGCCGCGGGCGCGGCGGCGACCGGCGGCTGGTTCTCCCGCCAGGGACCGACGTCGTCGGTGCTCGGTGTGACGCCGGCGCCGGCGCGGACGCCGGTGACCGGGGGGACCAACGAGCGGGGCCTGCCGGTACGCGTGCCGATGGCCCAGCTCGCCGCGGTCTCGTCGGCCGACCGGCCGGGCCACACGGCGGTGCGGCACGAGCCGGACCCGGAGGCGGTCGGCGGTATGCTGTCCCGCTTCTACGGCGGGGTGCGGCGGGCCGAGGCCGAGGAGACCACCGAGATGTACGTGCCGCGCGACGAAGGGGGACGACGACAGTGACGACGTTGAGCCAGGAGGCACGGGACCTGAGCTGGCTGGTGAACGCGTTCGCCGAGCGGGTTCCCGGGGTGGCGCACGCCGTGGTGGTGTCCTCCGACGGGTTGTTGGTGGCGATCTCCGCGCACCTGCCGCGCGACCATGCGGACAAGCTCGCCGCGGTCACCTCGGGCCTGATGAGCATCACCGCGGGCGCGGCGCAGATGTTCGACGGCGACATCGTGAAGCAGACGGTGGTCGAGATGGGCCGGGGCTACTTCCTGGTCATGCAGATCCGGGACGGCTCGATCCTGGCCACGCTGGCCGGGGCGGACGCGGACATCGGCGTGGTCGGCTACGAGATGGCCCGGCTGGCCAAGCAGGCGGGCGAGATGCTCACCCCGGCGCTGCGGGCCGAATTGCAGCAGGCGCTGCCGCGCTGATCCGAACCAGGCGCTATCGCGCTGAGTCGAACCAGGCGCCGCCGCGCTGACGGGCACCCGGCCGGCGGCGTCGCCGGCCGGGTCACGCCCGCCTACAGCCCGTTGCGGCGGATGACGTCCCGGTACCAGTGGGCGCTGCGCTTGAGCACCCGGCGCTGGCTCGGGTAGTCCACGTAGATCAGACCCCAGCGCTGCTCGTACCCCTCGTTCCACTCGAAGTTGTCCAGCAGCGACCAGACGTGGTAGCTCTCCAGCGGCACGCCGTCGCTGATCGCCTTGTGGGCGACGGTGAAGTGGTCGCGCAGGAAGGTGACCCGCCCGGCGTCGTCGACGGTGCCGTCCGGACCGGGGGCGTCCGGGCAGGGCAGGCCGTTCTCGGTGATGGTGATCGGCACCCGGCCGTAGTCGCGGGTGACCCGGGTCAGGATGTCGTACATGCCCTGGGGGTAGATCTGCTGCCAGTCCGCCTCCGAGGTGGGCCAGCGGCGGACCGTGTCGCCGCTGCCGGTGACGTAGAGCGGGGTGTAGTACTGCACCGCGAGCAGGTCCACCGGGCTGGAGATGATCTTCAGGTCGCCGTCCCGGACGCCCTTGGCCATCCGGCTGTCCGGGCCCAGGTCGGCGAGCACGTCCTGCGGGTACGCGCCCTTGAAGATCGAGTCGAGGTAGAGGCGGTTCTCGTAGCCGTCGTGGAGCGTGGTCGCGGCGGCGGCCTCGGCGCTGTCGTCGGCGGGGTAGCAGGGGTGCAGGTTGAGCGCCGGGCCGATCCGGCCGGGCACGCCGGAGGCGCGCAGCGCCTGCACGGCGAGCCCGTGGGCGAGCTGGAGGTGGTGGGCCACCAGGTAGGCGGCGGCCTCGTCCTGGTGTCCGGGGGCGTGGTGGCCGGTGAGGTAGCCGTTCTGCACCACGGTCTTCGGTTCGTTGATGGTGAGCCACACCGGCACCTGCTCGCCGAGGGCACGGAACACGGCGTCGGCGTAGTCGGCGAAGCGCTGGGCGGTGTCGCGGTTCTCCCAGCCGCCGTCGTCCTGCAGCGCCTGCGGCAGGTCCCAGTGGAACAGGGTGGCCATCGGCGCGATGCCGCGCTCGTGCAGGCCGTCCACCAGCCGGCGGTAGAAGTCCAGGCCCCGCTGGTTCGGCCGGCCGGAGCCGTCGGCCTGGATCCGGGGCCAGGAGATGGAGAACCGGTAGCTGCGCAGGCCCAGCTCGCGCATCAGGTCGAGGTCCTGGGCGTACCGGTGGTAGTGGTCGGCCGCGACGTCGCCGGTGTCACCGTTGCGGGTGCGTCCCGGGGTGCGGCTGAAGGTGTCCCAGACGGATTCGCCCCGCCCGTCCTCCTTGGCGGCCCCTTCGATCTGGTACGCCGAGGTCGCCGCGCCCCAGCCGAATCCGGGCGGGAAGCGCAGCGTGCCGTCCCGCTCCGCGTCGGCGTCACGCTCGGGCGGGGAGTCACAGCCGCCGAGGGCGGTGGCGGAGGCGGCGATCCCGGCCGCGGTGGCGCCGGCGAGCCCGGTCCGGGCCGCGCCGGCGGCGGTCGCGGACAGGGCGGCGCGGCGGAGCAGGCGCCGTCGGGTGAGTAACGACATGGGGTTTCTCCTCGAAGTGACGGGCCGCCCGGGGGGCCGGGAGCGCTCCCAGCATAGGCCGGAGGCGGCCGGCCTCGATCCGGCGGTCGCGGCGCGGGGCGCGGCGCGGCCGGCGGGCGGCCGGAGTGGGGTGGGCGGGTGTCGCTCGGGGGGTGGGGGCGAGCGGCGAGGGTGGGGCAGATAGCGCGAAAGGCCGTCCGGGTGGCGTGTCACGCCTGTCCCGTCGGCCTCTTTTGCCGTCGACAACGGGGGTTTAGTGTGGGGACGGGGGAGGGCAACCCCCGTCCCCACCGAGATGCACACACGCACGACTTGGAATTGGCGTCCGTCATGCGTGTCGCGCGGGAGCCGGGCCACGCGAGTGGCTCTGGTTCCACCTCCCTCCGTCTGGCGGGTGATGGCCGGCGGCGGCGTCCGGGCTGGTATCGCCGCCGGCCACTGGGCCGGTACGCCGGAAACGGGTGTCCCCGACGATTCAGTACTTGCATCTCCGTCGATGGAAGCGCTCCCATCGGCGATGCTGCGACTGTAACCCGCGTCACGGCTTTGTGAAAGCCCCTAAACGAGATCGAAACATGGACCTGGGTGTCTTCCCTGGCCATTGTGGTGGGAGCGCTTCCATGGCAGACTCCTCACACGCGACGCGGAGCCAGCTCGCGCGAGCACGGGCCGCCGAGGGCACCCGGTGAACAACCGGTGCGGCACCCGATCCCCGGCACGGCCGGGACGACCACCTTTCCGGACGCCTCCGTCCCCCCGCGTACGCCCGTCGACGCGTGGAGGCGCCCCGCCGGGGCCCCGGTCCCGGCCCGGTCCGAGGAGACACCGCCCACATGAGACTCATGGCCAGACGTCGCCGCACGGCGATGCTCGCCGCCACCGCCCTCGCCATCGGCGGGGTGGCCCTGCCGGCGACCGCCGCGCAGGCCGCCCCCGCCTGCGACGTGACCTACGCGACGAGCGACTGGAGCAACGGGTTCACCGCCAACGTCACCATCAAGAACCTCGGTGACGCGCTGAACAACTGGTCGCTGAAGTTCGCGTTCCCCAACAGCAGCCAGCGCCTGACCCAGGGCTGGTCGGCCAAGTGGAGCCAGTCCGGCAGCGAGGTGACCGCGACCAACGAGTCGTGGAACGGCAGCCTGCCCACCGGCGCGTCCACCAGCATCGGCTTCAACGGTACGTTCAGCGGCAGCAACCCGAAGCCCACCGCGTTCACGCTCAACGGGGTCGCCTGCAACGGCGCCTCCACCAACCAGCCGCCGACGGTGTCCCTCGGCGTGCCGGCCGGACCGTTCACCGCGCCGGCGGACGTCCCGCTGACCGCGACCGCCAGCGACCCCGACGGCACCATCAGCAAGGTCGAGTTCTACCGCAACGGCCTGCTGGTGAACACCGACACCACCGCCCCGTACGGCTACGACCTGCTCGGCCTGCCGGCCGGCAGCTACACCGTGCAGGCCAAGGCGTACGACAACGCCGGTGGCACCGCGATCTCGGAGAAGTCGTTCACGGTGACCGCGGCCACCGGTCCGAAGCTGGTCGCCACGCCGTCGGCGGTGAGCGTCGACGAGGGCGGCAGCGCCAGTGTCCGCTACACGCTCAGCGCGGCGCCCACCGCCAACGTCCCGGTGACCCTCGCCGTCACCGGGGACAGCGACGTCACCGTCTCGCCGTCCACGCTGACGCTCACCCCGAGCAACTGGAGCACCGGCGTCACCGCCACCGTCTCCGCCGCGGAGGACGCCGACACGGTCGGCGGCACCGCCACGGTCACGGCGTCGGCCACCGGGTACGCGCCGGTCTCGGTGGTCGCCACCGAGATCGACAACGACACTCCGGGCGGCGACAACGCGTACATCAAGAAGTTCCTCGACCAGTACGGCAAGATCAAGAACTCGGGCTACTTCAGCCCCGAGGGCGTGCCGTACCACTCGGTCGAGACGCTCATCGTCGAGGCGCCCGACCACGGGCACGAGACCACCTCGGAGGCGTTCAGCTTCTGGATCTGGCTGGAGGCTCAGTACGGCCGGATCACCCAGAACTGGAGCCCGTTCAACAACTCCTGGACGGTGATGGAAAAATACATCATTCCCAGCCACGCGGATCAGCCCACGGCGGGCTCGGCGGGCACCCCGCAGTACGCCTCGGAGTACAACCTGCCCAGCCAGTACCCCTCGGCGTTGCAGCCCAACGTCCCGGTCGGTCAGGACCCGCTGCGCTCGGAGCTGCAGTCCACCTACGGCACCGGCGACATCTACGGCATGCACTGGCTGATAGACGTCGACAACACCTACGGCTTCGGTCGCTGCGGTGACGGCACCACCAAGCCGGCCTACATCAACACCTTCCAGCGGGGCACCCAGGAGTCGGTGTGGGAGACCGTGCCGCAGCCGTCCTGCGACACGTTCAAGCACGGCGGCCAGTACGGCTACCTCGACCTGTTCGTCAAGGACACCGGCGCCCCGGCCAAGCAGTGGAAGTACACCAACGCGCCGGACGCCGACGCGCGCGCCGTGCAGGCCGCCTACTGGGCGCTGACCTGGGCCAAGGCGCAGGGCAAGGAGGCCGACGTGGCGGCCACCGTGGCCAAGGCCGCCAAGATGGGCGACTACCTGCGGTACGCGATGTTCGACAAGTACTTCAAGAAGATCGGCAACTGCGTCGGCGCGTCCACCTGCCCGGCCGGCAGCGGCCGTGACTCGGCGCACTACCTGATGTCCTGGTACTACGCCTGGGGTGGCGCGTACGACACGTCGCAGAACTGGTCGTGGCGGATCGGCTCCAGCCACAATCACTTCGGCTACCAGAACCCGCTCGCGGCCTGGGCGCTGACCAACGTGCCGGAGCTCAAGCCGAAGTCGTCCACCGCGACCGGGGACTGGCAGAAGAGCTTCGACAGGCAGCTCGAGTTCTACACCTGGCTGCAGTCCGCCGAGGGCGGCATCGCCGGTGGCGCCACCAACAGCTGGGACGGCAGCTACGCCCAGCCGCCGGCCGGCACCGCCACCTTCTACGGCATGTTCTACGACGTCGACCCGGTCTACAACGACCCGCCGTCGAACCAGTGGTTCGGCATGCAGGCCTGGTCGATGCAGCGCATCGCCGAGCTCTACCTGCAGACCGGCAACGCGAAGGCCAAGGCGCTGCTCGACAAGTGGGTGCCGTGGGCGATCGCCAACACCACCACCGGCGCCAACTGGTCGATCCCGTCGGACATGAAGTGGACCGGGCAGCCGGCCAACTGGAACCCGAGCAGCCCGCAGCCGAACACCAACCTGCACGTCGAGGTGACGGTCAAGGGCCAGGACGTCGGCGTCGCCGCGGCCTACGCCCGCACCCTCATCGCGTACGCGGCCAAGTCCGGCAACGCCGCGGCGAAGACCACCGCCAAGGGTCTGCTGGACGCGCTCTCCGCGGCCTCCGACAGCAAGGGCGTGTCGATGCCGGAGACCCGTGGCGACTACAAGCGGTTCGACGACGTCTACAACGCCGCCGACGGTCAGGGTCTCTACGTGCCGCCGGGCTGGACCGGGAAGATGCCGAACGGCGACGCCATCGCCGCCGGCAAGAGCTTCCTGGACATCCGCTCCTTCTACAAGAAGGACCCGGACTGGCCGAAGGTGCAGGCGTACCTGGACGGCGGCCCCGAGCCGGTCTTCAACTACCACCGGTTCTGGGCGCAGGCGGACGTCGCCATGGCGTACGCCGACTACGGCACCTACTTCCCGCAGGGATGAGGTGAGAACGCCTCCGTGGGCGGGTGAGGCCCCGCCCACGGAGGACGCCCACCCGGCCGATGGGGGAACGGAGCGGCCGGGTCGGCGGACGGCCTGACACCCACGGTCAGGCCGGGTGGGCCGGCCGTCCGACCGACGCAGCGGACGGGCCGGCCCACCACTCCGCGCAGGGGCGACCCATGGCGCGAAAAGGCACGCAAAAATCAACGCTCCACGGGATCACATCAGTGGCGCGGACGGAGTAACGTATTTGACGGAGAGGCCGCTCCCCCCGTGGCGGCCTCTCCACTACTTTTCCGGCCCTGTGACCCTCCCGGCGGCCGGATCGGACGCCCCCACCGGGTGCCGCAGCCCCGGGTGCCCGGCCGGCAGCGACCGGCGGATCACCACCCAGCTCCCCGCCAGCGCCGCCGCGATCAGCGGCCAGGTCAGCGCCGCCCGCGCCACCGCCAGCGCGACCACCTGCCCGTCGAGCCAGAGCGGCACGAACACCGCCAGGCGCAGCACGTAGGTGGCGGTCCACACCCAGCTCGCCCGGCCGTACGCCCGCAGCAGCGCCGGGTCGCGCCGCCACCGGCCCCGCTGCCCGAGCGCCAGCCCGACCACCACGCCGAGCAGCGGCCAGCGCACCACGACGCTTACCGCCCAGGCCAACGCGCTTGCCGCGTTCGAGGCGATCTGCAGCAGGAAGAAGTCGGTCGCCCGACCGGTGCGCAACGCGACGAGCGCGGCCAGGCAGACGGCGAGCAGTCCGACCAGCACCGAGCGGGGCCGGTCGCCGCGCCGCCACCGCCAGCCGGCCACCGCCGCGCCCGCCACCACCGCGGCGAGCACCCCGCCGCCCAGCCCACCGAGCACCCAGCCGAGCCCGAACGCCAGCGGGGGCAGCGTGGCGTCCACCGCTCCCCGCCGGCCGCCCAGCAGGTCGGAAAGCGACTCCGGCCGCGCCTCGGCCGACCTCCGCCGATCCGGCGTACCGGTCACCTGCCACCCCCTCGAAGACGCCCGACTCAACCTACGCCGGAATCGGGGGCGCTCCGCCGCGCGCGGCGACGGGCCTACCGCTAAGTTGTCCGGGTGCGGGAGACGGCGAGGGGTTGGACGGCGGTCTGGTTGGTCGTGCTGGCCTTGGCCCAGACGGCCGCGTTCCTGGTGTTGTGGCGGCTCGCCGTGCACACCCGGCTGGGGCAGTGGCTGGACACGGTCGCGTTGACCGGTAACCAGATCGGGCAGGACCGCGTCGACGGGCCGGTGGACACCATCCTCAACGCCATGTCGGCGGTGTCGCTGCTGGCCGCGACCGCGGTGATCGGCTTCATCGCGCTGATCCGCGGACGCAAGGCGCTCGCCGTCACCGCGACGCTGCTGATCGCCGGCGCGAACGTGAGCACCCAGGCGTTGAAATACTTCCTCGCCCGCCCGGACTTCGGCATCGACCCGGAACGGGCCGCCGCCGGCAACAGCCTGCCCAGCGGCCACACCACGGTCGCCGCCTCGGTGGCGGTCGCGCTGATCCTGGTGCTGCCGCGCAAGCTGCGGGTGGCCGGCGCGTTCATCGGCGCCGGCTACGCGGCCGCCGCCGGCGTGGCCACGCTCTCCGCCGGCTGGCACCGGCCCAGCGACGCGGTCGCCGCCTACCTGCTGGTCGGCGCGTGGGCCGCGGTCGCCGGCCTGGTGCTGCTGGTCTTCCAACGGGAGCGGGCCGTGGTCGAGCCGGGCGACGCGCACCGGGTCGCCGCCGCCGTGCTCGGCGTCGGCGGCGCGCTGGCCCTGCTGGGATCCGCGCTGGCACTGTCCTGGCTGGTCGACCGCTCCACCATCGCCGTCGAGGAGCTCGGCCGCCGTCCGCTCTTCGTCGGGTACGCGGGCAGCGCGGCCGGCATCGTCGGCACGATCGCCGTGGTGGCCGCGCTGGTCCTCGCCACGGTGCACCGGCTGGTGCCCCGCTGGAAGGGTTGAGGAAGCTCCGGGTGGAGCCGGTGCGCGCGGCGTTCCGCGACGAGTGCGAACGGCTGGAACGGGTGCTGCGCGGGCTCGACGGGCCGGCCCTGGACCGGCCGACGCCCTGCCCGCCGTGGCGGGTACGCGACCTGCTGGCGCACGTGAGCACCGGAGCCGGCCGGCTGGTCGGGATGCTCGCCGAGCCCGCGCCGCCCCGGCCGGAGGTGACCGCTCCCGACTACTTCGGCGCGGCCAAGTTCGCGCCGGCTGTCGACCGGGAGCGGATCGAGGGCGCGCGGGCGGCGGCGGGGGAGCTTCCCGGCGCGGCTGAGGTGGCGCGGGAGTTCGGCCGGGTGTGGCGGGCCACGGACGCGGCGGTCGCCGTAGAGGCGCCCGGGCGGGTGGTGCGCACCCGCCACGGCGACGCGATGGCGGTGACCGAGTTCCTGCGTACCCGGGTGGTCGAGGTCGCGGTGCACGGCCTGGACCTGGCCGACGCGCTGGACCGGCCGCCGTGGACGACGCCGGCCGCGGCGGCCGTGGTGGTCGACGTGCTGACCGCCGGACGGCCGGTGCCGGACGCGCTCGGCGGGGACGCGTCCACGGTGCTGCGCAAGGCCACCGGCCGGCTGCCGCTGACCGACGCGGAACGCGCGGCGCTGGCCGCGGCCGGCATCCGCCGGCTCGCCTTCGGCGGCTGAGGCGGCGGCCCGCCTTCGGGGGGTTGAGGCGGCGGCCCACCTTCGGTGGCGGGCTGGGTCAGGCCGACGAGCCCGCCGGCCCGGGAGAGCCGGCCGTGGGCGGACGACTCGCCGCGTGGCGTCGCAGGTGGTCCAGCACGATCGGGTCGATCCGGCCGGGCACGAAGCGTTCCTCCAGGTTCTCCAGGCCGGACCAGGCGGCGAGCGCGTCGTCCAGGCCGGCCGGCCCGACCGGGTGCCCGGCGGCGGCGAGCAGCTCGGCCACCTCGACGGCGAGCGGGCCGGTGAGGTCGCGCAGGGTGGCCGGGTCGGGCCGGCCGAAGATCATGGTGTGCAGGCCGAGCAGGCGCCGCAGCTCGGCGACCGGGTCCGGATGGTCGTCCACGCGCAGGTCGACCAGTTCGTCGCCGGTGCCCGCGTAACCCCCGTGGCGCTGCACCACCAGCAGCGCGGCGCTCTGCCGCCCCCGCCGGTCGCCGCCGGCCCGGTCGCCGGCGGCCAGCGCGGCCAGCAGCCGCTGCGGGAACGGCAGGTCGGTGCCGGTCAGCCAGGCGTCGCGCAGCGCGTCGATCACCTGCGGCCCGTCCAGGATATTGCCCTGCGCGGCCCAGCCGTCGCCGGCCTGCCCGCCGGCCCAGGGATGGCAGCGGGGGCCGGTCCAGGTGGCCCCGACGCCGGCCGCACCGACCACCCCGAGCTGCCGGTCGTCCCGCCCGGGGTCGGCGGCGACCAGGCCGGCCACCGCGTCGGCGGCGGTCACGCCGGTGCGCAGCAGGGCCAGTGCCTGCGGCCGGTAGGCGAGGTTGGCGTGCGCCTGGGTGGCGACCGCCCCGACCCGCGCCTCGGCGGCCGGCACCAGCGCCCCGGCGGCGAGGAACCGGCTGGCCACGGCCACGCCGTGCAGACGCCCGTCGGCGGAGCGGGCGACGAGCGAGAAGGTCACGGCCGGATCGTAGCCCGGGTACGGACGCGGCGTCCCCGCACCGGCCGCAGGTGGCCGGCGTGGTCAGAACGGCGTGGCCGGGGCCTCCGGCGGTCGTCCCCAGGCCCGGCGGACGTCGGCCACCGCCACCGCCGCCAGCACCACGACCGCCCAGACGCCCCCGACCAGCGGCGCGACGCGCGCCAGCAGCGGCACCGGCAGCAGCAGCGCGGCGATCGCCACCAGCCGCGACGGGGAGACCCGGCCGAACACCTCGTACTCGAAGCGGGCGCGCCCGGCCAGGAACAGCGCCGGCCCGCCCAGGACCATGGCGAGCCACGGCAGTTCGTTGTGCCCGACGGGGTGCTCGATCGCCAACTCGTAGCCGATCGCGGTGGCCACCACGCCGACGATCATGACGAGGTGGGTGTCGGCGGCGGAGCGGCCGACGGTGGCCGGGTGCTCGGCCCCGGTCACCGCCTCGCCGAGGATCTGCCCGGCCCGCTGCACGTAGATCCGCCACAGCAGCACGGAGGTGGCCAGCGCGGCGGCGAACGCGACGATGCTCGGCCAGCCGCCCGGCGAGCCGGTGAAGGTCAGGCCGGCGACCAGGATCGTCTCGCCGATCGCCACCAGGTAGATCTGCTGGTACCGCTCGGCCAGGTGCTTGCCGTGGATGTCCCAGCGGGAGATGGTCGAACGGCCCAGCCCCGGCACCGGCCAGCCGAACCGGTTGCCGAGGTACTCCACCAGCAGTGCGACGCTCCACAGCACGACCCGGGGGTCGGTGGGCAGCAGCGCGCCGGCCAGCCACAGCGCCCCGGCCACGCAGTAGGTGATCAGCATCCGCAGCTTCAGCCGCCGGTACTGCAACCGGCGCAGCACCAGCAGCAGGATCGTCGACCGGGCCACGTGCGCCACCACGTACGCGACGGCGAACGCCAGGCCGGACTCGCTGAACGCGCGGGGAACGGCCACCCCCATCACCATCGCCGACACCAGCGCGGTGATCACGATGACCTGCAACCAGAGGTGGTACGGGTCGTAGCGGCTGGTGGTCCACGCGGTGCCCTGCCAGAGCATCCAGAGCGCGAGCAGCAGCAGCAACGTCTTGCCGCTGCCGGTGACCGCCGACCAGTAGGTCTGGCCGCCCTCCAGCGCCAGGTCCTCGAAAGCGCGCGCGGAGATCCGGGTCAGCGTGAACACGTACACCAGGTCGAAGAAGAGTTCCAGGAACGTGGCCCGCTCGCCGTCGTCGTCGCCCGGGCGCAGCGCCGCGGGCTCGGCGATCCTCACCGCCGTCTCCCGCCCTCGGTCACGCCCACCCGGCAGTCGTAACACTCTTTCCGGTCATCGCGGTGCGGATCGCGCGTATCGCCTCCGATCTTGCTCCGGGCGGTGCCGGCGGGCACGATCGACCGGGTGACGAACCGATGGGGCATGACCGTTCCGCTCGGCGGCGTGACGCTCGCCGACCACGCCGTCGTCTACGCCGCCCTGGACCGGGCCGGCTTCACCGACGTCTGGTCGTCCGAGGTGGCCGGCGCCGACGCGTTCACCCCGCTCGCGCTCGCCGCCGCCTGGTCGCCCCGGCTGCGGCTGGGCACCGCGATCACCCCGGTCTTCACCCGCGGACCGGCGCTGCTGGCGATGAGCGCCGCCGCGCTGGCCGAGGCCGCGCCGGGCCGCTTCGCGCTCGGCGTCGGGGCGTCCTCGCCGGTGCTGGTCCGGGACTGGAACGCGGTGCCGTTCGACGAGCCGTACCGGCGGACCCGCGACGTGCTGCGCTTCCTGCGGGCGGCGCTGCGCGGCGACACCGTCGACGGGGCCTTCGACACCTTCGAGGTCCGGCGGTTCACCCTGGAACGCCCACCGACCCAGCCGCCGCCGGTGCTGCTGGCCGCGCTGCGCCCCGGCATGCTGCGGCTCGCCGCCGCCGAGGCCGACGGGGTGATCCTCAACTGGCTCGCCGCCGACGACGTGCCGACCGCGCTGACCGAGGTGGGTGAGCGTCGCCCCGGCTTCGAGGTCGCCGCCCGGATCTTCGTCTGCCCCACCGAGGACACCGGGTACGCCCGCGCGCTCGGCCGCCGCATGATCACCGGCTACCTCACCGTGCCCGCGTACGCCGCCTTCCACAGGTGGCTCGGCCGGCAGGACAGCCTGGGGGAGATGTGGCGGGCGTGGGAGGCGGGGGACCGGCGCGGCGCCGCCGCCGCGGTGCCCGACGAGGTGGTCGACGCGCTGGTGCTGCACGGCTCGCCCGAGCGGTGCGCGGCAGCCGCCCGCCGCTACGCCGACCAGGGCGTCGACGTGCCGGTGCTGGCGGTGCTGCCGACGCCGGAGACGACCGCGGGCGGCGCGACGGCCTGGCTCGACCTGCTGCCCCGGCTCGGGGCCGGCGCCGGGGAGGTGGCCTGAGATGAACCTGACCGACCGCGTGGTGGTGATCACCGGCGGGGCCGGCGGCATCGGCGCGGCGCTGGGCCGCCGGTTCGTCGCCGAGGGCGCCGCCGCCGTGGTGCTGGCCGACCTGGCCGCCGACGCGGCAGGCGCGGCGGCCGACGCGATCGGCCCGGCCGCCACAGGCGTCGGGCTGGACGTCACCGACGAGGCGGCGGTCCACGCGCTCGTCGACGAGACCGAGCGCCGCCACGGCCGGATCGACCTGTTCTGCGCCAACGCCGGGGTGGCCACCGGCGGTGGCCTCGACGCGCCCGACGCCGATTGGGACCGGGCCTGGCGGGTCAACGTGCTCGGTCACCTGCACAGCGTCCGGGCGGTGCTGCCGGGCATGCTGCGCCGGGGGCAGGGGCACCTGCTGCTCACCTGCTCGGCCGCGGGCCTGTTGACCGCGGTCGGCGACGCCCCGTACACCGCCACCAAGCACGCGGCGGTCGGCCTCGCCGAGTGGGTGGCGATCACCCACCGCGACGACGGCATCCGGGTCAGCGCGCTCTGCCCGCAGGGCGTGGACACCCCGATGCTCGCCGACGGCCTCGCCGAGGGGCACCTGGGCGCCCGGGTGATCGCCGCGTCCGGCGCGATCCTCACCCCCGACCAGGTCGCCGACGCGGTGGTGGCCGGGCTGGCCGAGGAGCGGTTCCTCATCCTGCCGCACCCGGAGGTGGCCGACTACGCCCGCCGCCGGGCCGAGGACCCCGACGGCTGGCAGGCCGGCCTGCGCAAGCTCGTCCGCAGGTTGCGCGCCGCCGACCGCTGACCCGCCGCCGGCCGCGGCGGGGAGTCAGCGCCGCCAGCGCAGCGGGCCCGGGCGCACCCGCCACCAGAGCCGCCGCCACCGGGGTCGGGCGTCGCGCAGGGCGTCGCCGTACGCCACGACGAGCGCCACCGCCCGCTCCGCCTGGCCCTGGGTGGTGCTGGCCGGGGCGAAGGCCACCTGGTTGATCAGTTCGGCCAGCTCGTGCACCTCGCCACCCGGAGGGCTCCCGTCACCCGGCGGGCCGGCGCCGCCCGCCGGCGCGCCGGCCACCGCGACGCGGGCCTCGGCGAGCGCCAGCCGCGCCCGCTCGGCGACCTCCGCCGCCGCCAGATCGTCACCCACCGGCCGCCCCGCCAGCCGCAGCGCGTCGGTCAGCTCCCGCCATGCGCCGGCGACCCGCGCACCGGGGTCACCCCGCTCCAACCGGGACCGGGTCAACCGGCGACGCATCGCGGCCAGCGCCGCCAGCACCGCCCCCACCACGAGCAGCAGACCTCCCACGCCGCCGCCGACCAGCACCGGCGTCCCCGGGCCGCCCCGCGCCGGGCCCGACGCCGGCGCGGCGGCCGGGGGAGTGGCGGTGGGCTGCTCGGTCGGCGCCGGCACCTCCGACGGCGGCGGCTCCTCCGGCTTCGGCCGGAAGTCCTCCTCCACCGGGCGGGGATCGGAGTCCGGGCGCGGCATCGGGTCGAACGGCACCCAGCCCACGCCCTCGAACAGCACCTCCGGCCAGGCGTACGCGTCGGCGGCCCGCACCGGCCCGTCCGCCTTCGGCTGGAACCCGACCACCACCCGGGTGGGCAGCCCGGCGATCCGGCCGAGCACCGCGAACGCGGCGGCGAACTGCTCCGAGGTGCCCCGCTGCCCACCGCCGTTGCGTGCTCCGAACAGGAAGAACGTCAGGTTCGGGTAGGCGTGCCCGCTGGGCGCGTCGGCGGTCACCCGGTAGTGCTCGGCGAGGAACGCGGCGATCGCGTCGGCCCGCGCGTACGGGGCGCCGTTGGACTCGGCGAGCTGGGTGGCCAGCCGGCGCATCTGCTCTGGCGCGCCGTCGGGCACCCGCAGCACCCGCGACACCGCGTCGCCGGCCGGCACGTTCGCGGTGCCGACCAGGTTGGGGTCCGGCGACTCCCGCACCGAGGACACGTCATAGCGCAGCCCCGGCGTGAGCCCCTCCGGTCGGATCAGCGTCCCGCTCGCCGGGTCGTACGCCACCCGCGCGCCACCCACCTCGCGCGGCGTGGGCACGGCCGGCAGCAGCCGCCCGGTCAGGTCGGCCACCGTGATCTCCTGGCGCACCGCCTCGGTGGTGGCGCCCGGCGCCGGGTCGACGGCGGGCAGGATCCGCCCCGCGTTGCGGTACGTGGCACCGACCCGCCAGGTCACCCCGTCGTAGTCGCTGAGCACCGCCAGCCGGATCCGCGGCGGCCCGCCCTCGGTGGAGCCGGCGACCGTGCGCACGTCCAGCAGCCGCTGGTCCGGGTTCAACGCCCAGCCGGAGATCCGGATCAGCGGGTTCTCGTCCAGCGACTCCACCTGCGGCGGCTCCACGTAGCGGCGCGGATCCACCGGCCGCTCGTCGACCTGGCCGGCGACCACCGGGGCCAGCAGCGCGGCGAGCGCCACCACCACGGCCAGCCCGGCCGCGCTCGCGGCGGCCAGCCGCAGCCGCACCGCCGCCCGCACCGCCGGGGCGAGCCCGGCCGCCGGGTCGGCCGCCGCCGGATCGGCGGCCCGGGCCGGCGCGGCCAGGCCGACGGCCGCGACGGCCGCGAACAGCACGGTCGGGCCGACCGCCGGCGCCGCGTTCGGCCCCACCACGTAGAGCACGCCGGCGTAGAGCAGCGCCGGCGGCAGGTAGCCCAGCAGCACCCGGCCGGCCCGCAGCGCCACCTCGGTGGCGGTCAGCCCGGCCAGCCAGGCCGCCACCACCGGCACCAGCACGGTGTCCGGTGCCGGCTGCACCGGGATCATCGCGGTGAGCAGTCGGGGGATCGCGTTGCGCGCGGCGTCGCCGGCCACCTCGCCGAGCCCGCCGGGCAGCGCCGCGTGGCTGGCCGCCAGCCGCAACGACAGCAGCGTCCAGGCGGCCATGGCGGCCACCGACACCGGTGCCACCAGCCACGACGGCAGCCGCCGGGCGGCCACGCCGACCAGCACCGAGCCGGCCGCCGCACCGACCATCAGCCGGGTCAGCAGCGGGTCCGCGTACACCCGGCCCAGCACCACGCCGGAGAGCGCGACCAGCACGACCAACGCCACCGGCAGCGGTGCCGCGCGCAGTACCCCGGCCAACCGCCCGCGCGCCAGCGGCGCCGGCGGTGGCGCGGCGGCCGGGCGCGGCGGCGTCACGGTCACCACCGGCGGATCCCGTCCCACTCGGCGGCGAACGCCGCGCCGTCCGCCGCGTCCAGCACCACCAGGCCCGTCGCGGCGGCCGCCGTCGGCGCGCCCGCGCCGAACATCCCCACCACCACCGACGGGTACGCGCCGCGCAGCGCGCCGACGTGCCCCAGCTCGTCGCCCGCGCCCGGCCCGGTCAGGAAGACCAGCGTGTCGCCGAGGCGCTCCTGACGCAGCCGGCTCGTCGCCGCCGACAGCACCTCCGCCCCGCCGCCGGTCAGCTCCACCGCGGCGAGCCGGTCCAGCGGCCCGACCGCCCCCGCCGGCTCGACCTCGGCCGGCGCGACCAGCAGCAGGTGCACCGGCAGGTCCTCCCGCACCGCCGCGGCCACCACCGAGGCCGCCGCCTCGCACGCCGACTCGAACGACTCCGCCACCCCGGCCGAGCGCACCGGATGCGCGGCGGCGCGGTTGTCCAGCACCACCACCAGCCGCGGCAGGCTGGTGTCCACGTTCTCCCGCACCATCAGCTCACCCACACGGGCGCTGGTCCGCCAGTGCACCCGGCGCAGCTCGTCACCGACCACGTACTCGCGCAGCGAGTCGAACGTGATCGACCCGTGCGGCACGCTGTCGACGCGCCCGTCCAGGCTGCGCCCGGCGCCGGTGGGCACCGCGGACAGCGGGTGGATCCGCGGGTGCACCCACACCGGCGCCGTGCCGCCGTAGCTGCGGGCCAGCGCCACCAGGCCGAGCGGGTCGCGGCGGACCACCCGCAGCGGGCCGACCGGCACCACGCCGCGCCGCTGCGTCGGCACCGGGTAGCGCACCAGGGTGTCCCGCCCGGGACGCAGCCGCAGCAGCGGCACCGGCACCAGCTCCCCGGCGCAGCGGTCCTCGGCCACCAGGTTCGCCGCCCGCAGCCGGCCCGTGTTGCGTACCGCCAGCTCCATCGCCGCCGGCTCGCCCCGGGCCACCCGGTCCGGGTCGGCCCGGCGCTCGACGGTCAACCGGGGCCGCCAGGCGGCGGTCGCCACGGCGTAGCCCACCGCCACGGCGGCCGCCGCGCCGAGCACGGTCAGCTCCGGGTACGCGAACCGGAAGCCCACCCCGAGCAGCACCACGGCGGCGGCGAGCAACCCGACCCCACGGGCGGTGACGCCCACGCTCAGCCGTGCACCGGCGCGGGCTGCCCCGACGGCAGCGGCACCGGCACCGAGGCGACCGCCTGGCGCAGCACCTCGGCCGGCGTCACACCGCGCACCTGCGCGTCCGGGGTGAGCAGCAGCCGGTGCGCGAAGACCGGCTCGACCAGCGCCTTCAGGTCCTCCGGCATGATCCAGCCCCGCCCGTCGATCAGCGCGTACGCGCACGCCGCCCGGGTCAGCGCGATCACCCCGCGCGGGCTCACCCCGACCCGCACCTGCGGATGGGTGCGGGTCGCCGCGGCCAGCCGCACCGCGTACGCGTACAGCGGCTCGGCGATGTGCACCCGCCGGGCCATCTTCACCATCTCGCCGACCGTGGCGGTGTCGGTGACCGCGGTCAGCGAGTCGGGGGAGCGGACCGTGGCGCCGCGCAGCACCTCCACCTCGACCGCCTCGTCCGGGTAGCCGACGGAGAGCTTCACCAGGAACCGGTCGAGCTGCGCCTCCGGCAACCGGTAGGTGCCGTCCATCTCCACCGGGTTCTGCGTGGCCACCACCAGGAACGGCTGCGGCACCGGGTGGCGTACGCCGTCCACGGTGACGGTCCGCTCCTCCATCACCTCCAGCAGCGCCGACTGGGTCTTCGGCGACGCCCGGTTGATCTCGTCGGCGATCACGATGTTCGCGAACACCGGCCCCGGGTGGAACTCGAACCCGCGGCTGGCCTGGTTGAAGATGGTCACCCCGGACACGTCCGAGGGCAGCAGGTCCGGGGTGAACTGGATGCGCCGCCACTCGCCCTTGACTGTCGCCGCGACCGCCCGGGCGAGCGTGGTCTTGCCGACCCCGGGCACGTCCTCCAGCAGCACGTGACCCTGGGCGAACAGCGCGGTCAACGCCAGCCGCACCACCTGCGGCTTGCCCAGCACGACCGCGTTGACGTTGTCGGCGAGCCGGGCGGCCAGGGCGGCGAAGCCCTGCACCTCCGGCTGGCTCAGCGGTTCGTGCGTGTTCACGGGTGCCCTTCCCCAGATGTCGCGGTCAGCAGGTGGGCAGCAGGTTGATGTTGTCGCCGCCCTCCAGGTTGAGCCAGGCCCACGGGATGTAGTCGCGGCCCTTGCGGTGGTCCACGCGCACCCACCAGGTGCTGCGCTTGTCGTTGTTGTAGATGTAGGCGTAGACCTCTTCGCCCGACTTCTTGCAGTAGGCCTTGAGCCGGGCGCCGTTGCGTTCCCAGCCCGCCTGCCTGTCGTTGTCCTGCTGGGTGACCGAGAAGATCTCGTTGCCGTTGCGCTCGCCCGGCACGTCCCGCGAGCAGTAGGTCGCCTCGGCGCCGGAGGAGCCGTTGCGGCAGGTCGCGATCCCGTAGAGCGCGTCGGTGCTCTGGGCGCGGGTGGCCGTGTTCTTCCCGGCCGCGTTGCTCGCGGTCAGCGTCACCGTGTAGGCGGTGCCCGGCGTCAGCCCGGTCACCCGCAGGCTGGCGCAGCTCCCGGTGGCCGTCTTGCCGCCGGTTGCGGCCGTGCAGGTGGCGCGCCCGCCGCCGGCGTCGACGGTGAACGTCACCGTCACCGAGGTGGCGTCCGCCGACGAGCCGGTCACCGTGATCCGCGGCGCGGCCACGGTGCGGGCCGTGGTGCTGGCCTCCGCGCCGGCGCCGGCCTCGTTGACCGCCCTGACCTTCACCGTGACGTTCTGCCCGTTGCCCAGCCCGTCCACAATCGCCCGCACGTCGGTCACCTCGACCGTCTTGCCGCCGGCCTCCACCACGTACTTCGTCACCGGGCGGCCGTTCTCCACCGCCGGCGACCACTGCACCGCGACGGTGCCGGGCCGGTCGGCCACGGTGGACGCGCGCAGCTCGGTCGGCGCGTTCGGCGCCGCGAACGGCACCACCGTGTTGCTCACCGGCGACGCCTTCGACCCGGCGCCCTTCTCGCTGACCGCGGTCACCGTGAAGGCGTACTGCGTGCCGTACTCCAACTGGCCGGCCGGCACGACCAGTTCGGTCTTCGGCGACTCGCCGACCGGGGCGCTCGCGCCGGCCGAGGTCGCGGTCACCGCGTACCGGGCGACCTTGTTGCCCTGGCCGTCGGCCTCCGGCCAGGTGACCCGGACGGTGCCGTCGGGCCGCGCCTCGGCGGTTACCGACGCCGGCGGGTCCGGCACCTCGGCCGTCGGCACGACCGGGTTGCTGCGGCGCGCCGGGCCGTCGCCCTTGGCGTTCACCGCGTGCACCGAGAACGTGTACGTCTCGCCGTTGGTCAGACCGGTGATCTCCAGCGCGCGCTGGTTGGCGCCCACCTGGTGGGTCTGGTCGCCGCCCTCCACCACGTACCTGATGATCTCGGCGCCGTTCGACGCGGCGGGCTGCCAGCTCACCCGCGCCGAGGCGTTGCCGGCTGCGGCGCGGACCGACTTCGGCGCGCCCGGCTCGCTCACCTTCGGCTTCTTCGGCGGGGGCGGCGGCGGGGGCGCGGGCGGCGGGTCGCCGCCGAGCACGTCGTTGGCGTACTTGTTGACCTCGCGGACCCGGTTCCGGTCGTCGACCACCTGCGCGGTGGACGAGTCCGGCGGGTTGATGAACAGGTGGTTCTCGCGGACCTCCAGCTCCACCGGGCCGGGGCGGCCGGAGCCCTTGATCGTCTCGACGAGCTGCCCGCCGGCGTCGAACGAGTAGACCGTGCCGGTGTCCTCGTCGGCGCAGTAGAACCGGCCCGCCCAGGCCACCGCCGGGCTGAGCCGGGCGCCGGCCCCGGGGACCGTGAACCGCTTCACCTCGGCGCCGTCGCGGACCACGTGCACCGACCGGTCGCCGGAGACGGTGACCGGCACCTGCGGCCCGCTGGTGCGCGTCGGCAGGTTGCCGGGGGCGGTCATGCCGGTCAGGTCGGCCCGGCGAGTCTCGCCGCCGGTGACCGTGACCAGCGACGCCGACGTGCGGTCCAGCACCGCCACCCCCGCGTCCAGGGTGGACACCACCAGCTCGTGCGCCGGCTCCGCCACGTCGTAGGTCTCGACGCGCTTCGGACTGAGCCCGCCGGCCGGCGCGTCCCCCGGCGTGTCCGGCAGCTCGGCGGCGGTGACCGCCGAGACGGTGCCCTCGCTCGGCACCGCGACCCACAGCTTGCCCTCGCCGTCGAACGTGCCGCCGGTGATGCCCGGCGGGTAGCGCACCGGCTCGCCCACCGGCGTCAACGCCCGCGGGTCGAGCTGCCGCACGATGCCCTGCACCGCGTCGACCACGAACGCCGCGCCGTCGTGCAGCGCGACGCTGACCCCCAGCCCCGGCGCGGTCGGGGTGGTCGCGGTGATCTGCAAGGTCGCCAGGTCGAGCGAGCTGACCCGGCCGGTGTTGAGGTCGCGGAGGATCAGCAGCCGGTCGGTCTGGGCCACCTGCATCTGGTGGCGCCGACCGCCGGGCACCTCCATCCGGGTGTCCACCCGGGCGGTGATGCCGTTGACCCGGGCCAGCTCGCTGCGCGTGGTGCTCCACAGCCAGGACGAGGAGTCGAAGTTGGCCACCGCGTTGTCGGCGGCGCCCAGCCCGAGCACCGTCAAGCCCATCGCGGCCAGCAGCGCGGTCACGGTGCCGATGGTCACCAGCCCGCCGCGCATCCGCTTCCGGGGGCGGGCCGTCTCCGGCCCGGCGGTGCTCGTGACGTCCTCGATGGTGGTCACAGCCGGCTGCCTTCCCGTCGGTGGGGGAGGCGCCGCGCGTGGCCGACCCTCCCCAGAGCCGGGAGCCATCATAGGTGCCGGCCGGGGCCGGTGAAACCCGCACCGTCTCCCTGTGGACACCGAGCGTGTCCCCGGTGGCCGGTCAGTTCGGCGTGGCGCCGCCTCCCCGGTCCGTGCACACCTGACCCGAGGTCGCGTACGAGTCGGTCGAGTAGACCGCCAGCACGGTGAAGCAGTAGTCCAGCTTCGCGCTCAACCCGTTGACCGTGTAGCGGGTCTGCCCGGCGTCCACGGTGGCCATCACCCCGAGCTTCCGCCCGGCCTGGCCCCCGGCCACCACGAACGGCACCGCGCCACCGGTCGGGTCGGTCCAGGTCACCGTGATCGTGGTGGTGTCGTCGCGCAGCCGCAGGTCGACCGGGGGTGGCCCGGTCACCTTCGGCTTCACCGCGGTGGGCCCCGGCGCGGGCGGCGCCGCGTCCCGGTTCAGCCACACCGCGCCTCCGGCGACCGCGGCCACCACCGCCAGCACCGCGCCGCCCACGACCAGGGCCAGCACCGTCCGGTTGCGGCCGCGCGGCTCCGGCTCCTCCGCCACCGGGTACGCGGCGGGCTGGTGGAATGCCTGCGGCACCGCCGGCCACGCGCCCTGCTGCGGGTACGCCGCCGGTTCCGGCCGCGTCGGTTCGGGAAAGTCCAGCAACCCGTCGTAGACCGGCAGCCGCCCACCCTCGACGTGCTCGTCCCCACCGACGCGCCGGTCGTCCCCGACGGTGTCGACGGGCTCCTCGACGTCCCGGTGCTCCTCGACCGGGCCGGGGCCGCCTCCCGCGGCGCCGTGACCGTCGACCGTCGGCTCCACATCGGCCGCCCGGTCGACGGGCTGCGGCGGCGCCACGCTGCTCCACGGTGGCGCGGTCAACCCCCACGGCGGTACGGGCGTGCCGCTGACCGGCGCGGCCGGCGGCCCGCTGACCGGTGGCGGGGGATAGCCGCTGACCGGCACCCCGCTCACCGGGTAGGCGCCGGGCCCGCTCACCGGATAGTCCGGCGGGCCGCTCACCGGGTGCGTCGGCGGTGCGCTCACCGGTCGGCCGTGACCGGCTGGGTGGTGTGCCGGCGGTGCGCTCACCGGGTGTGCCGGGGGGCCGACGACGGGATGCGACGGCGGTGCGCTCACCGGGTGGGTCGACGGCCCGGCGGCGGGTACGGGTGGCGCGCTCACCTCGTGACCGGCGGCCTGCGTCGGCGGTCCGCTGACCGGTGCCCCGCTGACCGGAAAGGCGCTCGCCGGCGGTCCGCTGACCGGTGGTGAGCTGACCGGTGGTGAGCTGACCGGAGGGGCGCTCGCCGGTGGTGTGGTGCGCGGCGACGCGTCGGTGCGCGGTGTGCTCGCCCGGGCGGCCGAGGACGCGGCGGCGGCCTGCCGCTCCGCCTCCTCGCGCAGCAACGGTCCGATCTGCTGCACCTGGATGGTCGGCGTGTCCCAGCCCGGCCCGGTCCTGGCCGGTCCGGCGCCGGAGTCGGCCGCCGGCTGGTCCGGTGTGCGCGCGGGCGGGACGACCGTCGGTGCGGGTCCCCGGCCGGGCGCCGACACCGGCGGTGCCACGGGTGCCGGCGGGCCGAATACCGGCGCGGGTGCCGGCGGGCCGGACATGGGCGCGGGGGCGGGCGGGCCCGACACGGGCGTGGTTGCTGGCGGGCCGGACATGGGCGCGGGGACCGGCGGACCCGACACGGGCGGCGGGGTGGAGATCGGCGCGGTGACCGGAGCGCTCCGCTGCGGCGGGACCTGGTGCGGCGGCGGGCCCGAGACCGGCGCCGGGCGGCGGGGTGCCGGTGGCACGGTGGGCGGGGGCGGGGGCGGGGTCACCGGGGCGGCGGAGGCGGGCGTCGTCCCGGCCGAGGGTCCTGCGCCGGGCCCGACGCCGGGCGACGACGGCAGGCGGGGCGGCGGGATGACCGGCGCCGGAGGCAGCGAACCGGCCGGAGCGGCCGATGCCTGTCGTCCGGCGGGCGGCGGCACGACCGGAGGTCGGGGCGGGACCGCGGTCACTCCGCGGCCGGGCGCGACAGGCGTCACCCCGGGAGCCTGCGGTGCGGCGGGGGTCCCCGGCGCCGTGGCGGGTGGTGCCGGGAAGCGGGCGGTGGACTCCTCCTGCGGCGTCGGGAAGGGCCGGGGCGCCTCGCCGGTCGGCGTCGGAGCGGGTGCCCAGGGACTCGCCTGCCGCTGGGCCCCGGCGAGCGGCGCGACCGGGGGCGCCGACGCCGGGATGACTGGTGGCGGAGGCAGCGGCGTCCGCGGGCCGCGGGCCGGCGCCGTGGACCCCGGCCAGGGCGTCCGGGAGGCCGGCCCCGGCGGTGGCGCCCACTCCACGCCTGGCACCGGCTCCGCCGCGGGCGCGGGCGGTGGCGCCGGGACGGGTCGGGGAGGGTACGGGGGTGCGACCGCCGGCATCGACACCGTGGGCCCGGACAGCGCCGGGTCGGGGGACCGGCCGGCAGCGGCGGCGGAGCCGCCGGGAGAGGGGTGGTGACCGTCGGGAGCGGCGGCGGAGCCGCCGAGGTAGTGGCGGGCCGCGCGTACCGCGGGGTGGTCCGGACCGAGCACGGCGGGCCCGACGGTGGCCACCCGGCCGTAGTTGCGACGGGCCTCGTGCCGGTTGCCCAGTTCCTCCGCCACGCCGGCGAGGTCGAAGCTGAGGGCGAGCATCAGCGGATCGGCGTCGCCGCGGCGGCGCTCGCCCGCCGCGTACGCCTCCTCGAGCACCCGCCGGGCGGCGGCCGGGTCGTCGGCCTCGCGGTGCAGCCGGGCGAGCAGGTGACCGGTGGCCAGGACGTCCTGGTGGTCCTCGCCGTAGGCCGGCCGGGCCGCGGTGATCGCGTCGGCGAGCAGGCGGCGGGCGCCGGTCAGGTCGCCCGCGGCGCGCAGCGCCAGGGCCTGGTGTTGCGCGGCGGTCAGCGGGGAGGGGTGGGACACGTGAGCAATGCTGCCCGGACTCGCCGGTCCCGCGCTACCCGCCCGGATCGCCGGGGCTGTGACCTGCTGGAACGAGCTGCGCCGGTGGTGATGTGCATGATCGTTCTGGGCCGTGTACAGTAATGCCCCGTGCGGCCCGCTGGGTCGACCGGATGCGGTAAGGCGATCATCGCGGTCGATTGGGTAGGCTGAACGTGCAGGTCCGGGTGGCGGAATGGCAGACGCGCTAGCTTGAGGTGCTAGTGCCCGTATAGGGCGTGGGGGTTCAAGTCCCCCCTCGGACACAGATTTGAAGCATCCCTGCTGTACCTGACGTACCGGTGGTCAAGGCCGCTTGACCACCGGAGTTCCGGCCCTGTAGCGGCCTTCAATGTGGCAATGCGTGGTCAGGCTGACCGCCATGGCTGATGCTACGGTTCCCGCCCTCGTGCTCCCCACGACACATGCGAACCGGATCCGCGGACGCGGCCCAGGATCAGGCCGGTCGCTACGTCGCCCGCCACTGCCGCTCCCGGATTTCCCTACACCTCGCACGGGAATCATGGTCTATGGCTTGGCGGCCATCGACGTCAGCGGTCGGATCGCCGATCGTTTGATCATCCATGCACTTGGCTGGACGACCGAGACGCGACTCCACATCTAGGGACTGCGTAGATTTCCGTGTTTGACCTGGGTGTGGTCCGTTGGACAGGACGTTGATCCTGTCCGGGAAGGACCACGTCATGGCAGACAAGAAG
>NZ_JBITEP010000025.1:59820-86439 GCF_044455315.1 Micromonospora sp. NPDC051300 | reverse complement strand
GGGGTGTCGGGGGACCCGGGGCCCCCGCGGGCGGGCTCCCCGCCCCCCTTGTGGGGGGACCCGGGCGGGTCCCCGGGGGGGCGGCCGGGGGGCCCCCCCCGCCGCCCGGCCCTCGTCCGGCCAGGTCAGCCCGCATCATTCGAACAGGTGTGCGAGAATGGGCGGGTGTCGGGCGAGGCCACCATCCTGCACGCCGACCTGGACGCGTTCTACGCCTCGGTCGAGCAACGCGACGACAGCCGGCTGCGCGGCCGGCCGGTGATCGTCGGCGGCGGCGTGGTGCTCGCGTGCAGCTACGAGGCGAAGGCCCGGGGCGTGCGCAGCGCGATGGGCGGCCGGCAGGCGCGGCGGCTCTGCCCGGACGCGATCGTGGTGCCGCCCCGGATGGCTGCCTACACGGCGGCGAGCCGGGCGGTGTTCGCCGTCTTCCGGCAGACCACCCCGCTGGTCGAGGGGCTCAGCATCGACGAGGCGTTCCTCGACGTGGGCGGGCTGCGACGGCTGGCCGGGCCGCCGGCCGGCATCGCGGCGACGCTGCGCGAGCGGGTCCGCCGGGAGGTCGGCCTGCCGATCACGGTCGGCGTGGCGCGCACGAAGTTCCTCGCCAAGGTCGCCAGCGGGGTGGCCAAGCCGGACGGGCTGCTGGTCGTCGAGCCGGAGCGGGAGCTGGCCTTCCTGCACCCGCTGCCGGTGGAGTCGCTGTGGGGCGTCGGCCCGGTCACCGCCGGCCGGCTGCGCGAGCGCGGCCTGCGTACGGTCGGGCAGGTGGCGCGGCTCGACGAGCCGACCCTGGTGTCGCTGCTCGGCGCCGGCGCCGGGCGGCACCTGCACGCCCTGGCGCACAACCGGGATCCCCGCGCCGTGCAGGTGGGCCGCCGCCGCTCGTCGATGGGTGCGCAGCACGCGCTGGGCCGCGAGCCGCACTCCCCCGCCGAGCTGGACGCGGTCCTGGCCGGGCTGGTCGACCGGGTGACCGGGCGGATGCGCGACGCCCGGCGCACCGGCCGCACCGTGACGCTGCGGCTGCGCTTCGCCGACTACACCCGGGCGACGCGCGCGCACACGCTTGACGAGCCGACCGCGCAGACCGCGCCGTTGCGCGCCGCCGCCCGCACGCTGCTGCGCGCCGCGCTGCCGGAGATCGCGCGGCGCGGCGTCACCCTGCTGGGCGTGTCGGTGGGCAACCTGGACGACGGGCACACGCAGCTCACGCTGCCGTTCACCGCCGACCCGGGCCCGGCGCTGGACGCCGCGCTCGACGCGGTGCGGGACCGATTCGGCTCCCGGGCGGTGACCCGGGGCGTGCTGCTCGGCCGCGACCCCGGCGTGGAGATGCCCCGGCTGCCCGACTGAGCGTCTCCTCCCCCGGTAGGAGACGCGGCTCGGACCACCGGCCGTGACCTCGGCTTCCGGTCGGGCGCGACCGGCTCCGGCGACCACGAGCATCTACAGGCATGACTACCGTGTGGAACCGGGCGGCCGGCTGGCACCGCCCCCTGATGCTCCTCGTGTCCGCGATGGCGGTGCTCACCGTGGTCGCCGCGGTCGGCGTGGTGGCCGACCCCCGGGTGCTCACCGGCGCGCCCGCCTGGCTCAAGCCGCTGAAGTTCGCGATCTCGTTCACGCTCTACGGCGTGACGCTGGCCTGGATGCTGTCCCTGCTGCCGGCGCGCAGCCGGGCCGCCGAACGGGCGGCCACCGTGATCGTGGCCGTCTCGGTGATCGAGATGGTGGTCATCGTCGGCCAGGTCGTCCGGGGCACCACCAGCCACTTCAACGGCACCACGCCGCTGAACGCGGCGCTGTTCGACGTGATGGGCGCGGCGATCACGGTGCTGTTCCTCGCCCAGGTCGTGCTCGCGGTGGTGCTGCTGCGCCGGCGCACGCCGGACCGGGCCGGCGGGTACGCGGTCCGGCTCGGGCTCGGGGTGTCGCTGCTGGGCATGCTGGTGGCCTTTCCGATGGTGTCGCAGCGGCCGGCCGGCGCGCCGGCCGGGATCACCGGGGCGCACAGCGTCGGCGTGCCGGACGGCGGGCCGGGGCTGCCGCTCGTCGGCTGGAGCACCACCGGCGGTGACCTGCGCGTCGGGCACTTCGTGGGGCTGCACGCGTTGCAGGCGTTGCCGCTGCTGGCGATCCTGCTGGACCGGTTCCTCGGCGCCCGGCTGGACGAGATGACCCGGGCCCGGCTGGTCCTGGTCGGCGGCGCCGCGTACGCCGGGGTGACGCTGCTGCTCACCTGGCAGGCGCTGCGCGGGCAGCCGCTGTCCCGCCCGGACGGACTCACCGTGGCGCTGGCGCTGGCGCTGGCGCTCGCCACCGCGACGGCCGCCGGCCTGGTGCTGGCCCGCCGGTCCCGCCACGCCGGACTGGCGCTGGCCCGATGAGCGGCGCGCTGTTCGGCCTGACGTTCGCCCTCGCCGCCCCGTTCTGGGCGCTGATGATCCTGGCCCCGCGCTGGTCGTGGACCACCCGGATCGTCGGCTCCCCGCTCGTCGTGGCGCCGGTCCTGCTGGTGTACGCGCTGCTGGTGCTGCCGGCGCTCGGCGCCGTGCTGCCGGTGGTCACCGCGCCCACGCTGGACGGCCTGCGCGACCTGCTCGGCACCGCCGACGGCGCGGCGGCGGCCTGGGCCCACATGATCGGGTTCGACCTGTTCGTCGAACGCTGGATCTTCGCCGACGCCCGGGAGCGGGGCGTGCCGGCGCTGCTCACCGCCCCGGTGCTGGTCCTCACCATCCTGCTCGGCCCGCTCGGCCTGGCCGTCCACCTGGGACTGCGGACCCGATGGCGACCGGCGGTCGCGACGTCGGCCGACGGCGGCGGGACCGGCGCGGTGGCTCCCGCCGCGCCGGTTGCCTAGGCTGGCGGCCGTGGGCTGGGTGGGGCGGCTGTTCGACGCGCGGGACACGCTCGCGCGGATGCTGCTGCTGGACCTCAGCGGCGTCGGCTACCTGGTCGTCGGCGCGCACGGCCGGCCCGGGCCGACCGCGACGCAGTGGCTGCTCGCGCTCGCCGCGTTCGCCGTGGCGCTGCTCTGCCACCGCCGGCCGCTGCTGAACCTGCTGCTCCAGGCGGCCCTGCTGGCGGCGGCGTTCCCGCTCGTCGACGACGTGATGATCAACCAGGTCGGGGCGAGCTGGGCGCTGCTGGAGCTGACCATGCGGGCCACCCGCCCGCGCACGTTCTGGCTGGCCGCCGGGCTGCTCGTCGTCGTCGACCTGACCGACCTGGTCGGCGACCCAATCCGGCAGGCGCTCACCGGGCTGTTCGGGCTGGCCGTCACCGTCGGCCTGCCGCTGCTGCTCGGCCTGGTCGTGCGGACCACCCGGGAGCTGGGCCGGCAGGCCGAGGAACGGGCCGCGGCGGAGCAACGCCGACGCGAGTCGGAGAGCCGGGCCGCCCGCGCCGACGAACGCAGCGCCATCGCCCGCGAGCTGCACGACGTGCTCGCCCACCACGTCGCGTCGATGGTGCTGCGGGTCGGCGTTGCCCGGCACGTGCTGCCGGACCTGGACCCGCGCGTCGGCGCGGTCTTCGACGACGTGCACGGCACCGGCACGGCGGCGCTGACCGACCTGCGCCGGCTGGTCGCGGTGCTGCGCGACCCCGACGGCGTACGCGGCGACGCGGCGCTGACCGTGATCGAGCTGGGCGCGCTGCCGGCGGCGCTGGGCGCGGCGGTGGACCGGGCCCGGCAGGCCGGCGTCGTGGTGGAGGCCGACGTGGACGCGGCCGTCGGCACGCTGGACGCGGTCCGCGGACAGGCGGTGCTGCGGCTGACCCAGGAGGCGTTGACGAACGTGGCGAAGCACGCGGGCGCGGCGGCCCGGGCCCGGCTGGCCGTGTCGGTGGTGGACGGCGCCGTGCACTGGGCGGTGACCGACGACGGGCACGGCGCCGCGCCGGCCGGGGTGCCGTCCGGCGGCGGCCACGGGCTCGTCGGGATGCGGGAGCGGGTGGAGGTGCTCGGCGGTCGGCTGGAGGCCGGGCCGACCGGGGCCGGCTGGCGGGTGCGCACCGTGCTGCCGCCGGCCGGGCCGGAGCGGCCCACCGCCGGGGCGCCGCTGCCCCGGTCGGCCGCGCCGGAGTCGGCGTGATCCGGGTGCTGCTGGTCGACGACCAGCACCTCATCCGTGCCGGCCTGCGCATGCTCTGCGACGCCCATCCCGACCTGGAGGTCGTCGGCGAGGCCGACAACGGCCGCGACGCGGTGACCCTGGCCGCCCGGCTGCGCCCGGACGTGGTGGTGATGGACCTGCGGATGCCCGGCGTCGACGGGATCAGCGCGACCAGCCGGATCCTCGCCGACCGGCCCGCCACCCGGATCATGGTGCTCACCACCTTCGGCGACGACGACCACCTCTACCCGGCGCTGACCGCGGGCGCCTGCGGCTTCCTGCTCAAGGACGCGCCGCCGGCCGACCTGCTCGACGGCGTGCGCCGGGCCGCCGCCGGGGACAGCCCGTTCAGCCCGGAGGTGCTGCGCCGACTGGTCCAGCGGGCGGTGCACGCCCGGACCGACGCGCCGCGGCGCGCGGCCGAGCTGACCGCCCGCGAGCGGGACGTGCTCGCGCTGGTGGCGGAGGGGCTGTCCAACACCGAGATCGCCGAACGCCTGCACATCGGCGTGACCACGGTGAAGACCCACATCACCAGCCTGATGACCAAGACCGCGAGCCCCAACCGAGTCCGCCTGGCGTTGTGGGCGCGTGGCGGCTGAGCCTCACTCCTCGATCGCGCCGCCCAGCGCGCGCAGGTGTGCCCGGAACGTCAGCGTCGGGTCCGCCGCCCGGGCGGCCAGGTAGTCGCCGAACCGGAGTTGCGCGCGCAGCGACTCGCCGGCGGCGATCCGGTCGGCCTGCCGGCGTTCGGTGTCCCGGATGGACCCGGCCAGGTCGGCCAGCTCGCCGACCCGCTCGGCGGGCACGAACAGCACGCCGTCGTCGTCGGCCAGCACCACGTCGCCCGCGTCGACGGTCCACTCGCCGACCCGCGCCGAGTCCAACGCGCCGGCCGGCGTCGGGTCCAGCTCCAGCGGACCGGTCGGGGTGACGCCGGCGCTGAACACCGGCAGCCCGACCACCGCCAGGTCGACGCTGTCCCGGTGCGCGCCCCACACCACCAGACCGGCCAGGCCGGCCGCCCGCGCCTCCCGCACCACGAGGTCACCGACGCAGGCCCGGTCGGTGCGCCCGCCGTCGTCGACCACCAGCACGTCCCCCGGCGACGCCCGGTCGATCGCCTCCAGGAAGACGTCGACGCTGCCGGCGTGCCGGGCCGGCCGGACCCGACCGGCGAGCCGCCGCCCGGCCAGCACCGGGCGCACGGCCGCCGGGGCGCACCGGACCGGCACGCCGGCGCGCAGGCAGGCGTCGGCGACGTGGGCGGTGGTCAACGCGGCGAACCGCGCCGCCGGGGCACGGTGATCGGTGTCCATGGGCCGACGCTAACCGGACGCACCGGCCGGGGCAGGTGCCAGTCCGCGCACGGTGGCTCGATGACCTGTCGCGTGTCAGCCGGACGCGACAGACCGGACCGGCCGCCGGCCACCTGCCCGCCGCCGCGCCGGCCGTCGCATCCGGGCTCGGGCCGGCGGACGGACCGCCGCCTCACCGGCTCCGGCGCACCGGCGGACGGCGCGGTTCGCCTCGTCCGGCGGGCAGCCGGTGGCACGGAGCAGCTCGCTGTCCGCCGTGCGCAGGTCGCTGATCATCGCCTCGCCGAAGGCCCGCACGCCCTGCCCCCACGCCCGGCCGGCCAACTCGGCGCCCTCCGTGGCCAACCTGCGGGCGCCGGTCAGGTCGGCGCCGATCCGGCATGCCCGGTGCAGCTCCCGGACCGCGTCGCCGAGACGCGCCGTGGCCTCGGGCAACGCGGGCGGGATCGGCTCGTCGTACTGCAGCGCGGTGGCGGAGCGGCGGGCCACCGACCGGGCGTAGAGAATGAGACGCTCCAGGTGCTGGACGGCCTCGGCGAAGCGGTGGTACTCGGCCCGGCGGTGCCAGCGGACCGGCGCGATGGTGACGACCTCCTCGGCCCCGCTCAGTGCCTCGTTGAGCCGCCCGAGGTCGGGCTCCAGCCCGCGCAGGTCCTCCAGGGCGCGCTGCGCGGCGTCGGCGTCGCGTCGGGCCAGGGCTCGCGCGGTGGCGTCGAGTTGGGCGGTGAGCCGGGTGACCACCGGAGCGGCCGCGCGGTCCAGCACCCGCATCGGGTTGACCGGCAGCAGCAGCGCCACCACGAACAGGCCGACCAGGCCGCCGACCAGCGCGTCGAAGATCCGGGGCAGCTCCAGTCCGGGCTGGACCGGGGCGAGCGTGGCGATCAGCACCGCCGTACCGCCGGCCTGGCCGACCAGCGCGCCGCCGCGCCCGGCCACCACCAACGCGGTGGCGATGGCCAGGCCGACCACCAGGCCGGTCTGCCAGGCGCCGGAGCCGAGCAGGTCACGCAGCAGGTCACCGACGACGATGCCGAGGCCGACACCGACAAGCAGTTCCAGCGTGCGCCGGGCGCGCTGACCGATCGCGGTGGCGATGGTGCCGACCGCGGCGGCCGGCGCGAAGACGTGTGCGCCCGGACCGAGCAGCCACTGGGCGAGCAGCGCCGCGAGCGCGGCGGCCAGCCCGGCCTGCGCGGCGATCATCAGGGTGACCTCGAGCTGGCGTACCCGGAGTCGACCGGCCGCCCCGCTCCTGCTGCGGGCCGCCGAGAACGCCTGCCGGCCCTGCACGGCGGCCCGGTCCAGCGGTGAGTGCACGGTGTCGGCGCGGCGCTCGGGCATGGCGGCGGTTACCCGTCGCCGACCCGGCGAATCATCCCGCCCGACCCCGGCGCCGCCGGGTCAGCGGGCGGCCAGCGTCGCCACCCCCTCGCCGGTGAGGTCGGCCAGCGCCGCGCGGCGGCCGGTCAGCGCGAGCAGCAGCGCCGCGCCCGGGCCGCGCACCACCGGCCCGTCCCCGGCCGACCAGCCCAGGTCGGTGGCCTCGAAGCGCAGCCCGGCGACGCGTCGACGGTCGACGAATCCGACCGCCCGGCCGCCGGTGAGGAAGTCCAGCGAGACGCGCAGCCGGTCCGGGTCCAGGTCGGCGGGGAGGCCGAGCGGACGACGGATGTCCTGCCCGTGCACCTGCAGGTCGGTGAGCTGGCCGTGCCAGCCGACCACGGGCGGGCGGAAGCGGTGTTCGGCGTGCTCGCGCAGCGCGGCGGCCAGCGCGCCCGGTGGCCGCCGGGCGACCCGCCGGGCCAGCCGCGCGTTCGCCACGTGCGGCCGGAAACCGGCGCCCACCAGCAGCGGCAGCAGCCGCCACGGCGGCTCGACGAGCGGCGAGACCAGGTGCCCGGCGACCTCGCGCACGGTCCACGCGCCGCAGAGGCTCGGCGTGTCCAGTTGGGCCGGGGTGAGCGAGTCGATCAGGTCGGCCGCGCGGCGTCGCTCGGCGGCGATCATCGGCAGCAGGTGGGCGTCCACGGCACCATTCTGGCCGGGCCGGGCCGTCCGGGTCAGCCCCGGAACGTGCGCTCCAGCAGATCGAACAGCGCCACCCAGTGCCGCTCGGTGGCCCGCTCGTCGTACATCGGGGTGTCCGCCTGGGTGTAGCCGTGGTGGGCGCCCGGATAGACCTCCGAGCGGTAGGTGACGCCTGCCGCGTCAAGCGCCTTCTCCAGATAGGCGATCTGCTCGGCGGTCATCGACGCGTCCTGGTCGGCGTGGCCGAAGTAGAGCTCGCCGGTCACCGCGCCGACACCGAGGTGCGGGCTGTCCGGCGCGTCGGTGACCACCCGCCCGGCGTGGAAGGCCGCCACCGCGGCGATCCGGTCCGGGTGGGCCTCGATCGCCCGCAGCGCGTTCGTGCCGCCCATGCAGTAGCCGGTGATCGCGGCCGGTCCGGGCGCGATGTCCGGCTGGGCGGCGAGGAAGTCGAGGTAGGCGGCGGCGTCGCGGCCGACCGTCTCCGGCGTCAGCGCGGCGATCATCGGCCCGACCCGGGCGAACAACTCGGCCCGCCGGCCGTCGTCGGCCAGCGCGGACATGTCGACAGGCGGGGTGGGGCCGGCACGGTAGAAGAGGTTGGGCACCAGCACGACGTATCCGCGGGCGGCGATCGTCGTGGCCATCTCGGCCAGCCGGGGCCGCAGCCCGAACGCGTCCATGAAGAGCAGGACGCCGGGGAACGGCCCGCCGGAGTCCGGCCGGGCCAGGAGGGCGTCGGCCGTCCCGTCGGGGGTGGGCACGTCCACGATCGTCGGCTGCACTGTCCTGACCTCCTCGCCGGGTGTTTCCGCGACGCACGCTACTCCCGGCCGTCGGGCCCGGCACCTCGGGCCTTCCCGGCCGGTCGGGTCTGCGGCATGCTGGGTCGATGGGAGAGGTACGACCGATGCCCGCCGTCGGTGACCTGTTCGCCGACCTGCGCGGCGAGGACCGGACGCTGCGGGTCAGTCACCACCCCGACCGTGGCGCGGTGGTGCTGTCGCTCTGGCGCGGCCCGGCGTGTCGCGGCTCGTTCCGCCTCGCCGAGGGGGACGTCGACCGGCTGCTGGCGCTGCTCACCGCCGTGCGCGACGGCACCGCCCGGGGTCCGGGCGAGACCGTCGGAGCGGTGGACGCGCCGACCGACCCGGCGGTGGCGCGCACCGGGGAGATCAGCGGCACGGCGCACCGGGTGGCCTGGCCGGCGCCCCGGGTCGCCTGAGCCGCGCCGCCGGTCCGTTTGCGGCGGCCGAGCGCGGGAATCCCGCTGTCCCGGCAGAGGGAGGCGGCGAGATGGACCAGGACCAGTTCATCGGCGCGGTGGCCAGGCGCTGCGGCGCGTCGGCGGAGCAGGCCACCGCGGTCACCCGGGCCACGCTGACCACGCTGGCCGAGCGGATCGACGGCGGGGAGGCCCGCGACCTGGCCGACCGGCTCCCGGAGGCGCTGCGGGCGTACGCGTTCGGCCCGGCCGAGGCGGCCGAGACGTTCGGGCTCGACGAGTTCGTGTCGCGGGTCGGCGGGCGCGCGGACGTCGACGCCGTCGCGGCCCGCGACGGGGTGGTCGCGGTTTTCGACGTGCTGCGCGACGCCGTCGACCCGGCCGCGTACGCGCAGGCCGTGGCCCAGCTTCCGGCCGAGTACGGCGACGTGGTCGACCAGGGCGCGCCGTTCGTGCGGCGCCCGGCGTGAGGGCGCGGCGATGAGCGAGGACGCGCTGCGCCGCCCACCGGAGGCCGACGCGCAGGAGCAGCGGCAGGACGTGACAGTCGTCGGCCCGCCCGATCCGGTGCCGGACGCGGTGCCCGAGGCGGCCGAGGCCGACCTGGCCGAGCAGGGGGTGCTGCGCCCGCCGAGCGGTCGTGCCGGCCTGGGCGAGTCGGTGCGCGACGACCTGGACCCGGCCGACGCGGTGGAGCAGAACCAGGAGATCCCGCTGCCCGACGAGGACCCGCCGGGGTGACCGGTCAGCGGTCCGGGCTGTCCGCCGGGGCCATCAGCCGCAGCGCGTTCGGGTCCAGGCCGATGCGCACCGGCGTCTGCCCGTACGGTTCGCCGTCGACCTCGATGCGGGCCGGCCGGTCGGTCTCCAGCCAGAGCTGGCGGACGGCCAGGAACGGTTCCTCGCCGAGCGTGCGGCGGCGGCCGGCGGCGGCGTTGCGCGCCGTCTCGCGCAGCAGCCCGCGCCGGCTGGCCCCACCCACCGGGTACGCGACAAGCAGCCGGTCGTCGGCGTTGGCGTCGGCGGTGATCGGCCGGCCGGCGTGGAAGCCGCCGTTGGCCACGTACACCTGGTGGGTGGTGAACGCGTGGTCCCGTCCCTCGGCGCGGACGGTGACCCGCAGCGGCCGGTGCCGGGCGAGCAGCCCGAGCGCGGTCAGCGGGTAGGCCAGCCGGCCCACGGCCCGCTTGAGCCGGGGCGGCGCGGTCAGCATGATGTCGGCGGACAGTCCGATCCCGACGTGGTTGGTGAACCGGGTGTCGCCGATCAGGCCGAGGTCGACGTCGATCACCTTGCCGTCGGTGAGCACCGCGACCGCGGCGTCGAGGTCGAGCGGGACGTCGACGGTGCGGGCGAAGTTGTTCGTGGTGCCCAGCGGCAGCAGGCCGAGGGCGACGTCGCGGTGGGCGAGCAGCCGGGCGGCCGCCCCGATGGTGCCGTCGCCGCCGCCGACGACCAGCAGGTCCGGGCCGAGCCCGACCGCCTCGGCGAGCGCCCGGTCCAGGTCGCCCGGCCGGTCCGCGGGATAGGCGCCGAGCAGCGTGAACCCGGCCGCGCGCAGGCGCGCGTGGACGGTGTCGTAGAGCCGCCGGCCCCGGCGGGAGTGGGCGTTGACCACCAGCGCCGCCCGCCGTCGTTCCCGGATCGCCGCCGACAGCTCCTGCTTGGTCCGCACGGATGCGACCCTATCCGGGAAGCGCCGGCGACCCGCCACGGGCGAGCTGGTCGAGGTGGGCGGCGAGCAGGTCACGGATGCGGTGCGGGGACATCCGGTCGGGGTGCAGCAGCGCGTGCAGGGTGAGGCCGTCGAGCAGGGCGTGCAGGCGGGCGACCGCAGCCTCGTCGGGCGGTCGGTCGCCGGTGAGCTGCGCGACGGCGAGTTCGGCGGCGCGGCGTACGCCGTCGTCGGCCTCGGTCATCCGTTCCCGGGCGGCGGGGTCGACACGGGTCCGGGCGGCGAGCAGCAGCCACACCTCGGCCTCGCGGGCGCGCTGCCGGTCCAGCGGCAGCAGTTCCTCCAGCATGCCCTGGACGACGTCGCGGGTGGTGCCGGCGCGGTGTCCGGCGGTGAACCGCTCGGTCGCCTTGGCCATCACGTGGTCCATGGCGAAGACCAGCAGCTCGGTCTGGGTGGCGAAGTAGTGCCGCAGGGCGCTGGGCGACCAACCGGCCTCGGCGGCGATGCTGCGGACCGTGGCCGCGCCGACGCCGTCGCGGTAGACCACCCGCCACATCGCCTCGGCCAGCTCCGCGCGGCGGGCGTCACGGTCGACGATCTTGGGCATGAGCCCCTCCGGCGGTCGGTGGACGGCAGTTGCTAGGGTTGTTGTCGCACAGCGTACTAAAACCTGGAGGCCGCATGCTCATCGGAGTCATCGTCGCGTGCGAGGTGGCGTTCTGGCTGTTCCTGGTCGCCGGCCTGGTCGCCCGGTATGCGCTGCGCCGGCCCCGGCTCGGCGCCGCCCTGCTGCTCGCCGTGCCCGCCGTCGACCTCGTCCTGCTGGCCGCCACGATCGTCGACCTGCGCGGCGGCGGCACCGCCACGTTCGCGCACGGCCTCGCCGCCGCGTACCTCGGCTTCTCGGTCGCGTTCGGGCACAGCATGGTGCGCTGTGCCGACGAGCGGTTCGCGCACCGCTTCGCCGGCGGCCCGCCGCCGCGCCGCGCGCCCCGCTACGGGTGGGCCCGGGCCCGGCACGAGTGGCGTGAGTGGGGCAAGGGCATGATCGGTTGGGCGGTCGCCTGCGCGGTGCTGCTCGGCGGCGTCGCCCTGGTCGGCGACGCTGACCGCACCGAGGAGCTGTGGGCGTGGGCCGCCCGGCTCACCCTGGCCATGGCGGCCTGGCTGGTGTTCTGGCCGGTGGCCTACACCATCTTTCCGAAACGGGCGCCGCGCGGCGCCTGAGGCTCACCCCTTGCGGCCGGTGGTCGCGATGCCCTCCCCCGCCGGTCCACCGCGACGGCGACCAGCAGCAACCCGGCCAGCACGCCGAGCGCCGCCGCCGGGGGCAGCGCCACGCCGAGTGGCGCGAGCGCACCGACCGCCCCGGTGATCGCCAGCCGGGCCGGGCCGACCGGCTGTCCGGTGACCCGGCGGAACAGCAACCGCCCGGTCAGGTAGACCACGGCGCCGCCGAACAGCGCCACGGTGGCCGACCGGCTCAGCCGCGCCGCCGGATCCGCGCCGGAGACGTGCGCCAGCACCTGCTCGACGCCGATCGCCAGGTAGATGACGCCGGCGATCAGCATCAGGTGGGTCTGGCTGTAGGCGTCCGCGGCGATCCGGTCACGCCGGGCCGGCGCCGCCGCGTCGAGCGCGCGGGCCGCGGCGGGCGCGGTGCGGCGGAAGTAGAGCCACCACAGGCAGACCGTCGCCGTGAACCCGACAAGCGCCGCACCCAGGACCGGCGGTGACGTCACCGCCGAGCCGGCGCCCACCCCGGCGGCGACCACCGACTCCCCCAACGCGATGATCAGCACCAGGGTGTGCCGCTCGGCGAAGTGCGACGGGCTGCGCAGCGGCCAACTCCCCCGGCGGGCGTAGGACAGGCGCTGCCCGACCACCTCCACCAGGAACGCCAGCACCCACAGCGCGGCGTGCCCGGCGCCGGTCAACACCGCGCCGAGCAGCAGCGCCGCCCAGCCGACCGCGCTGACCAGCGCGAAGAAGCGGATTCGGGCGCGCAGCGGCGCGTCGTCGCCGGCCGCCCAGTGGAACAGCGCCAGGTGCACCACGCGCAGCAGCACGTAGGCGAGCGCGACGAGCAACGGCCCGTCCAGCCCCGGACCGGGCGTCCAGGCCCGGGGCATGACCAGCGCGGCCACGAACAACGCCGCCATCGCGACCAGGAACCCGCCGCGCACCACCCCCGCATCGGCCCGCGTGTGGTTGCCCAACCAGGTGTACGACGACCAGGCCACCCAGAGCAGCACGAGCAGCAGCAGCCCGCGGCCCATGCCGGCCGGGGTGGGATCCGGCCCGACCAACGCCATGATCCGGGTGAGCGCGAAGACGAAGACCAGGTCGAAGAAGATCTCGAACGGCGTGACCCGGCGGGCCGCCGGCGCCGGCACGGGCGGGCGCGGCCACCACGGGTGCCGTCCCACCCGGTCCTCTCCCACGCTCCGCCCCTCGCCGCCGCACCGCCCCCGGCCGACGGTAGGCGGCGCGGCCGGGGCCGGTCGGACGATTCGGCCGATCAGTCGGCTGGACGCCGCTCGGTCGGCCGGACGCCGCTCGGTCGGCCGGACGCCGCTCAGCCGGGCGGACGCCGCTCAGCCGGCGGCGTCCGCCGGCCAGGCCGCCCGGACCAGCTCCGGCAACACCTCGCCCGCGCGACCACGCAGGTTGACCGCGCAGACCGCGTCCAGCGGCGTCCGGTCCGGGTTCACCTGCACCACGGGCGCGCCGAGACGCGCCGCCACGAGCGGGATCTCGGCCGCCGGGTGGACCAACGCGGAGGTGCCCACGGTGAGCAGCAGGTCGCAGCGGGACGCCGCCGCGACCGCGGCGTCCAGCGCCGCCGCCGGCAGCGCCTCGCCGAACCAGACCACGCCCGGCCGGACCGGGGCGGCGCACCGCGCGCAGGCCGGCGGGTCGAGCGGCCCGGCCGGCGGCCCGTCCGCGTCACCGGGCGCCGGAGCGGGGTGGGCGCAGGCCGAGCAGCGGGGCGCGAACAGGCTGCCGTGCAGCCGCACCGGGTCGGGGACGCCGCCCCGCTCGTGCAGGTCGTCGACGTTCTGCGTGATGACGACGGTCTCCGGCAGCCGGGCCCGGATCGCGGCCACCGCCCGGTGTCCCGGGTTCGGCTCGGCCCGGCGCACCCCGTGCCGCCGGCTCTCGTACCAGCCCCAGACCAGGGCCGGGTCGGCGTGGAACGCGGCCGGGGTGGCGAGGCGGCCCGGATCGTACCGTCGCCAGAGGCCGGTCTGCGCGTCCCGGAACGTCGGCACTCCGCTCTCGGCCGACGTGCCGGCGCCGGTGAACACCACCGGCCGGCTCGCGGCGGCGAGCAACCGGCCCGCCCGCGCCAGGTCGTCGGCGCTCACCCGTCCACCGTCAGCCGGACGTCCACCCGGTCGCCCAGCTCGATGCCCTCCGCCCGGCGCGCCGCGACCCGCAGCGGCACCAGGTAGCGCCCGTCCTTCGGCCACAGCGACGTGCGCCAAGCGGTGCCGCCGATCCGGACGCCGACCGGGATCATGCCCCAGCCGTAGCTGACCGACGCCGCGGCGGCCGCCAGCGCGGCGCACTGCTCGTCGGGGACGGTCACGAAGTGGTGCGGCGCCGGCCCCCGCCAGAACCAGACCTCGCCGCTGAACGCCAGCTCCATCCGGTCAGGATAGGCACGCCGGCCGACACTCCCGGAGCAGGCGCAGGGCCGCCCACGACACCCAGCCGAACAGCGGCGCGACGGCGACCCGCTCCATGCCGCCCACCCCGATGCCCACGTCGACCCGGGCCAGGAACAGCGCGGCGCCCACCAGCCCGACCACGCCGAGGAGCAGGCCGGCGCGCGGCAGGTCGTCCAGCGCGGCCGGGCGGGCGGCCCGCGCCCCGACGAGCAGACCACAGTTGCCCAGCACGAAGATCAGCACGGCGCCCAGCACGTGCCGGTTCTCGTCCACGTCCGCGGGACAGACGCCGGCCAGCACGTACCCGCCGGCCGCGGCGAGCGCGCACGCCCGCGCCACGGTCGCGGCGCGGCCCCGGCCGAACGCGGTCCGGCCGACCAGGACGCCGGCCGCGAGCAGCAGCCCGACGGCGACGAAGGCGACGTTCATCGCCGGGTGCCACGGCGAGCACACGAGCCGTGGCCGGGTGGTGTCCCACACGCCGCACCCGACGTTGCCCAGGTCGCTGATGTTGTGGTGAGTCCAGTCGAAACGGGGTTCCCGCCAGGCCAGCCCGACCACGAGATTGGCGGTCAGGAACAGCGCGGTGGCGAGCAGCCAGCAGCTCGCGGTGAGCCGGTCACGAGTCATCCGTCGAGTCGACCGCGTCGCCCCGGCCGCGCGCACGGGGCGTGGCGGGCCGGTCCGGGGTAGGGCCAGACCCACCCCGCGACCGGGGTCTGGACGGCTGGGCCGGCCACCCGCCCGCTGGCTAGCGTCAGGCCATGACTCAGCCGTCGCACCTGGCCGGGGCGTTGCGCCGCCGCCACTACCCGCTCTCCGCCTGGCCCTGGCGGGCCCTGGCGTACGCCGCGACCACCCTGCCGGTCGCCGGTGTCCTGGCGGTCGCCTGGTCGGTGGTCGTCGCACCGCTGCTGCTGGTGGTGAGCGCGCTGCGGCGGGACCGGCCGGTCGACGTGCCGGTGCTGGCCGTGCTCGCCGTGCTGGCGCTGATCGCGCTCGCCGTCGCGCCGCTGGCGAGCGCACCGGTGGCGGCAGCCGAGCGGTGGCGGCTCGGCCTGGTCGACTCCCGGCCGCTGCCCGGCCCGCTCCGGCGCGGCCCGATCGCCCGCCTCACCGGCGCCGCCGCCTGGCGGGAGGTCGCGTACACCGCCTGGATGTCCACCGTGGTGCCGCTGGCCTACGGGACGTTCGGCCTGCTAGTGCTGCTCGACGTCGCGCTCGTCGCCGGTCCGTGGCTGACCGGCGGCGGGGAGCGGATCGTGCTGGTCTGGGACACCGTCGAGTCCCCGGCCGGAGCGGTCCCGTACGCCGTCGCCGGCGCGCTCGCCGCGCCGGCGCTGCTCTACCTGGCCGGTCTGCTGGTCGCCGGCCAGGCGGCCGTGGCCAGGTGGCTGCTCGACGGCGCGCCCGACGCCGGCGCGCTGCGGGAGGTGGCCCGGTCCCGGGCCCGCCTGGTGGGCGCCTACGAGGCGGAACGCCGCCGCATCGAGCGGGACGTGCACGACGGGGCGCAGCCACGCCTGACCAGCCTCACCCTCCAGCTCGGGCTGGCCCGCCTCGACGTGCCGGACGACTCCCCCGCCGCCCGGCCGCTCGACGCGGCGCACGAGCAGGCCAAGGAGCTGATGGTGACGCTGCGCGGCATCGTCCAGGGCATCCGCCCCCGGCAGCTCACCGAGTTGGGGCTGGCCGGCGCGGTAGGTGACCTGGCCGCCCGGTCGGTGGTCCCGGTCACCGTGCGGGCCGACCTGTCCCACCCCGCGCCGGAGCTGGTCGAGACCACCGCCTGGTACGTGGTCTCCGAGGCGCTGGGCAACGTGGCCCGGCACGCCGGCGCGACCCGGGCCGAGGTGCGGTTGACCCGCGCCGACCGCCGGCTGGTGGTGGAGGTCGAGGACGACGGCCGGGGCGGCGCCGACCCGGACCGGGGCACCGGCCTGACCGGGCTCGCCGACCGGGTGGCCGCGGCGGACGGCAGGTTGCTGCTGGCCAGCCCGCCCGGCGGGCCTACAGTCGTGCGGGTGGAGCTGCCGTGCCGTCCGTGACCCGGGTCGTCCTCGCCGAGGACGAGGTCCTCCTCCGCGAGGGACTGGTGGGCCTGCTGACCCGCTTCGGCTTCGCGGTGGCCGCCGCCGTCGGCTCCGCCCCGGAGTTGCTGGACGCGGTCCGTACCCACCGACCGGACCTGGTGGTGACCGACATCCGGATGCCGCCGGAGCACCGCGACGACGGCCTGCGCGCGGCGGTGACGCTGCGCGCGGAGCGCCCGGACCTCGCCGTGGTGGTGCTGAGCCAGCACGTGCAGAGCGGGTACGCGGCGGCGCTGCTGGACAGCGGCGACGGCCGGCGGGTCGGCTACCTGCTCAAGGACCGGGTGGCCGACGTCGCCGAGTTCGCCGACACGCTGCGCCGGGTGGCGGCCGGCGGCACGGCAGTCGACCCGGACGTGGTGCGGCACCTGCTGCGCCGCCCACGCGACCCGCTCGACGCGCTCTCCCGGCGGGAACGGGAGGTACTGGGCCTGGTCGCCGAGGGCCACTCCAACGGCGCGATCGCGGCCCGGTTGCACGTCACCGAGGCCGCGGTCGGCAAGCACGTCGGCAACATCCTGGCCAAGCTGGACCTGCCGCCGGACGACGACACCAACCGCCGGGTGCTGGCCGTGCTCGCCTACCTGCGTGGCGGCGGCTGACAACACCCCCTCGGGGCGTGAGGATGGGCCCATGGACGCATCGCGGGACGCCGTCGGTCCCCCGCCCGGGCCGGATCACCGCTACCTGCTCGACAACGCCCGGGCGGAGGCGGGCGAGCGGTTCACCTGGCTGGCCGCGCTGTTCGACGGCGTCACGCGGGGGCACGCCGAACGGCTCGGATTGCGGGCGGGGTGGCGCTGCTGGGAGGTGGGCGCCGGCGGTCCCGGCGTTCCCGAGGCCCTGGCCGCGGCCGTCGGCCCGACCGGTCACGTGCTCGCCACCGACATCGACCCGTCCTGGTTGGACCCGCGCGGCGGATACGAGGTGCGCGAGCACGACGTGGCCCGGGACCCGCCGCCGCAGCCCGGCACGTTCGACCTGGTGCACGCGCGGCTGGTGCTCGTGCACGTGCCCGACCGGGTCCGCGCGCTGGCCACCATGGTGGCGGCGCTGCGGCCCGGCGGTTGGCTGCTGGTGGAGGACGCCGACACCGAGCTGCAGCCGCTGGCCTGCCTGGACGAGGTCGGCCCGGCGCAGCGGCGGGCCAACACGCTGCGGCGGGCCGTCCGGGAGCTGATGACCCGCCGGGGCGCCGACATGCGCTTCGGCCGGACGCTGCCGGGGTCGCTGCGGGCGGCCGGCCTGGTCGACGTCGCGGCGGCCGGCTGGTTCCCGGTCGGCGGGGTGGCGTGCGACCGGCTGGAGGCCGCCACGGTGCGTATGGTCCGCGCCGACCTGCTCGCCGCCGGCCTGACCGACGACGCCGAGATCGACGCGCACCTGGCCGCGGTCGACGCCGGCGACCTCGACCTCACGCTCGCGCCGCTGGTGTCGGCGTGGGGCCGCCGCCCCGCCTGACCCGCCGCCGCCCCGACCCGCCGGGCCCGGACGGCCGACCCGCCGGGCCCGGACGGCGCGACGGTCCGGGGGCGGCGCGACGAGCCCGGACGGCGCGACGGGCCGGGGGCGGCGCGACGAGCCCGGGACGGCTCAGAGGCTCATCGGCGCCGGGTCGGCGGCCAGCGCCCGGAACCGCTCCCGCGGTTCGGGCACCAGCCGCCGGGCGGCCAGGTCCAGCAGGCCGCCGACCCCGGTCACCCCGGCGACCGGGGTCCCGTCCGGCCTGGTGAAGTCCTGCACGATGCCGAACGTCTTCCCCTCGCCCCACCGGAACTCGCAGGTGACGTCGACCTCGTCGCCGCCGCGCAGCTCCCGCAGGTAGCGCACGGTCACCTCCAGGGCGACCGGCCCGACACCGCCGGCGAGCAACCGGTCCTGGGCGATCCCGGCGGCGCGCAGGCACTCCCAGCGGGCGTGCTCGGCGTATTGGAGGTAGACCGCCTGGTTGAGGTGTCCCTGGGTGTCCAGCTCGTAGCCGCGCACCGTGACGCGCACCCGGAATGGATCTGCCATGCCGGCAGACTAGCCAGCCTCCTCCGGCGCGCGGGTCTCGACGAGCGCGCCGTCGGCCAGCCGCAGCCACCGGTCGACGCCGATCGCGGCCAGGAACCGCGGGTCGTGACTGACCACGATCAGCGCCCCCCGGTAGCCGCCGAGCGCGCTCTCGAGCTGCGCGACGCTGTCCAGGTCGAGGTTGTTGGTGGGCTCGTCGAGCAGCAGCAACTGCGGCGCCGGGGAGGCGTTCAGCACGCAGGCCAGGGTGGCCCGCAGCAGTTCGCCGCCGGAGAGCACCCGCACCGGCAGGTGCACCCGGTCACCGCGGAACAGGAAGCGGGCGAGCAGGTTCATCCGCTCGGCGTCGGCGAGCCCGGGCGCGAAAGCGGCGAGGTTCTCGGCGACCGTACGCGCCGGGTCGAGCAGGTCCAGCCGTTGCGACAGGTACGCCACCCGGCCCTCGACCCGGGTGGCGGTGCCGGCGACCGGCGCCTGGTCGCCGCTGACCAGGCGCAGCAGCGTGGACTTGCCGGCGCCGTTGCCGCCGGTGAGCGCGATCCGTTCCGGCCCCCGGACGGTCAGGTCGACGCCGGCCCCGGCGAACACCGACCGGCCGTCGTACCCGGCGCGCAGCCTCTCGCCGTGGAAGACGGTACGGCCGGCCGGCACGGCGGTGTCGGGCAGGTCGATCACGATCCGGTCGTCCTGGCGGGCGGCCCGGCCGGCCTGGTCCAGCCGGGTCTGCGCGTCGCCGACGCGCGCGGCGTGCGTCTCGGCGGCCCGACCCGCCGAGACCTGGGCGTCGCGCTTCAGGCCACCGGCGACGATCCGGGCCAGCCCGGCGTCGGGCAGGTTCCGCGCGGCGGTGGAGGCGCGGCGGGCGGCGCGTTCGCGGGCCTGCTGCAACTCGCGTTTCTGCCGCTTCAGGTCCTGTTCGGCGCTGCGGACCTGCCGTTCGGCGACCTCGCGCTCGGCGCGCACCGTCTCCTCGTAGGCGGTGAAGGCGCCGCCGTACCAGCGGATCTCGTCGTTCTCCAGGGAGGCGATGCGGTCCATCTCGTCGAGCAGCGCCCGGTCGTGGCTGACCACCAGCAGGCAGCCGGTCCACCCACGCAGCACCGCGGTGAGCCGCTCCCGGGCCGCCTCGTCGAGGTTGTTGGTCGGCTCGTCGAGCAGCAGCACGTCCGGGCGGCGCAGCAGTTGCGCGGCCAGGCCCAGGGAGATCACCTGACCGCCGCTGAGCGTGCCCAGGCGGCGGTCGAGCGCCAGTTCGCCCAGGCCCAGCCGGTCCAGCTCGGCCCGGGTGCGCTCCTCGACGTCCCAGTCGTCGCCGACGGCGGTGAAGTGCTCCTCGCGGGCGTCGCCGGCCTCGATGGCGTGCAGCGCGGCGACGGCCCGGTCGACGCCGAGCACCTGCGCGACGGTCTGGTCGACGGCGAACGGCAGGTGCTGGGGCAGGTAGCCGAGGACACCGTGGACGGTGACCGTGCCGGCGCTCGGACGCAGCTCGCCGGCGATCAGCCGCAGCAGCGTGGTCTTGCCGGTGCCGTTGGGGGCCACCAGACCGGTCCGGCCGCCGGGCACGGAGAAGGACAGGTCGGTGAAGACCGGAGTGTCGTCCGGCCAGGAGAAGGTGAGAGCGGAGCTGACGACGTAGGCGTCGGACATGATCGACCTCGGGAAGGAAGCGCCGGAGCGCGACGGGGCGCCCGGCGGTGGCAGGGGGACGACGAAGGGGGCCGCGGCGACGTCGCGGGGTGCGCGTCGGCGGCCGTCCGGGGCTCTCACCCGGAGATGTCGTCGTCACCTGCCATGATCACTCCGATGTTCGGGGTCCGTTCCACCCTAGCTCACCGCAGGCGAACCGGCGTGCGGCTCGGAGCGGTCAGGCCGGCCAGGCGTGGCCGATCCCGTCGAGCAGCAGGAGCACCCCGTCGGTGGCCGCCTCCCGGTCGCGGGCGATCCGCACGTACTCCGGCGAGGTGGACCACCGCTCGAAGTCCTCCCGGCTGTCGAAGGACAGCAGGACCACCTTGTCGTGCGGCCACTCGCCGGACACCACCCGCGGAGCGGTGTCGGCGGCGAGCAGCCGGCCGCCGTGCCGGGCCAGCACGGGCAGGAAGGCGGCGACGTACCTGTCGTAGCGCGCCCGGTCGTGGACGGTGAGCTGCGCGAGGGCGTAGACGGTCACCGCGCCAGGCTAGCCTCTACCCATGATCTTCATCACCGCCAAGTTCCGTGTCCGGCCGGCCGACGCCGACCGCTGGCCCGAGATCGCCGCCGACTTCACCGCCGCCACCCGCGCCGAGCCCGGCTGCCTGTGGTTCGACTGGTCCCGCAGCCTCGACGACCCGACCGAGTACGTGCTGGTCGAGGCGTTCCGCGACGACGAGGCGGGTGCGGCGCACGTGCAGTCGGCGCACTTCCGCGAGGCGCGGCGCACGCTGCCGCCGCACCTCGCGGAGACGCCGCGGATCGTCAACGCCACCGTGCCGCAGGACGACTGGTCGCTCCTCGGCGAGATGGCCGTGCCCGGCGACGCCTGACGCCGGTCACGGGATGCTCAGGCCGTAGGCGGCGAGGATCTCCAGGATCGGCTGGTAGTAGCTGGTGCCACCGCTGGCGCAGTTGCCGCTGCCGCCGGAGAGGATGCCGATGACGGTGCCGGTCGCGGCCACGTAGAGCGGGCCGCCGCTGTCCCCCGGCTCGGCGCAGATGTTGGTGCGGATCAGTCCGGTGACGCTGCCCTCGGCGTAGTTGACGGTCTGGTTCAGCCCGGTGACCAGGCCGCACCGCACGCCGGTGGTGGCGCCGCTGCGGCAGACCGCCTGCCCGACGTACGCGCTGCCGGCCCCGGAGATGGTCACCTGGCCGGGATACGTGTAGACGGCGCTGGGGTGGGCGACCGTGCCGGTGTAGCGGACCACCCCGTAGTCGTTGCCGGGGAAGCTGCTGCCGGTCCGGGAGCCCAGCACGCTGGTGCGGGCGCTGTCGGCGTACCAGGTGGCGCCCAGGTTCGTGCAGTGTCCGGCGGTGACGAAGTACCAGGTGCTGCCGCTGCGCGCGTTGACGCCGAGCGAGCAGCGCCCACCGCCGGTGTAGACCGCCTGTCCGCCGGCGATGAGCGTGCGCAACCGGCCCGGCTCGTGCCGCAGCACCGCGCCGGCGCGGGTGGCGCTCCGGCGCAGCGCGGCCAGCTCCGCCCCGCGTACCGTGTCGTCGACGGTGACGGTCAGGCGGCCGGTGGCCGGGTCGTGGCCCCAGGCGGTGCCGGCGGTGCGCACCTCGGCGAGCGCGGCCGGCGCGGGTGGCGACGAGCCGGCCCGGGCCGCGGCCGGGGTGACGGCGAGCAGCGCGGCGAGCGTGAGGAAGACGAGCGACGGTCGGCGCATCAGGACCCCTCCATCGTCGATAATCGATGTGAGGCCAGCATCGACCCGAGACCGCCCCCGTTCAAGCGCCGACAGCGGTCCGGTGGCGGACAGCGCGCCGACCCGACGGGCCCGGGTGCCGAAACTTTCGGGTTCGGCACACCGGGTGGCCCCGCGCGCCCACCGCCTGCGGCCGGCACCTTCCCGTCCCGGAACTCCGTCGACGGCAGGTGAGTAGAGACATCGCGAGCATTAAGTTTTCGGAACGCTTCCGGTAGGCTCCCGACAGAGATTCGCTTCGATCACTCCACGGTGACGGGGAGCCACTCCCCACCCGCGCGGCCTCCGGGCGGCCGCGACCGAGCCGACACCGTGGCGGGCGGTGATCGAGGTGGACCGTCCCATTGGTCAGGCTAGGAGAGGCTTCAGATGGACAAGGTGTTCGCCCGCACCAGTCAGAGCGCGGCAGCCCGGCCGCGCCCGCGTGCCGCGGTGGTGTCGATGCTCGCCGGAACTGCGGCGGTCGCGGCCACGGTCGCGGTCGCGACAAGCGCCAGCGCCGGCACGACCCTCGGCGCCTCGGCGGCGGAACAGGGCCGCTACTTCGGCACCGCGGTGGCCGCGAACAAGCTGTCGGACGCCACGTACGTCGGCATCCTGAACCGCGAGTTCACCATGGTCACGCCCGAGAACGAGATGAAGTGGGACGCCACCGAGCCGTCCCAGAACCAGTTCACCTACAGCAGCTCCGACCGGATCGTCGCGCACGCCCAGGCCAACGGCATGCGGGTCCGCGGGCACGCGCTGGCCTGGCACCAGCAGCAGCCGGGCTGGGCGCAGAGCCTGTCCGGCACCGCGCTGCGCAACGCGATGGTCAACCACATCACCCAGGTCGCCACCCACTTCAAGGGCAAGATCTACGCCTGGGACGTGGTGAACGAGGCGTTCGACGACGGCAACGGCGGCCGCCGCGACTCGAACCTCCAGCGCACCGGTAACGACTGGATCGAGGTCGCCTTCCGCACCGCGCGCGCCGCCGACCCCGGCGCCAAGCTCTGCTACAACGACTACAACACCGACAACTGGACCTGGGCCAAGACGCAGGGCGTCTACAACATGGTCAAGGACTTCAAGGCCCGGGGCGTGCCGATCGACTGCGTCGGCTTCCAGTCGCACTTCAACAGCGGCTCGCCGTACCCGGGCAACTACCGCACCACGCTGCAGAACTTCGCCGACCTGGGCGTCGATGTGCAGATCACCGAGCTCGACATCGAGGGCTCCGGCAGCGCCCAGGCGACCACCTACGGCAACGTCGTCAAGGACTGCCTGGCCGTGGCGCGGTGCAACGGCATCACCGTCTGGGGCATCCGGGACAGCGACTCCTGGCGGGCCAGCGGCACGCCGCTGCTCTTCGACGGCAGCGGCAACAAGAAGGCGGCGTACACCTCGACGCTCGACGCGCTGAACGCCGGCGGCACCACGCCGCCGACCAGCACGCCGCCCACCAGCACCGCGCCCACGACCCCGCCGCCCACCACCGCGCCGCCGACGACCCCGCCGCCGGCCGGCGCCTGCACCGCGACGCTCTCCACCAACCAGTGGCAGGGCGGCTTCGTCACCAACGTCCGGGTCACCGCCGGTGGCAGCGCGCTCAACGGCTGGTCGGTGTCGCTGACCCTGCCGTCCGGCTCCTCGGTCACCAACGCGTGGAGCGCGCAGACCAGCGGCTCCACCGGCCCGGTGACGTTCCGCAACGTCGACTACAACCGCCAGGTCCCCGCCGGTGGCACCACCGAGTTCGGCTTCCAGGGCACCGGCACCGCCCCCTCCGGCACCGTGAGCTGCACGGCCGGCTGATCCCACCCGTGGCCCGGCGCGGCACCCCGTCGCGCCGGGCCACGGCTCAGTCCTCCAGCTCCGGCCCGAGCAGCCGGATCTCCTCGATGTCGGTGGCCGCCTGAAGTTCCCGCAGCACCGCGTCGTCGATCTGGTTGGTGTTGCGCAGCCGGGTCACCGCCTGCCGCTTGCGGTCCAGCATCGCCAACTTCAACCGGCGGACCATCTCCCGCTCCCGCTCCGACTCCTCGCTGCGCACCTGGCGGACGTCCGCCAGGTGGTCCTGGTAGCCGGAGCGCAGCCGGTCCACGGTGTCCGGCGCGACGCCCAGGTCGGCGGCGACCGACGGCAACGCCTCCAGCGCCGCCTCGGTGGCCCGGATCCGCGCCCGGCGCACCTCGTCGTCGCGTTCCCGGTCGCCGGTCAGCCCGGCCCAGCTCACCACCGCGGGCAGCGTGGTGCCCTGCACCACCATGATCAGCACGATCACCACGACGGTGACGAAGATGATCAGATCGCGCTCGTGCACCCGGCTGCCGTCGTGCATGGTGACCGGCACCGCCAGCGCCGCGGCGAGCGAGACCGCGCCCCGGAAGCCGGCCCAGCCCGCGGCGGTACGCATCCGGGCGTCGAAGTGGGCGGACCGACGCGACTCCCGCCGGTCGACGCTCTGCAGGGCGGACACCGACAGGTGCACCCAGCCCAGCCGGGTGACCACCACGACCAGCGCGACGAGCACGGCGATGCCGAACGAGGCGGCCGGCGAGTGACTGGTGATGCTGCGCAGCGAGCCCGGCACCTGCATGCCGAGCAGCACGAACAGGCTGCCGTTGATCATGAAGGTGGACAGGTCCCAGAACGCGTAGGCGGTGACCCGGGAGCGGGCCCGGATCACCCGTGGTCCCGCGTACGACAGCAGCAGGCCGGACACCACCACCGCGAGCACCCCGCTGGCGTGCGCCGCGTCGGCGAGCAGGAACGCCACGAACGGCGTCAGGATGCTCAGCCCGCCCTCGCGCATCGGGTCGTCGACGTGCTTGCGGATCAGCACCACCAGCCCGCCGACCAGCAGCCCGGCGGCCACCCCGCCGAGCGACTTGCCGACGAACTGCCCGGTGAGCGACAACGCCCCCGGCACCCGACCGCCCGCGATCACGCCCGCCGCCACCGCGAACAGCACCAACGCCGTACCGTCGTTGACCAGGCTCTCCGCGCGCAGCGTGGTGAGGATGCCGCGCGGCATCCGCTTGGCCAGGCCGGCGACCGCGGCGGCGTCGGTGGGCGCCAGGACCGCGCCCAGCACCCAGGCGGCAGCCGGTTCCACGCCGAGGGCCTGGGCGACGTACGCGACCGCCACCATCGTGATGATCACCAGCGCGACGGCCAGCAGCACGATCACCGCGAGGTTGGCGCGGATCTCGCGCAGGCTGATCACCAGGCTCTCCCGGTAGAGGATCGCCGGGAGGAACAGCACCAGCACCACCTCGGGCTCGAGGACCACGTTCTCGAACGGCGGCAGCAGGCCGAGCAGCGCGCCCATCGAGATGAGCAGCACCGGCGGCGCGACGCTGTACCGGCCGCCGATGGTGGTGCCGACGAGCACGGTGACCCCGAGCACCGTGATCAGCACGAGTGCGCTCACGCCCGTACCCCCGTCGCCGTCCGCCGGGTCCACCGTGCCGCACGGCACGACCGGGTGGGGCGGAACGGCCCGATCACTACTCGAAGCGGGACGGGTCGCCGACGCCCCGGCGCAGGATCTCCGGCTCGTCCCCGGAGAGGTCGACCACGGTGGTGGGCTCCAGCCCGCAGTCGCCGGCGTCGACCACGGCGTCGACCTGGTGGTCGAGGCGTTCCTTGATCTCCCAGCCCTGCGTCATCGGCTCCGGCTCGCCGGGGAGCAGCAGGGTGCTGGAGAGCAGCGGTTCGCCCAGCTCGGCGAGCAGCGCCTGGGTGACGGTGTGCTTCGGCACGCGCGCGCCGACCACCCGCCGCCGGGGGTCCTGGAGCCGGCGGGGCACCTCGGCGGTGGCCGGCAGCAGGAACGTGTAGCTGCCCGGGATCACGGCCTTGACCTGCCGGAAGACCGCGTTGCTGAGCTTGACGAACTGGCCGAGCTGGGCGAAGTCGGCGCAGACCAGCGTGAACGGGTGCCGCTCGTCCAGCCGGCGGATCTCCCGGATCCGCTCCACGCCGTCCCGGTTGTCGAGCCGGCAGCCGAGGGCGTAGCACGAGTCCGTCGGGTAGACGATCACCCCGTCGGCGCGCAGCAGGTCCACCACCTGCCGGATCACCCGAGGCTGCGGATTGTCCGGATGCAGGTCGTAGTACCTCGCCACGCCGGCCAGCCTATGCCCGTTCCCGATCATCCGCAGGTTTGGCGGGGACCGGTTCCGGAAACAGGTCAGGGCCGTTCACCACAGGGGGGATCGAACATGTCCGGATCACTGACCGACCGTGTCACCGACCGTCCGGCGGAGGTGGCCGACCCACTGCTGTGGGACCTGTCCGCCGCGGTCGCCGACGCGCACCAGCCCGACGCGCAGCGGGTGTGTGCCAGCCCGAGCTGCGCCGGGGCCGCCTGGCCGTGCCCCGCGTGGAACGCCGCCCAGGCGGGCCTGACCATCGCCCGCGCCGGCTCACCCGGCACCCGGACCGGGGCCGCCGTCACCGCCCCTCGGATCGGCGTCACACCGGCCGGGTCCACCGGCACCTGGCCCGGCGTACCCGTCGCCCGACCCGGCTCCCCCGCGACCGACCCGACGGCTGCCGGCGACGCCCTCGCCCCCACCGACACGGGCCGCCCCACCACCGACAACCACCTAACCGCCACCGCCGCCTGACCCACCCCGCACCCTGCCCCCGCTCTGCCCCGGGCCGGCTCGGATCGGCCCGGCCCGGAGTTGTGGCTGTTGTCAAAAGCCGTAATCCCGGTGATCCGGCCGCCATCACTCCACGATCGGCGAGGCCGGGTGGGTTCGGGCGGCCGAAGAAGAGTTGACCAAGGGGTTCGTGTCGTCGGACAGCCTCGGCACCGACGCCAACTCCTTGATCGACAGCGGTCGCGCGTGGGACGGGGCGCGGGTCGGGCCGGCCGTCCCGGCCGTGCCTGCCTCCCAGGCCAACGGCGTGGCTGGAACGCCGTGATCGCCCGCGCGGAGGGCTCCCCGTTCGTGGCGTCCCACGGCGGGCAGCCACCAGCCCGCCCATCCCGCGTCGATCATGAAGTTGGCGGCATTTTCGATCTCCCCGACCGCCGCCAACTTCATG
>NZ_JBITEP010000025.1:46393-59810 GCF_044455315.1 Micromonospora sp. NPDC051300 | reverse complement strand
CCAACCCTTTGTAATTATTTGTGTCCTGCTAAATTAACCCACCCCCCCCCCCACAAAAATACACCCACCCACGGCAGGGGCGGGCTCGGGGGACGGCACGGGCGCACGAGGGCTCGACCGTCCACGTCGGTCCATCACCCGGGCAGGTGGGGGCGCCTGCGGCAGGGGTCCACCGTGAACGGTTGTGACTGGTACGGGCGCCTGTCGTGGGAGTCGTCCCACGGCTCAGAGAGCGCTCTCTTTGGTAATGAGACATTGACGGACGCGTAACCGGAACCTAATCTCGCTTCTCAAGAGAGCGCTCTCTCGGCGATCGGACCACCATCCGAACACCACCTTCTCCTCTGAAGGGGACCTCCATGACACTCCCCCTGCGGGACGTCTCCCCCGTACCCCCGCCGGCTCCCGTACCGTCCCCCACCCGTCGGCGCCGTCGTCGGGTGACCGCCCTCGCCGCCGCCTCCGTGCTCGCGGCCGGCCTGCTCGGCGTCGTGGTCGGCGGTGGCGGCACGGCCGCCGCCGGCACCGTCGGCGCGGGCAGCTACACCGAGACGCTGCCGCCCGGCGCCGTGCTGCCCAAGGGCTGCGGCACGGTCAGCACCAACCCCCGGATCTTCGCCACCGCCGACGCACCTGCCGGCGCGATCCCCACCAACGACTGGTGGTCCTCGCTGATCTGGAAGCGCAACACCTGCGGAGGCAGCGAGAACCTCCAGGCGCACCCGCTGGCGTTCAAGGCCGAGACCAACGGTCTCGGGCTGTCCTACACCACCACGCCGGCGATCAGCGGCACCGCCACCGGCGTCGGCGAGTACCACTACCCGTACACCGAGGACGTCCGCGTCGGGGTGGCCGGGCTGGCCGCGCCGGTGGTCAAGGCCGCCGACTGGACGGACTGGACGGTCACCGCCGACTGGAGCGACGGCAGCCGGAGCATGCGGGCCACCATCGGGCACGGCCTGCCGTTCAGCTACTACACCGTGACCGGCGGCGGCGCCGCGCAGCTCACCGCGAGCGCGACGCCGACGGTGTGGCGCAACTCCGGCGCCACCATCGGCTTCACGGTCAACGGCCACGACTACGTCGCGTACGGGCCGACCGGCTCGACCTGGAGCGTCAACGGCGCCGGGATCAGCTCCACGCTGGCCGGCAAGGGCTATTTCTCGGTCGCGGTGCTGCCCGGCGGCGCGGACAGGGCCGCCCTGGCCGACACCTACGGCAGGTACGCGCACGCGCACGTCACCGGCACCCGGATGAGCTACGCGTACGACCCAGCGACCGGTTCGGTGCGCACCACCTACGCGTTCACCACCACGCCCCGCGAGGGCACCGAGACGAAGACCGTGGTGGCGCTCTACCCGCACCAGTGGCGCAGCCTCACCGGCGCCACCCCGATCGCCCCGACGTACGTCTCGCCGCGCGGCGCGATGCGGGTGCTGGCCGGCGTGCCGTCGTTCACCACCTCGATGCGCTTCACCGGCGTGCTGCCCGAGGTGCCGGCCGTGGGCGACTCCACCGGCGCGGACCTGAGCACGGTCACCAACTACCTCAACGCCGAGCTGGCCAACCCGGAGGGGATCAGCGGCCAGGACACCTACTGGGCCGGCAAGGGCCTCGGCCGGGCCGCCCGGATCGCCGAGATCGCCGACCAGCTCGGGCTGGCGCCGGTCCGCGACAAGGCGGTCGCGGCCATGAAGGCCCGGCTCACCAACTGGCTCACCGCCTCCTCCGGCGAGACCAGCCAGCTCTTCTACTACGACCGCAACTGGGGCACGCTGATCGGCTACCCCGCCTCGTACGGCTCCGACGAGGACCTCAACGACCACCACTTCCACTACGGCTACTTCATCGCCGCGGCGGCCACGCTTGCCAAGTTCGACAGCGGGTGGGCCGACGACACCCGCTACGGCGGCATGGTCGACCTGCTGATCCGCGACGCCAACAACTACGACCGCGCCGACAACCGCTTCCCCTACCTGCGGGACTTCGACATCTACGCGGGCCACGACTGGGCCTCCGGGCTGGCGCCGTTCTTCGCCGGCAACAACCAGGAGTCCTCGTCCGAGGGGATGAACTTCGCCAACGCGCTGATCCAGTGGGGCCAGGCCACCGGGAACACCGCCGTCCGCGACGCCGGCGTCTACCTGTGGACCACCCAGTCCGCGGCCATCTCCGAATACTGGTTCGACGTGCACGACGAGAACTTCCCGGCCGGCTTCCAGCACAAGACCGTCGGCATGGTGTGGGGCGACGGCGGCGCGTACGCCACCTGGTTCTCCTCCGCGCCGGAGATGATCCAGGGCATCAACATGCTGCCCATCACCGGCGGCCACCTCTACCTCGGTGACTACCCGGAGTACGTGAAGGCCAACTACGCGGAGCTCCTGGCCAACAAGAACGGCCCGCCGACGGTGTGGCAGGACATCATCTGGGAGTTCCTCGCCCTCGGCGACGGCGACCAGGCGTTGCGCAACTTCCGGGCGAACAGCACCTTCGCCAGCGAGGAGGGCGAGAGCAAGGCGCACACGTTCCACTGGATCCGCAACCTTGCCGCGCTGGGCAATGTGGACACCTCGGTCACCGCGAACCACCCGCTGGCGAAGGTGTTCAAGAAGGGCACCGAGCGCACCTACGTGGCGTCGAACATCACCGCCTCGCCGCTGACCGTCACGTTCTCCGACGGCACCACGCTGGCCGTGCCGGCCGGCAAGACCGTCACCTCCGGGGCGTACGCCTGGAGCGGTGGCAGCGCCACCGGCGGGGTGACGGTGCCGACCGGTCCCCCGCCGACCGGGATGCCCACGCCCACCCCGACCACGCCGACCCCGACGCCGACGACGCCGAGCCCGACGCCGACCAGCGCCAGCCCGACGCCGACGCCGACCGGCCCGAGCCCCAGCCCGAGCACCCCGACCCCGCTGGAGCCGACCCGCTACCTGCGCTCCGGCGGGGAACTGGGTGGCGCGGCCGGCCCGGCGGGCACGGTCACGGTGGCCCCGGCCAACGGCAACCACGACGGGTCGCCGGCCAACGCGCAGGTGTTCACCGCCACCGGGCTGACCGGCACCTACAGCGGCGGGAACACCGCGTTCGACCTGGCCGTCGACGCGGGCACCTCGGTCGGCAACGGGGTCCAGGCCCGGGTCTCGTACGACCTGACCGGTGACGGCAGCTTCGACCGGGTGGAGACCTACCGGTACTACGCCACCGACCCGGTCAGCGGTGTGGAGCACTACCGGCAGACGCAGGGCCTGGCCTCGGCCACCGGCACGCTCGGCGACCTGGCCGGCGGCACGGTCCGGATCGAGGTGTGGAACGCGATCGGCGCCGGCCCCACCTCGCTCGGCGTCGGTGACGCGTCCCGCCTGGTCCTGCCGTACGCCGGGACCACCGCCACCACCGCGCCCCCGGCGACCGGTGGGTTCACCGCCCAGCGGCACCTGGTGGGGCCGGCCGGCCTGGCCGGCACGGCCGGCGCGGCGGCCACGATGACGGTCCCGGCGAGCGGCGGGGAGCCGCTGCGGTTCACCGCCTCCGGCCTGACCGCCCGCTACACCGGCGGGGCCACCGGGTTCGACCTGCAGCTCGACGCCGGCACGACGGTCGGCAACGGCACCCAGGTGCGGGTCTCCTACGACCTGACCGGCGACGGCACCGCCGACCGGGTGGAGACCTACCAGTACTTCGCCACCGACCCGGTGCCGGGCTGGGAGCACTACACCCAGGCCCGGGGCCTGCTCTCCGGCGTCGGGACGCTCGGTGACCTGGCCGGCGGGACGGTGACCGTGGAGGTGTTCAACGCCATCGGCGGCGGGCCCAGCACGCTCGGCACCGGTGACCGCTCGACCGTCACGCTGCCCTTCGGGGCGTGACGGACCCCGGAGCCCCGGCCGTTCCCGGCCGGGGCTCCGGCGTCACGGCCAGCGGGTCGCGGTGGAGTCGAACAGCTCCCGGTCGCTGGCCACCGGGATCACGCACACCAGGTGGCCGCCGGGCGCGCGCAGCACGTGGCAGTCCTGCCAGCGGGAGACCGGCGTGGCGCCCAACCCGCGCAGCCGCTCCACCTCGGCGGGCACGTCGTCGGTCTCGATGTCGAGGTGGTGCCGGGGCGCGTCGTCGACCGCCTGCACGGCGGTGACCAGCCCCGGCACCACGTCGGCGAGGCCGGTGAACTCGGGCTCGGACGGGTCGGTGCGGACCGGCGCGCCGAGCGCGGCGGACCAGAACGCGGTGACCTCCCCGGCCGATTCCTGGGGCGCGTCGATGATCAGTGCGTAGAGCCGGGACCGGTGCATGACCCGACCCTAGTCAGCTCGGCCGTCGCCGGCTGCCCCGGCGCGGACCGCGAGCCGCGCGCGCAGCCACGCCGGGTCGGGGTTCACCACCGCCCCGTCCGGCAGCACCACGGTCGGCACGGTCTCGTCGCCGCCGGTCACCGCCCGGACCGCCGCCGCACCCTCCGGGTCCCGCCAGATGTCCACCCAGTACGCCCGGCCGGCGCGCCGGCCCAGCCGCAGGCGCAACCGCAGGCAGTAGGTGCAGCCGGGTCGCCAGTAGACCACCGGCCGGCCGTCGCGGGCGCTGCGGCGGCTCGCCTCCGCCGCGCTCAGCGACCGGGGGAAGGCCAGCGGCGAGAAGAGCACCGCCAGCACGGCGAAACCCACGACGCCCAGCGTGGCCGACACCACGCCGTCCTGGGTGACGCCGACCAGCACGCCGGTGACCAGCATCAACCCGGCGGACCACCAACTGCGCAGCCTCATGCGGTCGCCTCCGCGAGCAGTTCCAGCAGGTGCCGGTAGGGCTGGCCGGTGGCCCGGGCCAGGCCGATCTCGCAGGTGCGGTTCACCGAGGCGTACCCGTCGAAGGACCGCGCGGTGACGGCGGCGGCCTCGGCCCGGGTGGCCGACGCGGTCAGCTCCGGGTGCAGCAGGCCCCGGTCGCCGGCGAAGCCGCAGCACTGCCAGCCGTCCGGGACCACCACCTCGTCGGCGACCGCCCGGGCCACCGCCAGCAACGCGTCGTCCAGGCCGAGCCGGGTCGACGAGCAGGTCGGGTGCAACGCCAGCGACGCCAGCCGGCGGCGCACGGTCAGCCGGGGCAGCAGCGTGGTGGCGGCGAACTCCACCGCGTCGACCACCCGCAGGTCGCCGGCGCCGGCGAGCAGCCTGTCGAAGCCCTCGGTGCAGGAGGCGGCGTCGCTGACCACCGGCAGCGCGCCGTCGCGGCTGGCCGCCCGCAGCGCCGGCGGCACCCGGTCGCGTACCGCCCGGTAGCCGTCGGTCAACCCCTTGGACGACCAGGGGGTGCCGCAGCACAGGTCACCGACGCCGTCCGGCACGAGCAGGCGGACGCCGGCCCGGTCGGCGAGGGTGAGCAGCGCGGCGGCCGCCCCGATGCCGCCCTCGGCGGGGGCGAACAGCGTGCCCAGGCAGGACGGCACGAAGACGGCGTCCGGATCGTCGACCGGGTGCGGTCGGCGCGGCGACCCACCTGCGGGCAGGTCGCGTCGCCACTGCGGGACCCGGTCCGCGCCGAGCACCGCCCGGGCCGCCCGGGTGGCCGCCTCGGGCAGCGCCGGTGGCAACGCGCCGGCCAGGTCCAGCCCGCGGGCCATGCCCCGGGTGGTGGCGCCCCACCGCCGGGCGGCGGCCCGCCAGCCGGTCGACACCGCCCGGCCGTGCTCCTCGGCGCGCAGCCGCTTGACCAGGTCACCGGTGTTGATCAGGACGGGGCAGGCGGTGGCGCACATGCCGTCGACCGCGCAGGTCTGCACCGCGTCGTAGTCGTAGGCGTCGGTCAGCTCCGCCGCCAACGCCCGGTCGCCGGCGGCCTCGGCGGCGGCGATCTCGCGGCGCAGCACGATCCGCTGGCGGGGCGTGGTGGTGAGGTCGCGGCTGGGGCAGACCGGCTCGCAGTAGCCGCACTCGACGCAGCGGTCCACCTCCTCCTCCACGGTCGGCACGGTCTTCAGGTGCCGCAGGTGCACCTCCGGGTCGTCGCCGAGCAGCACGCCCGGGTTGAGCACGCCGTCCGGGTCGCAGAGCGTCCGCAGCTCGCGCATCACGTCGTACAGCTCGTCGCCGAACTGGCGGCGCACGTAGGGGGCCATCACCCGGCCGGTGCCGTGCTCGGCCTTGAGCGTGCCGCCGTGGCCGAGCACCAGGTCGACCATCTCCTCGGTGAAGTCGGCGTAGCGCGTCGGGGCCTCGCCGCCGGCGAACCGCTCGTTGAGCATGAAGTGGACGTTGCCGTCCTTGGCGTGGCCGAAGATGACGCTGTCGGCGTAGCGGTGACGGTCGAACAGGTCGGTCAGCGCGGCACAGGTGTCGGCGAGCGCCGCCACCGGCACCGCGACGTCCTCCAGCAGCGCGGTGGTGCCGGACGGGCGGGCGCCGGCCACCGCCGCGTACAGGCCCTTGCGGATGTGCCAGAGCGCGGCCCGGGCGGCCTGCTCGCCGCTGAGCCGGGCCGGGGTGGTAAGCGGCAGGTCGGCCAGCACCGGCCCGGCCGCGGCGACCCGCTCGGCCAGCGCGTCGGAGTCGGACTCCTGCCACTCCACCAGCAGCGCCGCGTGCCCGCGCACGGCCAGAGCGCGCAGCGCCGCGTCCGCCCTCGGGTCGCGCTGCGCCACCCGCAGCGCGGCGGCGTCGAGCAGCTCCACCGCCGCCGGCCCGGCGGCCACCAGCGCCGGCATGGCCGCCGTCGCCGCGCAGAGGGAGTCGAAGACCAGCAGCCCGGTCGCGGCGTGCCGGAGCACGGGTACGGTGCGGAACGTCGCCGACGCGACGAACGCGAGCGTGCCCTCGCTGCCCACCACCAGCCGGGTGAGCAGGTCGGCCGGGTCGTCGTGGTCGAGGAACGCGTTCACCCCGTACCCCATGGTGTTCTTCATGGCGAACTGGGCGCGGACCCGGCGCACCGAGTCGGGGTTGCCGCGCACCCGGTCGCGCAGCCGCAGCAGGCCGGCGTGCAGCGCCGGCTCGGTGGCGCGCAGCCGGGCGTCGGCGTCCGGGGCGCCGGTGTCCAGCACGGTGCCGCTGGGCAGCACCAGCACCAGCGACTCCAGCGTGCGGTAGGTGTTGAACTCGGTGCCGCAGGTCATCCCGCTGGAGTTGTTGGCGACCACGCCGCCGACGGTGCACGCGGCCTCGCTGGCCGGGTCCGGGCCGAGCTTGCGGCCGTGCGCCGCGAGCCGCGCGTTGACCTGCCGCAGCACGACTCCCGGCTGGACCCGGACCCGCCGGCCGTCGTCGAGCACGGTCAGGTCGCGGAAGTGCCGGCGGACGTCCACCAGCAGCCGGTCGGTGACCGCCTGGCCGCTGAGGCTGGTGCCGCCGGAGCGGAACGTCAGCGGTACGCCGGCGCGGCGGCTCTGCGCCAGCAGCGCGGCCACCTGCCCGGCGTCGGCCGGGGTGACCACCGCGCCGGGGTGCAGCAGGTAGTGCGACGCGTCGTGGGCCAGCTTCAGCCGGTCCGCGGCCCGGGTGCTCACGCCGCCGGGCACCGCCGCCTCCAGCCCGGCCCGCGCCGACGCGCTCAACTCCGTCATGATCACCGCACCTCCCCCGCCCACCCTAGTTCCCGCCCTGGTGGGGCCGGTGGAGTGTCAGCCGCCGGCCTCGATCCGCGCCAGCACCCGGCGCTGGAACGCGCGGGCGGCCGGCCCGGACGGCGGCGGCCCGCCCGCGCGGGCGGCGACCGCGCGGTGGATCAGCGCGGCGTCCGGGTCGTCGGCGGCCACCCGGCGTCCGGCGTCGACCTTGCCCAGCCAGACCCCGTCGCGGCAGCGCACCAGCGCGCGGCAGGCCCCGAGCACCGCGTCCTCCGCGCCCGGGGCGGGCGCGTCGCCGGGCGGCGTGGGCAGCGCCAGCCACCACCGCAGCGCGTCCACCAGCAGCGCCCGCAGCGTCGCCGGGTCCGGGTCGGCGAACGCGTCGGCGGCGGGCGGGCCGAGCAGGGTCAGCCCGGCCTGGCGCAGGATGCTGCGGTCCAGCGCGTACCAGAACCGCCCGTCCGCTCCGGGCCGGTCGGCCGGGTCGTAGGTGGCGCGGAACGGCATCGTGGCGCCGGTGTTCAGCTCCAGCGCGAAGCCCGGCTCACCGGTGCCGGAGGCGGCCACGTCGCGCCGGTAGACGACAAGTTCCAGGCCGCGCGCCGGGCAGGGCAGCGACTCGTGCCGCAGCCGGTCCACGAGCGTCCGCTTCGCGGCGACCGTCGGCGGCGCGGCGACAAGCAACGCCACGTCCACGTCGCTGCGCCCGGGCTGGTAGGCGCCCAGGCCGAGCGAGCCGGCCGCGTACGCGCCGACCAGCCCGTCGCCGAGCACGTCCCGGGCCCGCCGGACGAGTTCGGTGAGGTATCCGCGTACGTCGTCGCGCATGCCCGCATCCTGCCCGTCCGGTCACCGGCGACGCCGGCCGGGTCGGGTGGCCGCACCGGCCACGCCGGCCGGTGCCGTCGCCGCAGGTCGGTTAGCCTGCGAGCCGGGCATGGACACGATCGACCGAGCAGTCGGAGGCATCGGGTGCGGCACAGCGGAGAGAACGGCGAGGGTCCGAGCCGACCGCGGCGCCGGGGACGGCGGCTGCTCGTGGTGCTGGCGGTGTGCACGCTGCTCGCCGGCGGCGGGCTGGTCGCGGGTGGCTACTACTTCGACTCGGTGCCGACGCCCACCGACCTGAAGCTGCCCGAGTCGACCACGGTCCTCTACGCCGACGGTCGCACGCCGATGGCGAAACTGGGCGCGCAGAACCGCACGATCGTCCCGTACGAGGCGATGAACGACTCGGCGGAGCAGGCCATCGTGGCGGCCGAGGACCGCACGTTCTGGACCAACCGCGGCATCGACGTCCGGGGCGTGCTGCGGGCGGCGTGGGCGAACGTCAGCGGCGGCCAGCGGCAGGGCGCCTCCACGCTGACCCAGCAGTACGCGCGGGTCGCCGCCGACCTGCGCGGGGTCACCTACTCCCGGAAGCTGCGCGAGGCGGTCATCGCCTGGAAGCTCGACGACAAGTACAGCAAGGAGGAGATCCTCGGCTTCTACCTGAACACGGTCCCGTTCGGCCGGGGCGCGTACGGGATCGAGGCGGCCGCGCAGACATTCTTCGGCAAGACCGTCCGGCGCGACGCGCCGGCGGCGCAGCAGCTCACCCCGGCCGAGGCGATGGTGCTGTGCGCCATGGTGAAGCAGCCGGAGGCGGACCCGGCCGACCCGCAGGGCTCACCGGGTTACGACCCGCGCCGCAACGCCCTCGCGAAGCGGAACTCGATCGACCGCTGGAACTACATCCGCGACGGCATGGTGAAGCTCGGCTACCTGAGCCCGCAGCAGGCGGCGGACCTGGCGTACCCGGACACGGTGCGGCCGATCGACCGCGACGCGGGCGGCTCCGACCTGGACCGGCCGACCGGTCTGGTGGTCAACCACGTGCTGGCGGAGCTGCGGCAGACCGAGCCGTTCCGCGGCAAGCCGGACGAGGTGATCCGCGACGGCGGCTACCGGATCGTCACCACGATCGACAAGCGGGTGCAGGACGCGGCCGAGGCGGCGGCGGACATCCGTCGGGACACCGCGCCGGAGGCGGTCCGCGGACAGCCGAAGAACTGGCAGGCGGCGCTGGTCGCGGTGGAGCCGGGCACCGGCCGGGTGCTCGGCTACTACGGCGGCGACCGCGGCTCCGGCGCCGACTACGCCGGCTGGTACACCGACGAGCAGGGCCAGGCGCGGGGCTTCGGCCAGCACCCGCCGGGGTCGTCGTTCAAGGTGTACGACCTGGCCGCCGCGGTGCGCGACGGCATGTCGGTGAAGCAGCGGTTCGACTCGCCGGACACGAAGGAGTTCCCGGCGTCCGGCCGGACCCGGGCCAGCGCGGCCGGACCGATCCGCAACGCCGAGCACGCGCCCTGCCAGCCGGACTGCGCGCTCTGGGAGGCCACCGTCGCCTCGTTGAACGTCACGTACTACGAGCTGACCGAGAAGCTGGGCACCGCCAAGGTGATCGAGACGGCCCGGCAGGCCGGCGTGGACTCGATGTGGGAGACGGTGCGGGGCAACCCGCGGCCGCAGCGGGTCGACCTGCGCGACGACCCGGCCGGCGAGCTGGCGGAGCACTTCTCCACCGAGGTCGGCATCGGCCAGTACGGCATCACCGTGCAGGACCACGCGAACGGGATGGCCACGTTCGCGGCCGGCGGCAAGCGCGCCGACGCGCACTTCGTCCGGTCGGTGACCAAGGACGACGACAAGGTGTGGACCGAGCAGTTGCGGCAGACCGATCTCGATCTGAACGCCGAGGCGGTCGACCAGCTCGACTGGACGTTGCGCCGGGTGCGGGCGGCCAAGCTGGACAACGGCTGGGACTCCGCCGGCAAGACCGGCACCTGGCAGGCGGGGCAGAGCACGACCAAGAACGTGCACACCTGGATGGTGGGGTGGACCGGCGCGCTCGCCTCGGCGGTCTGGCTGGGCACCACCGACGGCAAGCCGCTGCGGACCACCGGCGGCAGCTACGAGGTGTACGGCTCGACCGGGGCCGCGCCGATCTGGCGGCAGTTCATGACCCGGGCCACCGAGGCGATGAAGCTCGACCCGGACCGCTACCGGTTCCATGAGCCGGCCTTCCCCGGCGACACGCCGAAGCCGACCCCGGCCGCGCCGACGCCGGCGCCGAGCAGCGCGGCGCCGAGCCCGTCCGCGTCGCCGACCCCGAGCCCGAAGCCGTCGAGCGCGAGCCCGAGCCCGACCCGGCGGCCCGGACCGCGGCCGACGCTGTCGCCCTCGCCGACGACGACGCCGCCCGGCGGGCCGCCGACGAAGACCCGGGGACCGCGCTGAAACTCTGTGCACCATCTGGGGACTGCGGCAATACGCGCAGGTCGGGCGCGCGCTCGTCCACTGCCGACAATGTTCGCCCTGATCAGGGGCTATTGAAGATCATGGCTTCCTGAATTCGGGTCGACGGCGAGGTGTCCGGCGGAAGTCGGTTGCCCAGGTCACCCATTGCTCACGCCTCCGACGGCGTGTGATCGTGCACCAGCGAGTCGTCGACCCCCGGCGGCTCACGACGGTCGATCTGTCGACCCGGAGCCACGCCGGCAGCTCCGGTGACCGACCGTCACCCCTGCCTCGCACCATCGTGCCGCCCGACCCCACCGGGCTCCGTGCGGCGCGCCTCAGGAACAGGAGCGAACCCTCGTGAAGCTCTCACCTCGCCTCGCCGCGCTCACCGGCGCGGCCGCGGCCGGCGTGATCGCCGCCGGCACGGCCGCAGCCGTGCAGGCCGCGCCACCCGGACCGGCCGCCCCCAACCCCGCCCAGGCCCGCGCGGCGGCCGCCGACTCGGCCCGCGCGTTGGTCGCGAACCGTCCCGCCTACCTCCAGGCCGGTTCCGACGACGCGTTCGTGCAGAAGCCGGTCATCTCCTCCGAGGGCACCCAGTACGTGCCCTACGAGCGCACCTACAAGGGCCTGCCGGTGGTCGGCGGTGACTTCGTGCTCGCCACCGACTCCGGCGGCAACCTGAAGTACGCCTCCGTCGCGCAGCAGCGGCCCATCGGCAGCCTCGCCACCGCGCCCAAGCTGACCTCGGCCGCCGCCGCGAAGACGGCGCGCGCCCAGCTCAAGACCGTCAGCTCCGTCGAGGGCACCACGCTCGTCGTCTACACGCTCGGCGCCAGCCCGGCGCTGGCCTGGGAGACCACGGTGCGCGGCACCGACGCCGACGGCCCGAGCCGGCTCACCGTCGACGTGGACGCCCGCACCGGGGCGGTGCTGCGCAAGCAGGAGCACATCGTCGCCGGCACCGGCACCGGCGCCTGGAACGGCCCGCCCCCGCTCACGCTGAACACCACCCAGTCGGGCAGCACCTTCACCATGAAGGACCCGACCGTCACCAACCTGAGCTGCCAGGACGCCGCGAACAACACCACGTTCAGCGGCACCGACGACGTCTGGGGCAACGGCACCGCCACCAACAAGGAGACCGGCTGCGTCGACGCGCTGTTCAGCGCGCAGACCGAGCACAAGATGCTCGCCCAGTGGCTGGGCCGCAACGGCGCCGACGGCAACGGCGGCTACTGGCCGATCCGGGTGGGCCTGAACGACCAGAACGCCTACTACGACGGCACCCAGGTGCAGATCGGCAAGAACACCGCCGGCCAGTGGATCGGCTCGCTCGACGTGGTGGCCCACGAGATCGGCCACGGCATCGACGACCACACCCCCGGCGGCATCTCCGGCGGCGGCACCCAGGAGTTCGTGGCGGACACGTTCGGCGCGGCCACCGAGTGGTTCGCCAACGAGCCGTCCAGCTACGACGCGCCGGACTTCCTGGTCGGCGAGAAGATCAACCTGGTCGGCTCCGGCCCGATCCGCAACATGTACAACCCGGGCGCGCTCGGCGACCCGAACTGCTACTCCAGCAGCGTGCCGGGCGGCGAGGTGCACGCCTCCGCCGGACCGGGCAACCACTGGTTCTACCTGCTGGCCAACGGCAGCAGCCCGACCAACGGGCAGCCGTCCAGCTCCACCTGCAACAGCAGCAGCGTGACCGGCCTGGGCATCCAGAAGGCCATCAAGATCATGTACAACGCGATGCTGCTGAAGACGTCGTCCTCGTCGTACCTGAAGTACCGCACCTGGACGCTGCAGGCGGCGAAGAACCTCTACCCGACCGGCTGCACCGAGTTCAACACGGTGAAGGCGGCCTGGGACGCGGTGAGCGTGCCGGCGCAGTCCGGTGACCCGACCTGCTCCGGCGGCACCACGCCGACGCCGACCGCCACCACCACCCCGCCCTCGGGCGGCTGCTCCGGCAACAAGCTGGCCAACCCCGGCTTCGAGTCCGGCAACGTGAGCTGGACCGCCTCGTCCGGCGTCATCACCACCGACAGCGGCCAGGCGGCGCACGGCGGCTCGTACAAGGCGTGGCTCGACGGCTACGGCTCCTCGCACACCGACACGCTCAGCCAGTCGGTCACCATCCCGGCCGGGTGCAAGGCGACCCTGACGTTCTGGCTGCACATCGACAGCGCGGAGTCCACCACGACCACCGCCTACGACAAGCTGACCGTCAAGGCCGGCAGCACCACGCTGGCCACCTACTCCAACCTGAACAAGGCCACCGGTTACGTCCAGCGGTCCTTCAACATCTCGTCGCTGGCCGGCACCACGGCCACCATCTCGTTCAGCGGCGTGGAGGACGCCTCCCTCCAGACGTCCTTCGTCGTCGACGACACGGCGGTCACGCTGAGCTGACCGCGACCCGAACGGCCGGTCGTCGCCCTCCCGACGGCCGGCCGTTCCGCGTCCCCGGCTCCGGCTCCGGCTCCGGCTCCGGCTCCGGCTCCGGCTCCGGCTCCGGCTCCGGCTCCGGCTCCGGCTCCGGCTCCGGCTCCGGCTCCGGCTCCGGCTCCG
>NZ_JBITEP010000025.1:42529-46297 GCF_044455315.1 Micromonospora sp. NPDC051300 | reverse complement strand
TCCGAGATCTTGGTACGAACGGGCCCCTGGAGGGGCCATTCCGTACCAAGATCTCCGTCGTTCCCGCCCTTCGGAACGTCGATCCCGAATGGCGGCCACTGAAGGGGCGCCGGCGGATTCAGTCGCGCCGATGACGGCGGGCTGACCGACGCGGCGCCGTCGCCGGGGAGCGAGCCGTCACACGGAGGAGCGTCCCCCTGTCGAGCCGTCACGCTGAAGAGTGCCCGCTCGGTCGAGCAGTCACGCGGAGGGGCGTCCACCAGGGCGAGCCGTCACGCGGAGGGCGGCGACCAGGGCGGGCGGCCGTCCCGACGGGCGTTCACCAGATCGAGTCGTCACGCCAGGCGAGCGGCTCGGGAGGCGGCGTCGCGGTCGCGGCGGATGCGCGCGGCCACCTCGTGCATCGTCCGGCTGAACAGCTCCGCCTGGTCGGGCAGGCCGCCGAGTCGGGCGGCGAGCGCGTCGGTGTCGGCCCGGGCGGAGTCGCTGACCCGCGCGTCCAGCTCGCCCAACGCGTCGTTGACGGCCTCGACCAGATGCGCACAGAGGACCTCGAGCGGCACGTCGGCCAGCTCCGGATCGACGACGACGGAGTGCAACCGGCCACCCTGGACGGCGACCGCCCGGACCCGGCCGCCGGCGGCCGCGCCCTCGGCCCGGAGCAGTTCGCCCGGTTCGCCGTCGGCGAGCACACAGGACCGGGACCGCATCGCGGCCAGCGCCTGCTGCGTACGGGTCAGCAGCTCGTCGAGGCTCGCGGCGGCCGAGAACGCATCGTTGGTCATATCCGCGCTTTCTTCACGTCTTAGCCGAGCCTCGTGACCATAGCAACAGGCGACGACGGAACCTCGTCACCCGCCACACCGACCCGGTCGCCGGGGCCGGGAGCAGGACGGACGCCCCGTACCCCCGGCGTGTCGCACGGCACGAGGGCCGAGCCGAATGGTCCCGGCGACCTGGCTCGGCACCCGCGACGCACGGAGGCCGCATGGCCGGGCGTTCGGCGTCGTCCGCCGGCACGACACGGCTCCGGGAACCGCGGGACGCCGTCCGGACCATCGCAACGGCGTCCCGCGGCGGGAGTCAGCGCAGGCGCAGCCGCTGGCCCGGGAAGATCAGGCCGGCGTCCTCGCCGACGACGGCCCGGTTGAGCGTGTGCAGGGCGCGCCAACCGCCCGTGACGTGTTTCGCGGCGGCGATCTCGGAGAGCGTGTCGCCGGTCCGTACCAGGTAGGCGCCGGTCCCCGGCGCACCGCGCCGCTCGCCGCCGGACGGACGCGGGGAGGTGGCCTTTCTCCTCGGCGTCGTCGCCTTCTTCGTGGACGCGGTCGAGCCCGACCGCCCGCCGACCCGGGTCCGGCTCGACCCGGCCTTCGTGCCTGTCGACCCGGCCTTCCGGCCGCAGACCGGCCAGGCGCCGATGCCCTGCCCGTCGAGGACCCGCTCCGCGACGGCGATCTGCTCGGCGCGGCTGGCCAGGTCGGCCCGGGCGGCGTACTTCCGGCCACCGTGGCCGTTCCAGGTGCCGCGGGAGAACTGGAGGCCGCCGTAGTAGCCGTTCCCGGTGTTGATGTGCCAGTTGCCACCGGACTCGCAGCGGGCGACGGCGTCCCAGTCGACGCCAGCGGCGGCGGCCGGCGCGGCCGGCCCGAACAGGGCCGCGGCGCCGGTGACGGCACCGGCGACGAGCGCGCCGACGACGGTACGACGACGCCGGGCTGAGTATGCAGTTGACATGTGGATTCCTCCACGCCGACGAGGTGAGCTGTCGGGTTCGGGCCGAGGAGCCCGGCCGCCGCTGGCGGCTTCACCCCGAGGTGACGTGCACCGTGGAACGTGTGGGTCCCCCGCTCCCGCCCGAGGTTCGGTGACCACCGGGCCGGTGGCGGGATTAGGCGTTACCGGCCCGCGGTGTCCGCGAGTGCGAACGGACCCGACGCTAGGGATGTTTCGCGACGATCGCCCACTTCTTGGGACGTTCGTCACTCGGCCGGGCTACCGGACAACTACCGCGTCCACGGTGGCGGGTCCGCCGCCGGGCGGCCGGTGGTGCGGTTACCGTGGGCGGGACCGGGCAAGATCGCGCGAGGAGCGGGGCGGATGACCGACCACGGACACGAGCTGGCATTCGGTGGCTTCCTCACCCCCGCCGCCGGGCGCCCCAACCAGGTGGTCGCGCTGGCCACGCTCTGCGAGCAGGTCGGACTCGACCTGGTCACCTTCCAGGACCACCCCTACCAGCCGGGTTTCCTGGACACCTGGACGCTGATGTCGTACGTGGCCGCCGCCACCGATCGGATCAGCCTCGCCGGCAACGTGCTCAACCTGCCGCTGCGCCAACCCGTGGTGCTGGCCCGCAGCGTGGCCAGCCTGGACCTGCTCACCGGCGGCCGGGTGGAGCTGGGGTTGGGCGCGGGCGCGTTCTGGGACGCGATCGAGGCGACCGGCGGGCGGCGGCTCTCCCCCGGCGCGGCGGTCGACGCGCTCGACGAGGCGATCCAGGTCGTCCGCGAGGTGTGGGACACCGGGCGGCGCGGCATGATCCGGGTGGACGGCGAGCACTACCGGGTGGTCGGGGCGAAGCGCGGACCGGCGCCGGCGCACCAGGTGGGCATCTGGGTGGGCGCGTACAAGCCCCGGATGCTGCGGCTGGTCGGGCGGGCCGCGGACGGCTGGCTGCCGTCGCTGGCGTACCTGTCGAAGGGGCCGGACGAGCTGCCGGCGCTCAACGCGCTCGTCGACGAGGGCGCGCGGGCCGCCGGGCGGGACCCGGCCGCGATCCGCCGGATGCTCAACGTCACCGGTGAGTTCGCCCGGTCGTCCACCGGGTTCCTGGCCGGGCCGCCGGAGCAGTGGGTCGAGGAGTTGGCCGGCCTCACCCTGGCACACGGTGTCACCACGTTCGTGCTCGGCAGCGACGAGCCGCGCGCCATCCAGCTCTTCGCCCAGGAGGTGGCGCCGGCCGTGCGGGAGCTGGTCGCCGCCGAGCGCACCACGCCGGGCAGCGGCGCCCGGGACGTGGTCCAGGAACAGGCCGCCGCCGGCGGCCCGCGCGCGCTCGCGGTCACCCCCACTCCCGATCCCGGGGTACGGCTGAGCGACCGCCGCCTCTGGGACGAGACGACCCGTCCGACCGCGCCGCCGCCACCGGCCGGGCACGTCTATCCCGCCCGTGCGCAGGCCGCCGGGCAGCACCTGGTGGACGTGCACGACCACCTGCGGCAGGAGCTGGCCCAGGTGCGCGACCTGCTGGAGCAGGTCAGGCGCGGGGCGGTGTCGCCGGGCGGCGCGCGGGCCGCGCTGAACGCGATGACCATGCGGCAGAACGACTGGACGCTTGGCGCCTACTGCGCCGCGTACTGCACGGTGGTGACGCAGCACCACGGCCTGGAGGACGCCTCGGTCTTCCCGCACCTGCGCCGCGCCGACGCCGGGCTGGCCGCGGTGCTGGACCGCCTGGAGGAGGAGCACGTGGTGATCCACGGCGTGGTGGAGAGCGTCGACCGGGCGCTCGTGGAGCTGGTCGCCTCCCCCGGCGACTTCACCGCGTTGCAGGAGGCGGTGGACCTGCTCACCGACACGCTGCTGTCGCACCTGTCCTACGAGGAGCACCAGATCGTCGAGCCGCTGGCCCGGCACGGCTTCTTCCCCGGCCAGCTCTGAAAGGAGGGGCCCCTTCTTAACGCCTGCGGGGTAGTAGGGGGCCCGCCGGTGGTAATAACGTTGGGGGGGGGGGGGGGGGGCCGGGGGGGGGGGGAACGGGCGCGG
>NZ_JBITEP010000025.1:0-42519 GCF_044455315.1 Micromonospora sp. NPDC051300 | reverse complement strand
CACGCTCGGCGCGCCCCGCGCCCCGGGCCCGGCCTCGCCCCCGGCCCGCTCGGCCGGGCGGGGCCCCTGCTCCCCCCCTGGCTTAACGCCGGCGCCCCTCCTTTCATCTACAGGTTGCGGGCGAGGCGGTCGGCGAGGATGCGGGTGAAGCGGGCCGGGTCGGCCAGCTCACCGCCCTCGGCCAGCAGCGCCATGCCGTACAGCAGCTCGGCGGTCCCGGTCAGCGCGGCGGTGTCGCCGCCCTCGCCGTGCGCCTTGCGCAGCCCGGTGACCAGCGGGTGCGTCGGGTTCAGCTCCAGGATCCGCTTGACCCGGGGCACCTCCTGCCCCATCGCCCGGTACATCTTCTCCAGCGTCGGCGTCATGTCGTGCGCGTCGCCCACCACGCATGCCGGCGACGTGGTGAGCCGGGTGGACAGGCGCACCTCCTTGACACTGTCGGTGAGCGCGCCGCCGAGGAAGGTGAGCAGGTCGGCGTACTCCTGCCGCTCGGCCTCGGCCTTCTCCTTCTCCTCCTCGGTCTCCAGGTCGACCTGGCCCTTGGCCACCGAGCGCAGCGTCTTCCCGTCATACGCGCCGACCCGCTCGACCCACACCTCGTCCACCGGGTCGGTGAGGATCAGCACCTCGTAGCCCTTGGCCCGGAACGCCTCCAGGTGCGGGGAGTTCTCGATGGTGGCCCGGTTCTCGCCGGTGGCGTAGTAGATCTCGGTCTGGCCGTCCTTCATCCGCTCCACGTAGGCGCGCAGCGTGGTCGGCTCGGCCGGGTCGTGGGTGGAGGCGGCGCGGACCAGGTCGAGCAGCGCCTCGGTGTTGTCCGGGTCCTCCAGCAGACCCTCCTTGACCACCGGCCCGAACTCGGTCCAGAACGTGGTGTACGACTCGGCCGACATGTCCTTGAGCGTGCCGAGCACCTTCTTGACCAGCCGCCGGCGTACCGCCCGGATCTGCCGGTCCTGCTGGAGGATCTCCCGGGAGATGTTCAGCGACAGGTCGTGCGCGTCCACCACGCCCTTGACGAAGCGCAGGTAGTTGGGGATCAGCGCCTCGCAGTCGTCCATGATGAAGACGCGCTTGACGTAGAGCTGCACGCCGCGGCGGCCCTGCGGGGAGAACAGGTCGAGCGGGGCGTGCGAGGGCAGGAAGAGCAGCGCCTCGTACTCGAAGGTGCCCTCGCCGCGCATGTGGATGGTCTCGAGGGGGTCGGCCCAGTCGTGCGCGACGTGCCGGTAGAACTCCTTGTACTCGGCCTCGTCGACCTCGTCCCGCGAGCGCGCCCAGAGCGCCTTCATCGAGTTGAGCGTCTGCTCCTCGCGGGTGGTGGCGCCGTCCTCGCCGGGCTTGTCGACGGTCATCCGGATCGGCCAGGCGATGAAGTCGGAGTATCGCTTGACGATCTCCCGGACGGTCCACTCGGCGGTGTAGTCGTGCAGGTTGTCGTCGGCGTCGGCGGGTTTGAGGTGCAGGGTGACCGAGGTGCCCTGCGGCGCGTCGTCGATCTCCTGCACCGAGTAGGTGCCCTCGCCGCTGGACTCCCAACGGGTGCCGCCGGCCTGCCCGGCGCGGCGGGTCAGCAGCGTCACCCGGTCGGCGACCATGAAGGTGGCGTAGAAGCCGACGCCGAACTGGCCGATCAGCTCCTGCGAGGCGGCCGCGTCCTTCGTCTCGCGCAGCTTGCGCAGCAGCTCGGCGGTGCCGGACTTGGCGATGGTGCCGATCAGCGCGACCACCTCGTCGCGGGACATGCCGATGCCGTTGTCCCGAACGGTGAGCGTACGGGCGTCGCGGTCGACCTCCAGCTCGATGTGCAGGTCGGAGGTGTCGGCCGACAGGTCCTTGTCGACAAGCGACTCCAGCCGCAGCTTGTCCAGCGCGTCGGACGCGTTGGAGATCAGTTCACGCAGGAAGACGTCCTTGTTCGAGTAGATCGAGTGCACCATCAGCTGCAGCAGCTGACGCGCCTCGGCCTGGAACTCCAACGTCTCGACCCGGTCGCTCACACCGACTCCCTTCACCGTGGCGGGCCTACGGCGGAAAGGATACGAGGGGTGACCGGGGCGGCACGCACCGGCCGTCCGGGAAAACTGGTCCAATCAGTTGACGGGTTGATGTGTCCGGGGCCACACTGCTGCCCATGGCCTTCGTCCCCGTCCCCCGCGCCTCGGTCTCCGACCACGTCTTCGGCCAACTCCGCGACGCGATCGTGGCCGGCCGCCACCGCCCGGACGAGAACCTGCCCGGCGAGCGGGAGCTGGCCGCCGCGTTCGCGGTGAACCGGCACGCGGTCCGGGAGGCGCTGCGCCGGCTGCAACAGCTCGGCCTGGTCCGGGTGAGCCAGGGCGGCGCGACCCGGGTGCTCGACTGGCGGGTGCACGCCGGCCTGGACCTGGCGCTGTCGCTGGCCCGTTCGGGCGACGTACTCCCGGTCGAGACGCTGGTGCGCGACATGCTGGAGATGCGGGCCTGCGTCGGCGTCGACGCGGCCCGGCTCTGCGCCGAACGGGCCGACGCGGCCGCCGTCGCCGCGCTGGTCCACGCCGCCGAGGAGTACGGCACGCTCGCGCCCGACCTGGACCGGATGGCGGAGGCCAACATCCGCATCTGGCGGCTGGTGGTGCGCGGCAGCGGCAACACCGCCTACCAGCTCGCCTTCAACAGCCTGGTGGCCGGCACGTTCGCGGTCGGCGACGTCCCCCCGGACGCCCGCGCCGCCGAACTGCTCGACGTGGCCGGGCACCGCCGGCTCGCCGCCGCCGTCGCGTCCGGTCAGGGGGCGGCGGCCGCCCGGCACGCCCGGGCGCTGCTGACCGCCCCGGTCACCACCCACACCCCCACCCCCACCGGAAGGGAAGCGCGCGCATGATCCCCGCCGTGCTGTACGCCGTCCCGGCGTTCCTGCTGCTGATCGTCATCGAGGCGGTCTCCTACCGCTTCCTGCCCGACGACGACGAGCGTGGCTACGAGCTGCGCGACACCACCACCAGCCTGTCCATGGGGCTGGGCAGCCAGGTCATCGGCTTCCCCTGGAAGCTGCTGACGGTCGGGCTCTACGCGGCCCTGTGGACCGTCGCGCCGGTGCACCTCTCCCCCGGCGACTGGTGGACCTGGGCGATCGTCTTCTTCGCCGACGACCTGGCCTACTACTGGTTCCACCGGTCGCACCACGAGGTACGCGTGCTGTGGGCGAGCCACGTGGTGCACCACTCCAGCGTCCACTACAACCTCTCCACCGCGTTGCGGCAGAGCTGGACGCCGATGACGTCGCTGCCGTTCTGGCTGCCGCTGGCGCTGCTCGGCATCCCGCCGTGGATGATCTTCCTGCAGCAGTCGATCAGCCTGCTCTACCAGTTCTTCCTGCACACCGAGCGGGTCGGCAGGCTGCCCCGGCCGATCGAGTGGGTGTTCAACACGCCGTCGCACCACCGGGTGCACCACGGTTCCAACACCGAATACCTGGACCGCAACTACGGCGGCATCCTCATCGTCTGGGACCGGCTGTTCGGCAGCTTCGCCCCCGAGCGGGCCCCGGCGCGCTACGGCCTGACGAAGAACATCGGCACCTACAACCCGCTGCGGGTGGCCACCCACGAGTTCGCCGCGATCCTCTCCGACGTCCGCCGGGCCACCTGCTGGCGGCACCGCCTCGGCTACCTGTTCGGCCGTCCCGGCTGGCAGCCGGCCCGGTGAGGCGCCCCTGGCTCGCCCTGTTCGGGCTCGTCGCCGCCGTCGAGCTGGTCGCGGTGGCGGTCGACTCGACAGTGCTCCAGTGGCTGGCCAAGCCGCTGCTGGCGCCGGTGCTGCTGGCGTACCTCCTGACGCACCGACGCCGGGTGGACGCGGTGGCCGCCGGCCTCGTCGCGGCCACCGCCGGCGACGTGGCCCTGCTCGTGCCGGGCCGGACCGCGTTCCTGGTCGGCATGGGGTTCTTCCTGCTCGCGCAGCTCGCGTTCCTGGCCGGTTTCACGCGTCGCGGTCGCGCGCCGGCGGTGGCCTGGGCCGGTTACCTGCTCGCCTGGGCGGCCGGCAACGCGCTGCTGTGGGGCGCGCTGGGGCCGCTGCGACTGCCGGTGCTCGGCTACAGCCTGGCGCTGTGCCTGATGGCCGCCGCCGCGGCCGGCGTGTCCGCCCGGGTCGCGGCCGGCGGGGCGTTCTTCCTCGTCTCCGACCTGCTCATCGGCGTGGGCGCGGCCGGCACCGAGCTGCCCGGCGCGGGTCTGCTGGTGATGGGCACCTACTGTGCCGCGCTGCTGCTGATCACCACCGGCTGGGTGGCCGCCCACGCCGACGCCGCCCGCGAGCCGGAGCTGGTGCCCGCCTGAGCGGCGCGGGTGGCGGTGTGCGGGAGCCGCACACCGCCACCCGCCCGTCAGCGGATCCGGACCGGGGCGGAGAGCAACTCGTTGTCCGCACCGAGCGCGTCCCGGTGCTCCGCCACCGCGGCCACCGCGCGGAAGGTGACCTTGCCGGCCACCGCGTCCTGCGGCGTGACGGTGTACGCGAACGAGAACGAGGTACGCCCGCCCCCGGTCGTCGCCGGAACCGGCTTGGTGAGCGCGTCCACCTGCTCGAATCCCCACGGGTGGCTGCGCTCGAGGCGGACCTCCACGGTCTCGTCGTAGCGGGTGTTCCGCAGGTCGACGGTGACGCCGACGCGCTGCCCGGCGCGGGCCGTCGAGGGGGCGTTCAGCCTGACGACCGCGACGTCGTGCGTGCGGACCACCGAGGTGTGGGTGGCCGAGGCGGTGCGCCCGTCGACCGTGCGCGCGGTCAACCGCACCGGGTGGTCGCCGTCGGACGCGAAGCGGTGCCGGGGATACTGCTCGGTCGAGGTGGTGCCGTCACCGAAGTCCCAGACCAGCGAGTCCAGGTCGAGGCCAAGGCCGGCCGGGTCGAACAGGTTGGGCGTGAACGCGACCTCGTCGAAGACGCTCCACTCCACGTCGGCCACGTGGAAGTCGACGGCCGGCGGCGGCGCCACCTCCAGCCGGAACGTCGCCTGTTCGACGTAGTTGGCGCCGATCCGGAACCGGTACGTCATGCCGGCCCGCGCCTGGAAGGTCACCGGCGTCCCGCTGTAGGTGAACCGGCAGGAGACCTCGGCGAGCGAGTCCAGGGAGTCGCCCGTGTAGACGGCCATTCCGAGGTAGTCCGGCCCGGCGGTGGCGGTGACCAGTCGGTCGGCGGTGGGAGTGTACGAGTACCAGACCGTCCGGTCGGTCTCGAAGCAGGACGACGGCTCGCCCTCCTGCACGCTGGCGGCGCTGAGGTCCTGGCCGTTCGCGTACGGCAGCGCGCCGACCGGCAGCGCGCCGGCCAGGTCGTCGTTGGCCGGCGCGTCGGCGGCGGCGGACGCGCCCGGCGCGCCGACGGCCAGCAGTGCGACCACGCCCGGAACCGCGACGGCGATCCGGGCGAGTTGTCGGTTGACCACTTCTCCTCCTGAGGGGCCCCGTATCCCTTGTGGATGCGACCGGGCCACGGTAGGAGCGCGCGCCCCAGGACGGGGCTAAGGGAAGCTCTCGTTCCGGTTAAGGCCGCCCGAGCATCCGGGTCACCACGGTCAGGTCGTCGCCGCCGAGCCCCCGGTCCGCCGCGCGCCGCCACTCGGCGGCCAGCGCCTCGGCGGCCGGGAAGCTGCCCGCCGGGGCCTCGCGCAACGCCAACTCGACGTCCTTGAGGGCCAGCGCGAGCGAATACTGCGCGCCGTGCTCGTCGCGGACCACCCGGGCCAGCTTCTCCGCCGCCCAGGGCGCGACGAGCGGGCTGCCGTCGAGCGCCTGCCGGACGGTGTCCCGGTCAAGGCCGAGCGTGTCGCCGAGCGCCACCGCCGCGGCGACCCCCTCGTTGACGAACGCGAGCAGCAGGTTGTTGACGAGCTTGAGCCGCGAGCCGGTGCCGGCCGGGCCGAGCCACAGCGTCCGCTGCCCGACCGCGTCGAACACCGGGGCGACCCGCTCGCGCGCCTGCTCGGGGCCGGAGGCGAGCACGGTGAGGCGGCCCTGTTCGGCTGGGCCCCGGCTGCCGGCGACCGGCGCGTCCACCAGGGTGACGTCGGGCCGCTCGGCGGCGACCAGGTCGACCAGCCGCTCGGTCTCGGCCACGCCGATGGTGCTCATCTGCGCCCAGACCGCGCCGGCCGGCAGCGCGGCGAGCATGCCCTGGTCGGTGGCGACGGCGCGGACCGCGGCGGCGTCGGTCACCATGGTCACCGCCACGTCGGCGCGGCGGACCGCCTCGGCCGGGTCGGCGGCCACCTCGGCGCCCCGCTCGGCGAGCGCGCGGGCCGGCTCCGGGTGCCGGTTCCACACCACCGTGTCCAGCCCGGCGCGGACCAGGCTCGCCGCCATGGGCGTGCCCATGCCACCGAGTCCGAGCATCGCCACCCGTGTCATCCGCCGCTCCCCTCGTCGCCGCCCGGGCCAGCCTAGGTGCCGGTGGGGGCGCCGGCACCCGGAACGGCAGACACGCCCGTTCACTTTCGCAAGAACTCGGAAATTCTTTCTTATCAAGACTGTCTACTTGCAAGCCTTGAAAGGATTTCCATGCCTGTCTAGCGTTGTCCGCGCCACCGCCGCCCGCTGGAGCATCCGCTACCGGAAGGACGACCATGCGACGCACCCTGCGCGCCCTGCTCACCACGTTCGCCCTGCTCGCCGCCGCGCTCGCCGCGCCGGCCGCGGCGCACGCCTCGCCGCCGGCCCCGCAGGAACTGGGCGGACTCGACCTCGGTGCCTACTGCCGGTCGCTCGGGGCGGCCGACGCGGCGCTGACCGGCGCGACCGCGTACGACTGGCACTGCCGGGGCGGCGACGGGCACCTCGGCGATCTCACGTTCGACGCGGCCTGCCGGTGGACGTACCGCACCGACGCGGCGGTGGACCGCATCGGCGACTTCTACGACCCGACCTCGGTGCGCTGCTGGCGGGTCCGACCCGAGACGGTGGCGCCGGACTTCACGCTCTGGTGCCAGCTCACCGGGAACTCGACCGCCGAACTGCGCGGCGACACCGTCTACGGCTGGCGCTGCGTGCGCTACAGCCGCGCCGGCGTCACCTACTCCGACATCGACGTGCTCGCCGCCTGCCGGGAGACCACCTTCGGGTACGCGACGGTGGAGCGCTTCGTCCGCTTCGGCGACCCGTACTCCTGGCAGTGCCGCCTCTGACCCTCCCCACCACGCCCGCCGGCGCCGGCAGCCCGCCGGCGCCGGCGGGTATCCTGCCGGCGTGGCCAGGGAGAACGGGCGCAAGGTGATCGCCTCGAACAAGAAGGCGCGGCACGACTACGACGTCCTCAAGACCTACGAGGCGGGCATCGTGCTGGCCGGCACCGAGGTGAAGTCGCTGCGCGAGGGGCGGGTGTCGCTTGTCGACGCGTTCGCCCAGGAGCGCGACGGCGAGATCTGGCTCTACGGGCTGCACATCGCCGAGTACGGCTTCGGCACCTGGACCAACCACGCGCCCCGGCGCACCCGCAAGCTCCTGCTGCACCGGATGGAGATCGCCCGGATCCTGGAGAAGCTGCGCGACGGCGGGGTCACGCTGGTGCCGCTGTCGATGTACTTCGCCGACGGCTGGGCCAAGGTCGAGCTGGGCCTGGCCCGGGGCCGCCGGTCGTACGACAAGCGCCAGGCGCTTGCCGAGCGGGACGCCAAGCGGGAGATCGCCCGGGAGATGGGCCGCCGGCTCAAGGGCCGGGCGGCGACACGTCGGGGCTGAGCGCCCCGGCGGGTCGAGGACAGCTCCTGACCGCTGTCTCCGGCAGGCTGGGCGCAACCGACAGAGGGGGAGCCGCGATGGGACTCGACGTGCAATTCACCTTCGACTGCGCCGACCCGGCCGCGCTCGCCGCGTTCTGGGCCGAGGTGCTCGACTACCGGGTGCAGGGGCCGCCGGACGGCTTCGACTCGTGGGAGCAGGCGCTGACCGCGTTCGGCGTGCCGCCGGAGCGGCACAACGACGCCTCGGCGGTGGTCGACCCCGACGGCGCCGGGCCACGGCTGTTCTTCCAGCGGGTGCCGGAACCCAAGCGGGTCAAGAACCGGGTGCACCTGGACGTGCGGGCCGCGCCGGGCCTGACCGGGGAGGCCAGGATGGCGGCGCTGGAGGCGGCGGCGGACCGGCTCGTCGCGCGCGGCGCGAGCCGCGTGGCCCGCCACGAGCCCGCTCCCCCACTCGGCGCCGGCCACCTGATCATGACCGATCCCGAGGGCAACGAGTTCTGCCTGGACTGACTCCCACAAGACATCTTGTACTTCACTTCTTGTCCGTCTAGCCTCACCCTATGGCGGACGAGCCGAACCACGTACACCTGAGTGATCCCCGCGCCATGCGGGCGCTGGCCCACCCCACCCGGCTGCGACTGCTCGGCGAGCTGCGTCTGCGCGGCCCGCAGACGGTGGGGATGCTCAGCGAGCGCACCGGCGAGGCGGTCGGCTCGGTGAGCTGGCACATCGGCAAGCTGGCCGAGCACGGCTTCGTGACCGAGGCGCCCGAGCTGGCCCGCAGCCGCCGCGAGCGGTGGTGGCGGGCCGCGCACGCGGGCACCAACTGGGACCCGGTCGAGCTGCTCGACGACCCGGAGCGGCGACTCGCCGGCGACCTGCTGCGGCGCGCCGCGATGGCGCGCTACGTGGCCCGCTACCAGGCCTACCTGGATTCCGAGGCGAGCCTCGACGTGGCCTGGGTGCGCGGCACCACGAGCAGCGACACGGTGCTGCACCTGACCCCCGACGAGCTGGGCGAGCTGCGCGACGAGCTGTCCGCGCTGGGCCGGCGGTGGCGGGAGCGCGGCGCGCCCGGCCGACCGGGCGCGGAGATGGTGACGCTGATCTGGCAGGCCTACCGGGGGCCGCAGTGACCCGCGACCGCCGGCCGCTGGCCGGGCTGCTGATCGGGCACGCCGTCTCGCTCACCGGCAACGTGCTGACGCTCATCGCGCTGCCGCTCTACGTCCTCGCGGAGACCGGCTCGCCGGCGGCCACCGGGCTGGCCGGCGCGTTCGCCACCGCCCCGGTGGTGCTCGGCGGCGCGTTCGGCGGCGTGCTCGTCGACCGGATCGGCTACCGCCGGTCCAGCGTGCTGGCCGACGTCGTCTCCGGCGTGACGGTCGCCGCCGTACCCCTGTTGCACGCCACCGTCGGCCTGCCGTTCCCGGCGTTGCTGGCGCTGGTCTTCGTCAGCGGGCTGCTGGACACGCCCGGTCAGACCGCCCGCACCGCGCTGCTGCCGGAGGCAGCCGCCGCGGCCGGGGTGCCGATCGAGCGGGCGGTCGGCTGGGCGGAGGCCACCTCGCGCGGCGCCCGCATGATCGGCGCGCCGGTGGCCGGCCTGCTGGTCGGCCTGCTCGGCCCGCTGCCGGTGCTCGCCGTCGACGCGGCGACGTTCGCCGTCTCGGCGGTGGTCGTCACACTGCTGGTGCCGCGCGGCCTGCGCCCGTCCACCGAGGACGACGAGGTGGAGGCCGGCGGCTACTGGCGGCAGTTCGCCGCCGGGCTGCGTTTCCTGGCCCGGGAGCCGCTGTTGCGCGCCATGGTGCTGCTGGTGCTGGTCACGAACCTGTTCGACGCGGCCAAGAGCAACGTGCTGCTGCCTGTCGTCGCCGACCGCGAACTCGGCGGACCGGCCGCGTTCGGCCTGCTGGTAGGCGTGATGGGCGGCGGCGCGTTGATCGGCTCGCTGGTGTTCAGCGCGATCGGGCACCGGCTGCCGCGCCGGGCCACGTTCGTCACCGCGTACGCGATCTGCGGCGCGCCGCCGCTGTGGGCGCTCGCCGCCGCGCCGCCGCTGCCTGTGGTGGTCGCGGTGGTCGCGGTGGCCGGGCTGGCGGCCGGTGCGCTCAACCCGCTGATGGGCGCCGTGGAGTTGGAGCGGGTGCCGGCGGCGATGCGGGCCCGGGTGTACGGCGTGATCGGCGCCGGCGCCTGGGCGGCGATGCCGCTCGGCGCGCTGGGCGCCGGGCTGGCCGCCGACCGGTTCGGTCCCGCGTCCACGCTTGTCGTGATGGGCGCCTGCTACCTGCTTGTGGTGCTCACGCCGCTGCTGGGCGGGCCGTGGCGGTCGATGGGCCGACCGGTTCCGGCGACGCGCCGGGCGGCGCCGGAGGAAGCGCTCTCTTGACAGCGGGGTGGCTTCGTTCATACCTTCATCGAAGCCTATCTTTATAGTTTGTTTACCGTTCGGTGGGGCCGGCCGCCCGACGGTGGACGAACCCACCACCGCAGGAGGCACCCCGTGCGCAGCATCCGAACCGTCGCCGCCCTGGCGACGGCGGCGGTCGGCCTCACCGCCGCCCTCGCCACCGTCCCGAGCACCCCAGCGGTGGCCGCCCCCGGCGCGGTCACCTGGTCCGACGACTTCAACGGCCCGGCCGGCGCCGCCCCCGACGCGAGCAAGTGGCGCTACGACATCGGCGGCGGCGGTTGGGGCAACAACGAACTGCAGTACTACACCAACAGCACCCGCAACGCCGCGCTCGACGGCAACGGCAACCTGGTCATCACCGCCCGCAAGGAGAACCCGGCCGGCTACGGCTGCTGGTACGGAAGCTGCCAGTACACCTCGGCCCGGCTGCTCACCAACGGCACGTTCGCGCAGGCGTACGGCCGGTTCGAGGCCCGCATCAAGATCCCGCGCGGACAGGGGCTGTGGCCGGCGTTCTGGATGCTCGGCAACGACATCGGCAGCAACCCGTGGCCCAACAGCGGCGAGATCGACATCATGGAGAACGTCGGCTACGCGCCGTCCACCGTGTGGGGAACGCTGCACGGCCCGGGCTACTCCGGCGCCAACGGCATCGGCGCGTCCACCTCGCTGCCCGGCGGGCAGGCCCTCGCGGACGCGTTCCACACCTTCGCCGTCGACTGGGCGCCGGACTCGATCACCTGGTACCTCGACGGGGTCGCGTACTCCCGCAAGACGCCTGCCGACGCGGGCGGCAACCGTTGGGTCTTCGACCACCCGTTCTTCATGATCATGAACGTGGCGGTCGGCGGGAACTGGCCCGGCTCGCCGGACGGCTCCACCACGTTCCCGCAGACGATGACCGTCGACTACGTCCGGGTGCAGGCCTGGGACACCGGCGGCGGGGGCACCGGCGGGCCGATCGTCGGATACGGCAACAAGTGCGTCGACGTGGCCAGCGCGAGCACCGCCAACGGCACCCCGGTGCAGCTCTGGACCTGCAACGGCACCGCCGCCCAGCGCTGGACGTGGAACGCCGACGGCTCGGTACGCGCGCTCGGCAAGTGCCTCGACGTGGCGTCCGGGTCGACCGCCAACGGCGCCAAGGTGCAGCTCTACGACTGCAACGGCACCGGCGCACAGAAGTGGGTGTTCAGCGCCGCCGGCGACATCGTGAACCCGCAGGCCAACAAGTGCCTGGACGCCACCGGGAACAGCTCGGCCGACGGCACCCGGCTGCAGATCTGGGAGTGCGGCGGCACCGCCAACCAGAAGTGGCGACGCTGACCGTCAGGTGAGCCGGGGTGGGCGGCACTCACCGCCCGCCCCGGCCCCTCGCCCACCCGACGAAACGTCGGTAACGATCCGCGGCCCCGCCGCCGCGCGCGGGCCGCTGCGCCTCGGCCTCCGCCCACAGCGTGGCCAGGTGCACCAGCAGCGCGGGCCGGGCGTCGCGGTAGGCGGCGAGCAGCCGCAGCTTCGCCGGCGAGCAGGGCCAGGCGATCCCGCAGGCCCGGCACCGCCAGGTCGGCCGGGACGGGACGTGCTCCCGGCTCACCGCAGCCTCAGCGCGACCGCGCGCGCCTCCTCGTCGCTCAACGGCAGGAACCACAGGAACCGCCGCACGATCTCCGGCGGCTGCGGCCCGCCGGGACGCCCGCGCAGGTCGCGGATCGCCCGCCGGGTCAGCCGGACGAACTCCGGCAACAGCTCCGCGCGTCGCGCCGCGTCCGTCGGCGCGGACGTCCACGCCGGACACGGCCAGTCCGCGTCGCACGCGTCGCAGACCCAGGCCGGAGCGGCCGTCGAGTGCGACGCGGTTACCTCCGGCGCCGTCCGCGACCCGTCGGGCTCCCCGGCGGGTACGTCCGGCCGCTCGACACGCGTCTGGTCCTCGGCCATCGGGTACCCCTCCGTCGCTCGACACACCGTCCACCAGAACCCTGCCGACCGTTGCGGGCCCATCACACTGCGTTGCAGGATGGCGTCGGGATGATCGGGACGTTCGAGGAGGACATCGGGATGAACCGTGCCGTGGCAGCGGCGATGTCCGAGGCGGGGCACACCGCCGAGAGCCTGGCCGAGCGGGTCGGCGTCGACCCGAAGACCGCGGCCCGCTGGGCGAGCCAGGGCCGGATCCCGCAGACCCGGCACCGCGCCCAGGTCGCCGAACTGCTCGGCAGGGACGCCGCCGAGTTATGGCCGGACGCGCTCAAGCGCCGCGAGCCGGCGTGGTTCCGCCCCTGGGCCGACATCGAACGCGAAGCACTGTCGCTCCGAACCTTCCAACTAGCCTGGATCCCCGGCCTGCTGCAGACCGAGGCCTACGCACGGGCAACCCTGGCGGGCGAGGCCCTGTCGGAGGCGGAGATCGCCGGCCTGACCTCCGCCCGCATCGCCCGGCACGCGATCCTGCGTCGAGACCGGCCGCCGCTCCTGATCGCGGTCATCGACGAGTCCGTCCTCACACGGACCGCCGGCGACGATCGGGAGTTGATGGCAGAGCAACTCGGCTACCTGACGGAGTGCGCCGCGCTGTCCGCGGTCCAGGTCTACGTCGTGCCGCTGTCGGCCGGCATGTATCCGGGACTCGGCGGACCGTTCACCCTGGCGGAACTGCCGGACGGCGGGCGGGTCGCGCACGTGGACAGTCAGGCGCAGGCTCAGATCATCGAGAAAGCTGAGGAGATTGCTACCCTGGAGCGGCGCTGGCAGCGGCTGCGCGGCGAGGCGCTGTCCAGGGCACACTCCCTCGACGTCATCAGAGAAGCGGCACGTTCATGGGCCTGACCGGTGCGCGGTGGCGCAAGAGCACGAAGAGCGGCAACAACGGCGGCGACTGCGTCGAGGTGGCCGACAACCTGGCCGCAGTGGTCGGTGTGCGTGACTCGAAGGATCCGCGCGGGCCGGTCCTCATCTTCGGGGCGCCGGCCTGGCGGGCGTTCGTCGCCCACCTCGCGCACCGGCGCTGACGCCGATGAGCGGGTTCGCGCCGGAGCCCGTCGAGACCGCACGGCTACTCCTGCTGCCGCTGGCCGTCGCGCACGCCGAGGAGATGGCCGTCGTGCTCGCCGACCCGGCGTTGCACACCTTCATCGGCGGCGAGCCGGCCGCGACGGCCGCGTTGCGGGCCCGCTACGAGCGGCTGGTGGCCGGCTCGCCCGACCCGGCCGAGACCTGGTGCAACTGGGTCGTGCGCCTGCGCGACGACGGCCGGCTGACCGGCTTCGTCCAGGCCACCGTGACCGCAGCCGAGGGCCCGGCCCGGCACGCCGAGACTGCGGGCGCCCGCGCGGTCGGACACCGGCACCTCCACGAGGCGACGCCTGCCGACGCCGGGCCGGTCGCGGAGATCGCCTGGGTGGTGGGGACGCCCTGGCAGGGGCGCGGAATCGCCACCGAGGCCGCGCGGGGCATGACCGGCTGGTTGGGGCGACGCGGTGTGCGTACCCTCGTGGCCCACATCGATCCCGACCACCGCGCGTCGGCGGCGGTGGCCACGGCGTGCGGCCTGGCCGCCACCGACGTGTGGCACGACGGCGAGGTCCGCTGGACCGGCCCGGCCGCGCACCCGTAGCGGAACGTCGGGTTCACGCTCGATAGCATGCCGCGCATGTACGCGCTCTACGCCTGGGGAAACTTCATCAGCGAGGTCGGACTCGACCGGCGGCCGGCCTGGCTCGACCCGGCGGTGCTCCGCGGCGACCAACAGGTCGTCGACGCGAACCTGATGATCGGCGATAGCGACACGCTGCTGGTCGACGGTGCCGGCACCTTCTTCGAGATCGATCACGACGACAAGAATCTCGTCCCCGGCCGTGAGCTCGTCGGTCGCGACCTCAGCGGTTCCACGTGGCGGGTCTCCCGCATCCGGGCAGCCACCGACGGCACCCGCGAGGACGCCCTGCGCATCGTCGCTGCGGTCGAGGAGGACGGCGACTACTCCGAGGAGGACGAGCGGCACGCGTACAACTCGGTGCCGGTCGGCGAGATCGTCACCCTCTGGGAGGACGATCACGGCCAGTGGACGCTGGCCCTGGTCGAACTCTGAGACAGGGTCAACGGGGACGGCGTACGGCGTCGGCAGGAGTCCCCCGGCGGGCGGTCAGAACGGGGCGTCGACCGGGAGGCGGCGGACCTGGGTCAGGTAGGGGTCCAGCTCGCCGACCTCGAAGCGGCACGTGCCGATGACGTGCCAGAACTGGCCACCCGGGTCGCCGTCCAGCTTGTAGCGGCCGTCCGGGCTCACCGCCGCCCAACCGTCCGGCAGGCCGATCAGGGTGGCCCGCAACTGCGCGTGCTCCGGGTCCGCCACGTCCCACAGCCGGACCGTGCCGTCGTCGCCGGCGCTGGCCAGCAGGCTGCTGTCCGGGCTGAAGTGCACCGACCACACCCGCCGGGTGTGCGCGGCCAGGGTGCCGTGCTTGCGACCGGTGACCGGATCCCACAGCCGGATCACCAGATCGTCGCCGGCGGTGGCGAGCAGGTTGCCGTCGGGGCTGAACGCGCACGACCAGAGCCGCCCGACGTGCTCGGTGAGCACCGTGCGCCGCTCTCCGGTGGCCACGTCCCAGATCGCCGCCGTGCCGTCGTTGCCGGCGCTGGCCAGCAGCGTCCCCTCGCTGTTGAACCCGACCGAGTAGACCCGGTCGGTGTGGTGCTCCAGGGTCAGCCGGCAGGTGGCCGTGGCCGCGTCCCAGAGGCGGACCATCTGGTCGTCGCAGCCGGTGGCGATGGTCTCGCCGTCCGGGCTGAACGCCACCGTGCGCACCCGGCCCCGGTGCGGGGTGAGCGTGGCGAAGTGCCGGCCGGTGCGGCGGTACCACAGGCGGACCGTGTCGTCGTCGTTCGCGGTCGCCAGCGCGTCGCCGTCCGGGCTGAACGCGACCGCCCAGACGTGGTCGGTGTCCACGTTGAGTTCCCGCTCGTCGGCGCCGGTGTCGGTGTTCCACAGGTGCACGCCGCCGTCGCCGCTGGGCGTGGCCACCAGCGGCTCGTCCGGGCAGAAGACCACCGAGAGCAGGCGGTCGGCCGGGCTGGCGAGCTGCCCCAGCAGGCGGCCGGTGCGCGGCTCCCAGAGCCGGATCACGCCGTCGTTGCCGCAGGCCGCCAGCACCTCCCCGTCGTCGCGGAAGGAGAGCGCGGTGACCCGCCGGCCGTGCCCGCGCAGCGTCTGCTGGAGCTGCCCGGTGCGGACGTCCCACAACCGGGTGGTGCCGTCGTTGCTGCTGGTCGCCACCTGCTGGTGGTCGGGTCGCCAGACCACCGGCCAGACCGAGCCGCGGTGCCGGGTCAGCTCGTGCCGCAACTGGCCGTCGTCGGTGTCCCAGAGCTGGATCGCGCCGTCGCTGGCGGCGGTGGCGAGCAGGCCGCCGTCGCCGCTGAACCGGACGCTGTAGATCGCGCCGCGCTGCCGGCCGAGCACCCGCACCGGGCGGCCGGTCTCGGTCTCCCACAGCCGCAGTGCCCCGTGCGTGTCGCCGGTGGCCATCAGCGCGCCGTCGGGGTGGATGTCGAGGGCGTACACGTCGGCCTCGTGTCCGCGCGGCTGGCGCAGCAGCTCGCCGTCGGTGGCCCGGCGGATCCACACCCGGCCGTGCTGCCCGACGGCGGCCAGCAGCCGGCCGTCCGGCGAGTGCACCACTCGGTAGACCACCTCCGGCTCGCGGACCTCGAACGCGAGCCGGCCGGTGTGCAGGTCCCAGCCGCGCACCGTGCCGGCGCTGTCCGCCACCACGACCCGGCGGCCGTCCGGGCTGAACGAGGTGCCCCAGATCGGCGCGTCGTGCCCGGGCCACTCGTGGCGCAGCCGGGCGGTGCGGGTGTCGAAGAGCCGGACCACGCCGGCCGCGTCGCCGACCACCAGCCGGCCCCGGCGGCCGTCGGTGAGCAGCGGCCACACCCAGCCGGCGAAGACGTCCTCGATGACGTGCCGCACGTCGCCGTGGTCGGCGTCCCAGAATCGGACGGTGAGGTCGGCGGCGCCGGTGACGAGCTGGTGCGAGGCGGCGTCGTAGCGGACCGCGTAGACCCGGGACCGGTGGCCCGCGAGCGTCCGCACCGGCAGCCCGGTGGCCGTGTCGCAGAGCAGCACGCCGCCGTCGTCGCTGCCCACCGCCAGCACCGCGCCGTCGGGGCTGTAGGCGACCGGGACCGGCAGCCGGCCCACCTCGAAGCCGTAGCCCACGCCCACCGCGGGCGGGGCCAGGCCGGGCACCACCGGTCGGCCGGGCGCGACGACCGCGCCGCGCAGCTCCGGGGCGCGCAGCAGCGCCGCGTCGGCGCTGACGTCGATCAGTGCGGTGCGGTGCCAACTGCTGCCGGCGATCCGCGCCCCGCGCAGGTCGGCGCGGAACAACCGGGCGCCGGCCAGCTCCGCGTCGCGCAGGTCCGCCCCGGCGAGGCGGGCCTGGTCCAGGCGGGCCCCGCGCAGCCGGGCGTGCTCCAGCCGCGCCTCGGTCAGGTTCGTGGCCACCAGCCGGGTGTCGGTCAGGTCCGCGCCGGTCAGGTCCGCGCCGGCCAGCTCCCGGTGCGACAGGTCCTCGCCGCGCAGCACCGCGCCGCGCAGGTCGGCCCGGTCCGGCAGGCGCAGCCGGGCGCTGAGCCGCAACGCGTTGGCGCGCAGCGTCTCCCCCGCCGACTCGTCGCCGAGCACCCGGGCCGTCCACGCCGTGCACCGGGCCGGGTCGGCGAGGTCGCCGAGGAACTCCACGGCCAGCGCGGACAGCGACCGCACCGCCAGCGCGGCCGGCTCCTCGCCCCGGTTGAGCTGCTCGGCGACCCCCTCGGCGACCAGCCACTCCATCACCGACGTGTGGATGAACCCGAACAACCCGTCGTCGGTGCGGACCAGCAGGCTGCCGGCGCCGACCGCGTGGGTGGCCTGCGGCCCGGACAGCCGTGAGTCGGCCCGCCCGGCGAGCTGGCCGGTGGACTCGGCCAGCTCGGCGAGCCGCAGGTAGGACTCGCCGCTCTCCCAGAGCTGGAACGCCAGCCGGCTCACCGCCTGCCACAGCTCCGGGCGGCGCAGGTTGACCGGGGCGCCCGGGATGCCCTGGGTGCGCCGCTCCTCGAAGTCCAGCCAGGACTCCAGGATCTCCCGGTAGAGCGCGGCGGCGCTGAACGTGCCGCCGGCCCCGGCCACCGCGGCCAGCCGCCCCTCGTCCAGGTTGGCGATGAAGCCGAGCATCCGCGGGTTGCGGGAGAGCCCGAGCAGGTCCTTGACGCCGCCGAGCAGGCTCATCCGCTCCCGCGCGGCCTGCTCGTCGCCGCCGTAGCGGTTGCGCAGGAACGTCTCGATCTGGCCGGGGGTGAAGTCCTCCACCGCCAGCACGCGCCGGTGCGGCAGCAGGCCGACCCGCTCGCCCAACGCGGTCAGCACCTGCGAGTTGGTCTTGAAGTGCTGGGTGCGGCTGCTCACCACGATCTTCGCCGCCCCCTCGGCGGCCTGGAGCAGCGTCTCCAGGTGGTCGGCCGCCCGGTCGTAGGTCACCCGGGCCACCAGCTCGTCGAACCCGTCGAACAGCAGCACGATGCGGCCCTGCCGCAGCATGTAGCGGAACGCCTTGAGGTCGATCACCTGCTCGCCGTGGTTGGCCAGGTGCGCGGCGACCAGACCGTCGACGGAGTGCGCCTTGTCCAACGCCCGCAGCTCCACCAGGATCGGGATCAGGTCGGGCGCGGCGGTGGGCAGCCGGCGGGCCACCTCGCGCAGCGCGAACGTCTTGCCCCGACCGAAGTCGCCGAGCACCAGCACGAAGCGGCCGTCCGGCGCGGAGACGGTCTCCAGCAGCTCGTCCACCACGTCCTCGCGGACCCGCTGGTCGGCGCCGACCAGGTGCCGGTAGCGCTGCGGCACGTACTGCCCCGGCGGGTAGAGCCGGTCGGCCTGCAACCGGGCGGTCTGCGCGGCGACGTAGTCGCGCAGGTCGAGCAGGCCCTGGAACTCGGTCAGGTGCAGCACCCGCACGCCGCGCCGCTGCGCCTCCTCGGCCAGCCCGCGCGGCACCCGGTCGCCGTCGTAGACCAGCTCGGAGGCGATGTCCGGGTCGGTGGCGTGCACCCGGCGGGCGAACCGGTCCACGTCGTCCGGCCCCGGGGTGCCCACGTGCGCGCCGACCCGCTGCTGCCGGACCACCCCGTCGGAGCGGTAGCTGACGTAGAGGTGCGGCGGGTCGGCCTCGACCCGGCGCACCACCACCCGGTCGTAGCGGGCCTCGCACACCTCGGCGAGCCGGTCGAGCAGCCGGTCCACCGGCGACACCGGCGTGCCCGCCGCGACCGCGGCCTCGCCCTGGGTGACGCCCTCGACCACGGCGGGACGGCGCGGGTCGGGCACCTGGGCCGGGCCGGCCGCGCCGAACGTCGCCTCCGCCCGGGGCCAGGCCACCGCCGTCGACTCGCCCACGTCGAGGCGGTCGTCGCGGCCGAGCACCCAGCGGGTCATCCCGTCCGCGCCGAGGCGCAACACCTGGGCGCGGCCGTCACGCGGGGCGGCGGCCAGCGGCACCACCGGGTCGGCCCGGCCGGCCGGCGCGGCGTCGGAGAGCAGCAGGTTGAGCATCGGGCCGACCAGCCGGTTGACCGAGCCGCGGTCGCGCAGCGACACCCGGTCCGGCGGGGCCTCGTCGGCGTACGGGCTGCGCGGGCCGGGCGCGTGCGCCATCGCGCCCAGCCGCAGCCAGCCGGACTGCTGGTAGTGGCGCATCCGCTGGGCGAACCAGCTCGACTGCGCCTCGCCGAGGAAGCCGTAGCGGTCCTCCTCGCGGTGGGTGATGGCGATGGTGGAGTTCAGCCCGGCCACCACCACCCGCAGGTCGGGCACCGGGAACAGGGTCCACGGCTGCTCGCTGTCGAAGATCCGGTCCTCCAGGCCCTGGAACAGGTCGTCGAAGAGCCGCGCGTAGTGCCGCCACTTGGGCCAGTAGGGCGGCTGCGGGTCCACGTCGTCGGCCTCGCAGGTGGCGAAGTAGGCGCGGCAGGCGGCCATCGTCACGTCGCGCGGACCGGGCACCACGACCAGCCGGTGCGGCTCCAGGCCGAGCAGCACCCGCAGCCCGGTGAGAAAGCTCAGCGCGTCGGAGAACTCGCGCGGGCTGCCCGACTCGGTCAGGTTGCCGGCCACCACCAGCAGGTCCGGCCTGGGCACCCCGTCGTTCATCAGCAGCGTCAGGTCACCCATCAGGTGCTCCTGCAACTCGCCGGGGGTGACCGGGGCGCCGGGCTCGATCACGCCGCGGCCGAAGCGGGGCCCGCCGACCTGGAGCACGGTGACCGTGTCGCGGGCCGTCGGCGGCGCGGTCGCGGCCGGTGGGAACGGCGGCGGGTTGATCGGGGTACGCCGGGGGCGGCGCTGCGCGGGCGTCCCGGCGGCGGGCGCGCCCAGCACGTCGGCGGGATCGTCGAGGTGCAGCGGGAACACCGGCTGGCGCATCGGCTTGGCCCGGCCGTCGAGCGTCTCCCGGATCCGGTTGAGCACCCGGGCGCGCGCCTGCGCCGGATCGTCGACGCCGACCAGGTCGACGTAGGTGATGGTGGCGAGCAGTCCGTCGATCGGGCAGTCCTCCACCCGCACGGTGACCAGCTTGTTGCCGGTGCCGTCGGGGTCGGCGCGCAGCGCCGCCTGCCACTCCAGCTTGCCGTACGTCGAGTGCAGGTAGCGTTCGGACAGCACCGCCACCACGACCTCGGCCTCGCGGACGCCGCGGTCCATGAAGTCGATGAAGTTGGTGCCGGCGACGAAGTCCCACGCCTGGATCATCGTGCGGTAGCCGGCGGTCTCGAACTCCCACGCCAGCCACGTCGCCCACCGTTCGTCGGCAGGTGAGTAGCTGATGAAGAAGTCGATGGGGCGGTCGGACCGGATGGGGTGCGCGCCTACAGCCACCCGGTCATTATGACCACCGACGGTCAACAGATCGACACCCTCGGCAGCTCGGGCCGGGTGTGCGAGGATCAGCGGTCGTGGAGACCGTCGGCGACCCGCCGCCCGCCGCGCCGCACCGGCCCCGTCGGCGGCTGCACGTGCTGGACTGGATCGCGATCACGCTGGCCGCCGTGGGCGTGCTCTGCGTGCTCACCGGGCTGCTCCCGCGCGCCGACGCCGACGCCACCGTACGCCGGATCGTGCCCATCCTGATCTTCCTCGGCACGGTGGTGGTGCTGGCGGAGCTGACCGCGGTGGCCGGGGTCTTCGACGCGCTCGCCGCCCGGGTGGCGATCACCGCGCGGGGCAGTTTCCGGGCGCTGTTCTGGCTCTGCGTCGGCTTCGCGTCGGTGACCACGATCGCGCTCAACCTGGACACCACGGCGGTGCTGCTGACGCCGGTGATGATCGCCCTGGCCCGGACGCTGACCGTGCCGCCGACGCCGCTGGCGATGACCACGGTCTGGCTGGCCAACACCGCGAGCCTGCTGCTGCCGGTGTCCAACCTGACGAACATCCTGGCCAGCGACCGGATCGGGCTGGACCCGGTGCCGTGGGCGGCCCGGATGTGGTGGCCGCAGCTCGTCGCCATCGCGATCACCATGCTGCTGCTGTGGCTGTGGTACTGGCGACCGGCCCGCGCCGGGGCCGACCCGTTCGTCCCGCCGTCGCCGTACGTGCCGCCGGACCGCCTGCTCTACCGGACCGCGCTGCTGGCCTGCCTGCTCTTCGTCGCCGGGGTGCTGGCCGGGGTGGAGATCGGGATCGCCTCCGGGGTGGCCGCCGCGATCCTGGTGGCCGGCTTCGCGGTGCGGTGCCGGCACCGGCTGCGCCCGGCGCTGGTGCCGTGGCGGCTGCTGGTGTTCGTCACCGGGCTGTTCCTGGTGGTGCAGACCATCGGCCGGCACGGGCTGGACACGGTGATGGGCGCGCTGATCGGCACCGACCCGGGCGCGGAGGGCGCGCTGCGGGCGGGCGCGGTCGGCGCGCTGTTCAGCAACGCGGTCAACAACCTGCCCGCGTACGTGGCCGGCGAGGCGGTCATCGCCGCCGACCGGCACACCCAACTGCTGGCGCTGCTGGTCGGCACGAACGTCGGCCCGCTGGCCACGCCGTGGGCGTCGCTGGCCACGCTGATCTGGTACGAACGCTGCCGGGCGGCCGGGCTGACCGTCCCACTGGGCCGGTTCGTCGCGACGAGCGCCGCGCTGGCCGCGCTCGCCACCGCGTGCACCGTGGCCGCGCTGCTGGTCGGGCCGGGCGCCTGACGCTCTCGCCCGACGTTCCCCCGGTCCACCCCGCCTCACCCCGGGGCGCGGCCCGGCTCGGCACGGCCGCCGGGCGCGAATCGCGGGTCAGGTGCTCGGGGCTACCTGCGGGCGTCACCGGTTGTCACCGCCCGGAAGCACATGTCGCTTCTGGCCGGTATACCTCAGAGGCATAATTATGCCTCTGAGGTATACCGGCCAAAACGAGACGCTTCTTCTGCGGGGCCGAGCGGCAAGCGAGCCCGTGCGGTCAGGGCGCTCGGCGCCCCGCCCGGCGGATGGCGTAGAGCAGCGCGCTCACGGCGAAGAACCCGGCGCTGAGCGCCAGCCAGCGGCCGAGCAGGGGTTCCGGGGCCAGGCCGGTGGCCGCCGCGTAGGTGCCGTCGCCGAGTCCCAGCACGCCGGGCAGGTAGACCAGGAACAGCAGCGCCGACGCGAGCGCCGGGACCCGGACGTGGTTGCGCAGTGACCGGCCGGCGCGGCCCAACACCCGGTCCGCCGCCGCGTACGCCGGGAACAGCAGCAGGTCGTGGGCGACCGCCGCGCCGACGAACCAGATCAGCATCCGGCCGGCGGTCGGCTCGCCGGCCAGCCGCAGCGCGACCCAGCCGGTCACCGTGAGGCAGCCGAGCAGGAGCACCAGGTGCCAGGGCGCCGCGCCGTACGCCCGCCGCAGCTCAGCCATCGAACACGATCTCCTCCACCCACTTGGTGCAGTGCACCCCCGGTAGCGCGGGCACCACGACCCGGGCCGGGAAGCCGTGGTCGGGGCTCAGGTCGACGCCGTTGACCCGCAGCGCGAGCAGCGCGTCCGGGTCGGTGACCTGCCCGCCGTGCAGGGTGGCCCGGTTGAACAGGCCGCTGCGTTCCAGCGACCGGACCCGCGCGGCCGCGGGACCGGTGGCGCCGACCAGCGCGGCGAGGTCGCGCAGGCGTACCCCGGTCCAGGTCTGCGACGTCGACCAGCCCTCCACGCAGGCGATCGGCAGCGTGGCGGTGTGCTGCGGCAACGCGAGCAGCCCGGCCCGGTCCAGCGTGACCACGCGGTCGCCGGCGCGCAGCGACAGCCGCCAGCCCGCGCCGGCGCGGTCGGCGGTGACACCGGCCGCCGCGGCGGTGCGGTTCACCGGGAAGCCGGTCGGCCCGTCGCCCACCCGCCGGCCCCGGGGCAGCAGCAGCGCGGTACGCCGCAGCGCGTCCACGCTCTGCCCCACGGTCAGCGCGGCCAGCAGCAGCGCGCCGCCGCCGGTCATCGCCAGCACCCCGCGGCGGCTCATCGTCGCCGGGCCGGGGCGGCGGGCCACCAGGCCGTCCGGATCCGCCGGCTCCGGCGCGGTCCGCTCCACCGTGGTACGCGCGAAACCCGGCCCGCGCAGCGCGGTCACCATCCGGGGCAGCTTGATCGCCACGTGCGTGACGAGCGCCGCCGTGAAGATCCACGCGCCGTACCAGTGCGCGGTGTAGAAGTCGAAGCCGAACAGGTACGCGTACTGGACGTTGAGCAGGCCGGTGGCGCTCTGGAACAGGATGCCGCCGACCAGCAGCAGCAGCGACAGCCGTTCCAGCACCTGCGCGACGGAGCGGGCCGGCGGCCAGGTGAACAGCTTCGGCACCACCGACCACAGCTTCGCCAGCACCACCGGCACCAGCACGATGCCGAGCGTCACGTGCAGCCCCTGGGTGAGGCGGAACAGCCAGGCCGGCCGGGTCGGCCAGTCGAACACCGGCGGGTGCAGCCAGCCCACGTCGCGGGGGAACGCCTGGTCGAAACGGGGCCCGTAGGCGATCCAGTCGAGCAGCCCGGTGACGATCACCAGCGGCAGGGCGGCCAGCAGCACCGCGCCGAGCACCGAGGTCAGCCACGGCCCGCGTACCGGACTGCGCCAGGCCCGCTCGACGGTGTCCACGCCGGGCGGGCGGCGGCGGTCCAGGGCGCGCCAGAGCCGGGCCGGAGCGGCGTACGCCGGGTCGTGCGGCGGCGGGGCGTCGGTGGTCACGGGATGGGACGCTAGACCGCGCCGGCGGCCCGTGACGGCGTTTGCCGCATTACCGAAGCCTTACCGCGGCAGTCTCTTACGGACCGCTGACGTCCGGCGCGAACCGACCTCCCACCCGGGCCGGGTGCCCTAGCGTCACCGGGTATGCGGGTACTGCTCACCGGCGCGGCCGGGTTCATCGGATCGCAGATCGCCGACCTGCTCGCGGCCGAGGGCCACGAGCCGGTCTGCCTGGACGCCCTGCTGCCGCAGGCGCACGGCGGGGCGCTGCCGGAGTGGTCCCGGCGGCACGACCCGGTGGTCGGCGACGTGCGCGACGCCGCGCTGCTGGAGCGGCTGCTGACCGGCGTGGACGCGGTCTGCCACCAGGCGGCCATGGTCGGGCACGGCCTCGACCCGTCCGACGCGCCCGACTACGCGGCGCACAACGACCTCGGCACCGCGACGCTGCTGGCCGCCATGCACTCCGCCGGGGTACGCCGGCTGGTGCTGGCCAGCTCCATGGTGGTCTACGGGGAGGGCCGCTACACGTGCGACCGGCACGGCGTGGTCCGCCCCGCCCCGCGACGCGCCGCCGACCTGACCGCCGGCCGGTACGACCCGACCTGCCCCGAATGCGGCGACCCGCTCACCCCGGCGCTGGTGCCCGAGGACGCGCCGCTGGAGCCGCGCAGCACGTACGCGGCCAGCAAGCTCGCCCAGGAGCACTACGCCGCCGCGTGGGCCCGGCAGATCGGCGGCGGGGTGTGGGCGTTGCGCTACCACAACGTCTACGGCCCCCGGATGCCCCGCGACACCCCGTACGCCGGGGTGGCCTCGCTGTTCCGCTCCGCGCTGGCCGGCGGGCGCGCGCCGGTCGTGCTGGAGGACGGCCGGCAACGGCGCGACTTCGTGCACGTCACCGACGTGGCGCGGGCGAACCTGCTGGCGCTTGCCGCGCCACCGCCCGACGGGCTGGTGCCGGTGAACGTCTGCTCCGGTGAGCCGCGCACCGTGGGCGACCTGGCGACGACGCTGGCGGCGGCGATGGCCGGCCCCGCGCCGGTGGTGGCCGGCGGCGCCCGGGCGGCCGACGTCCGGCACGTGGTGGCCGACCCCACCCGCGCCCGGGAGGTGCTGGGCTACACCGCGAGGGTCACCTTCGCCGAGGGCGTCACCGCCTTCGCCACCGACCCCCAACGCTCCCCCGCCACCCACCTGACCCCCCACCCCGCCTGACTCGGGGCAGCTTGACACGGGCGCTCCCGCCCGGACACCCTCGACGCGACCGCCGGGCCGGCGAGCGCCGATCGAGAGCGCTTGCGTGCCAGAGAGCACCCGCTCCGGGTCCCTCGCGCTCAGGTGGAACGCGATGGGTGTCTGGTGGGCCGCGGGGCGGGGCTGGGCGGGTGGGTCAGGAGACGGTGAGGAGGAGGTGGTTGACGAGCAGGGCGGTCAACGCCTGGGCGGTCAGCCAGCGGCGCCGCGTCGACGGGGGCAGGTGGGCGACGGCGACGAGCAGCCAGACCACGAACGGCAGCCAGATCCGCTCCACCTCGGCCTTGCTCATCCCGGACAGGTCGGCAACGGTCACCACCAGCGCGGCGGCGGCCGGCAGCAGCACCGTCGGGCCGAGCCGGACCGCCCGCCGTGCCCGGACGACCCACGTCGCCGACCCGTCGACGGATGGCGACGCGTCCACGGCGGACCAGGCGACGCGGGCCGCGACGGCGGTCCGGCGCAGCGCGGGGCCGAGCACCAGCCCGGTGGCGACTAGCAGCGCGGCCAGGTTAGCCCAGACCCAGTACGCGTACGGGCGGTCCGCCGCCCAGCCCTGGTAGTACCGCTCGACGACCCGGTCGTACCCCTCCCACCAGTGAAACCCGGCCAGCACGAACAGCGCCGTGACGGCGGCGACACCGGCGGCCGCCGCGAGCAGGGTCGCCCGGTGGCGGTCGCGCCGCAGTGCCAGCACGGTCACCGCCAGCGCCCCGACCAGCACGAACCCGTACGACAGGTGCAGCGCGAAGCCGAGCAGCAGGCCGCCGGCCAGCGCGGCGCGCGGCCCGCGTACCGCCAGCAGCGCCAGTCCGGCGGCGACCACGCCGGTGAACACCGCGTCGGCGGAGGCGCCCAGCCACACCGCGCCGGGCAGCAGCACCAGGAACGGCAGCACCGCGCGGGCCGCGTCGGCGGCGCCCAGCGTGCGCAGGGTGACCGGCACGCTGACCACGACGGTGGCCCCGACCAGCACGCAGCACAGCGCGGCGGCGGTGCCGCCGCCGAGGCCGACCCGGTCCAGCCAGACGAAGACCAGCAGCGCGCCCGGCGGGTGCCCGGCGGTGTGGGTGGACCAGGAGTCGGGCTGGAAGTCCAGGATCCGCCCGGTGAAGCCGGCCAGCATGGCCGGGATGTCGGTCACCCCGCGCACCTCGTGCAGGTACTCCGCCTGCGGGGTGAGCCGCCGGGTCAGCCCGGTGGACCAGCCGTCCACCAGGGCCAGCGCCAGCGTCCAGGCCACCGCGGCCAGCCAGCCGGCGGCCAGCAGCGGCCCCCACCGGGCGGTGCGCGACCAGCGCAGCCCCGGCCCGAGCACGACGAGCGCGACCACCACCGCGAGCGGCGTACCCCAGCCGGCGTGCGGTCGCCAGGTGGCGTAGAGCGGGGCGGCGTCGGCGTGCAGGCCGACGCCGCGCCGGTTGAGCACCAGACCGACCAGGACGGCGGCGGCGAGCAACGCTGCCTCGACGGCGGCCGCGACCAGGTCGCCCCGGCGTGGGGTTCCGGTGCGGTTCGCGGCGGGCGCGCGGCGCAGGGTGGGTGCGGTTCTCATGACGACCGCACGGTACGGCCCGCCGACGCCGGCCGGGACGGCAACCGCAGACCCGTCACGAGACGGTAAGAAATGCCTGCTCGGTAAGGGTTACGTAAGCACGATCGGGGCTCGTGCGGGCGGCTGCCGGCCTAGCGTCGGCGGCATGCGGAAACAGATCGACGTGGTGCTGCCGTGCCTGGACGAGGCCGCCGCCCTGCCCGGGGTGCTGGGCGCGCTGCCGCCCGGCTACCGGGCGATCGTGGTGGACAACGGTTCCCGGGACGGTTCGCCCGAGGTGGCGGCCCGGCACGGCGCCCGGGTGGTACGCGAACCCCGCCGCGGCTACGGCGCGGCCGTGCACACCGGCCTGGAGGCCGCCGAGACCGACCTGGTCTGCGTGCTGGACGCGGACGGCTCGTTCGATCCGGGCGAGCTGCCGGCGCTCGTCGCCCCGGTGGCGGCCGGGACGGCCGACCTGGCGGTGGGCCGCCGCCGCCCGGTGTCGGCCGGCGTCTGGCCGTGGCACGCGCGGGCCGGCACCGCGCTGGTCGCCGCGTTGCTGCGGCAGCGTGGCGTGCCGTTGCGCGACCTCAGCCCGATCCGGGTGGCCCGGCGCGCGGACCTGCTCGCGCTCGGCGTCACCGACCGGGCGTTCGGCTACCCGCTGGAGTTGATGATCCGCGCGGCGGCGGCCGGCTGGCGCATCCACGAACGCGACGTCCGCTACGCCCCCCGCGCCGCCGGCACGAAGTCCAAGGTGTCCGGCTCGGTACGCGGCACCGCGCGGGCCACCCGCGACTTCCTCACCGTGCTGCGCACCGTGGACGGCCGACGGTGACCGTCCTGCTCGTGGTGGCGAAGGCGCCGGCGCCGGGGGCGGTGAAGACCCGCCTCTGCCCGCCGGCCACCCCGGACCAGGCGGCCCGGATCGCCGCCGCCGCGCTGCGCGACACGCTGGACACGGTGGCCGCCACCCCGGGCGTGCTGCCGGTGCTGGCACTGGCCGGGCGCTTCCCGGACGCCGAGGACGGCGCGGACCTGGCCGCCGCGGTCGCCGGCTGGCCGGTCCTGCCGCAGCGCGGCGACGGCCTGGCCGATCGGCTCGCCCACGCGCACGCCGACGTGGCCGACGCGTACCCGGGGCGGCCGGTGGTGCAGATCGGCATGGACACCCCGCAGCTCACCCCGGGGCGGCTCGCCGCCGCCGTACGCCGGTTGGCCGCGCCCGGCGTCGACGCGGTGCTCGGCCCGGCCGCGGACGGCGGCTGGTGGGGCCTAGGCCTGCGCGACCCCGGGTGGGCGGCGTCGCTGCGCGGCGTGCCGATGTCCACCGCGGACACCGGCCGGCTCACCCACGCCGCGCTGGTCGGCCGCGGCCTGCGGGTCGGCGCGCTGCCGACGCTGCGCGACGTGGACGACTGGGCCGACGCGCTGGCGGTGGCCCGGGCCGCGCCCGGCGGCCGCTTCGCCCGCGAGGTAGCCGCGCTGCGGCCGACGCTGGTAGGTCACCCGTGAGCGCGAGGAGTGAGCCGGGGTTGCGAGCCCCGCAGTCGCGAACCGACGCCGGCACCGTGAGCGCGAGGAGTGAGCCGACCGACGCCGGCACGCGGGGCGCGGGGACCGAGCGGTTGCGGGCGGCCGGGGTGGACGGGTTCGGCGGCGCGCTGCGGCGGCGGGCCGGCGCCCACTGGCTGGTGCGGGCCGACGGGGTCCGCCGCCGGCTGCCGGTGGACCGGTGGCACGGTCCGGCGGAGGCGGCGACCGCCGCGGTGGTGGCCCGGTGCCAGGGGCCGACGCTGGACCTGGGTTGTGGACCGGGTCGGGTCGCGGCGGCGCTGACCCGGGCCGGCGTCACCACCGTCGGGGTGGACGCGTGCCCACGCGCGGTCGCGTTGACCCGGGCGCGGGGGGCCGTCGCGGTGCGGGCGGACCTGTTCGCGCCGCTGCCCGCCGAGGGCCGGTGGCGGCACGTGGTGCTGCTGGACGGCAACATCGGCATCGGCGGCGACCCGGAACGGTTGCTGCGCCGGTGCCGGGAGCTGCTGCGCCCGGACGGCACCGTGCTCGTCGAACTGGATCCGCCCGGCAGCGGCGCCTGGCGGGGTCAGGCGCACGTCGTCTCCGGCCGGCGGCGGGGGCCTAGTTTCGGCTGGGCGTGGCTGGACACCCGGTCGGTGCACGCGCCGGCCGCCGCGGCCGGGCTGGCGGTGCGGGACCTGCGCCCGGACGGCGGCCGCTGGTTCGCGGAGTTGGCCGCCGCCTGAGCCCCACGCCGGCCGGGGCCGGAAATCCGCTACGGGCGGGGTCCGCGCAGCCACTACCGTGCCCCGCATGACCTCCACCCTGCACTTTCACGCCGACCCGGGCGAGTTCCTCACGGTCGCCGGCGACCATCTGGCCGCCGACCCGGTGGTCAACACCGTGGTCGCCTCCGTCGCGCACCGGATGGCCGCCCGCCGGGCCGAGGGGGCCAGGCTGCCGGCGGACGACTGGTGGCTGGTGGTGCGGGACGAGTCCGGGGCGGTGGTCGGGGCGGGCATGCGGGCGGCGCCGTTCCCGCCGCGTCCGCCGTTCCTGCTGCCGATGCCGGCGGAGGCGGCGGTCGCGTTGGCCCGCGCCTGGCACGAACGCGGCGAGCGGGTGTCGGCGGTCAACGGCGCGCTGCCCGCGGCCCGCGACTGCGCCGACGAGGTGGCGCGTCTGGGCGGCGGCCGGGTGGAGGTCGCCCAGCACACCCGGCTGCACGAACTCGACACGCTGGCGCCGCCCGCGCCGGCGCCGGGCGGGTTGACGGTCGCCGGGGAGGACGACGTCGACCTGGTCACCGCCTGGTTCGGCGCGTTCATGGCCGACGCGGACGAGCAGGCGGGCCGCCCGCGCGGCGCCAGCGCCCACGAGACGCCCGACCGGGACGAGGTGTTCCACCGCATCCGGGGCGGCCGGATCTGGCTCTGGGCCGACCCGGCCGGCCGACCGGTGCACCTCACCGCCGCGAACCCGCCGGCGTTCGGCGTGGCCCGGGTGGGGCCGGTCTACACGCCGCCGGAGCAGCGCGGCCGGGGGTGGGCCGGCAACGCGGTCGCCGAGGTGAGCCGGTTGCTGCGGGCGGAGGACGCCCGGGTGTGTCTCTTCACCGACCAGGCGAACCCGACGTCGAACCGGCTCTACGCCCGCCTCGGCTTCCGGCCGGTGGTGGACATGGCCAACCTCGTCGTCGTCCCCTCCTGAGGCTCGGCCGGCTCAGTCGTCGAGGCCGAGCGCGACCAGCCGGCGCCTGTCGGCGATCACGTCCACGGCGACGATCCGCCCGTCGGTGACCGTGAACGCCATCACCGACAGCGTCCGGCCACCGGCGCTCACCAGCACCCCGGCGGCGCCGTTGACCAGCACCGGCCGGGCGTACGGGAAGAGCCGGCCGAACGTGGTGGCCTGGGCGGCGACCTGCCGCGCGCCGGTGAGCACGGTCGTGTGCCGGGCGCGGGCGGTCCCGCCGTCGGAGCGCAGCACCACGTCCGGGTGCAGCACCGCGATCAGCGCGTCGAGATCACCCTCGCGGGCGGCGGCGAGGAACGCGTCCACCACCGCCCGCTGCCGGGCCAGGTCCCTCTCGGGCGCGGGGGCCTGCCCGCGTACCCGGCGGCGGGCCCGGCTGGCGAGCTGCCGGGCCGCCGCCGGCGAGCGGTCGACGAGGGGACCGATCTCGTCGAACGGCACGCCGAACATGTCATGCAGCACGAACGCGAGCCGCTCGGTCGGGTTGAGCGTGTCCAGCACCACCAGCAGCGCCAGGCCCACCGAGTCGGCGAGCACCGCCGCGTGCGCCGGGTCCGCGTCCGGCGGCGGCGTCTCGACCACCGGGTCGGGCAGGCGTACGTCCAGCGGGTCCTCCCGGCGGGCGGCGCGCGACCGCAGCGCGTTCAGGCTGACCCGGGCCACCACGGTGGTCAGCCACGCGTCCAGGTTGTCGACCGTGTCGGCGTCGGTGCGGGCCAGCCGCAGCCAGGTCTCCTGCACGGCGTCCTCGGCCTCGGTCAGCGAGCCGAGCAGCGCGCGCAGGCGCGGCCGCTCCCGTTCGAACCGCTCCGCCAGCCAGGTCTCGCCGTCCATCGCCACCTCCCTCTCCCACCCTCCCGACCCGCGCCGCGCCGCCGGTGTGACGGGGTGTGTCACCTGTCACATCGGTCACACCGGGGTCGCCGCGCGGGTCGACCTGTCACGCGACGATCCCGGGAGGACGACATGCACACCCCCATCCTGGTCACCGGCGGCACCGGCACGCTCGGCCGGCACGTCGTACCGCTGCTGCGCGCGGCCGGGCACCCGGTCCGCGTGCTCAGCCGGCGCGGCGGCCCGCCGGGCGACGGCGTCACCCACGTGACCGCCGACCTACTGACCGGCGTCGGCCTGGAACCGGCGCTGCGCGGCGTGACCACCGTGCTGCACCTGGCCGGCGGCGCCAAGGGCGACGACCGGGTCGCCGCCAACCTGGTCCACGCCGCCCGGCGGACGGGAGTGACTCATCTGGCGCACGTCTCGGTGACCGGCGCCGACCGGGTCCCGCTGGCCTGGCTGCGGTCCAAGCGCGACGCCGAGCGGGCGGTGGCCGACTCCGGCCTGCCGTGGACGGTGCTGCGGGCCGCGCAGTTCCACGACCTGGTGCTGACCATGCTGACCGCGATGGCGAAACTGCCGGTGGCGCCGGTCCCCGGCGGCCTGCGGCTGCAACCCGTCGACGCCGCCGAGGTGGCCGCGCGGCTGGTGGAGCTGACCCTCGGCGCGCCGGCCGGCCTGGCGCCCGACCTGGCCGGGCCGGAGACGCTCGGCCTGGACGAGCTGCTGACCGGCTACCTGGCGGCCACCGGCCGGCGACGGCTGCGACTGCCGGTGCGGCTCCCCGGCAAGGCCGGACGTGCCTACCGCGACGGGGCGAACCTGGCCCGCCCGGGCGCCACCCGGGGCGTACGGACCTGGGACGCCTTCCTGGCCGAGCGGCTCCGGCGCGCCGTCGGTGGCGCGCCTACCAGCCCACCGAGTCGAGGCTGACCGGGGTGAGTCGGCGCACCTGCGGCTCGATCCACTGGGCCGCGGTGACCAACTTGACCAGCCGGTCGATCGTCTCCGGCGGGCCGGCCACGAAGCTGCGCTGGTCCGCCGGGGCGCCGTACCGGTCGTCGAACGTGCCGCCGTCCAGCGCGCGCACGGCCATGCCGGCCTCGGCGGCCAGCAGCATTCCGGCCGGCAGGTCGACCGCCTCGGGACGGTAGCCGACGATCCCGTCGATGTCGCCGCGAGCAAGCATCACCCAGGACAGCAGCGGCGCCCACAGTTGCAGCACCCGGCGGGCGGTGGTGTCGAGGACGACCTTCAACGCGCGGGCCGCGCTGTCGTCGCGGCGTACCCCGTGGCCCTGGGTCCAGGCCAGCACCGGGGCGGCCGGCACCGGCCGGCGCGCGGCGCGCAGCGGGCGCCCCGCCGGGTCGGAGCCGTGCACGAAGGCGCCCTGGCCGCGCACCGCGGACCAGGTCCGGCCGGCGATCGGGTCGTGCACCACGCCGAGCACCGGGGAGCCGTGCCGGCACAGGGCGATGCCGACCACGTACGCCGGAAGGCCGATCGCCACGTTGTTGGTGCCGTCGAGCGGGTCGACCAGCCACGCCCAGGTGGTGTCCGGCGCGTACTCGCCGCCCTCCTCGGCGATCACCCCGTGCTCCGGCCAGCGGGCCCGGATCCGGTCCACGATCAGCCGCTCGGCGGCCAGGTCGAGGTCGGTGACCAGGTCGCCGGTGTCGTCCTTGGCGCGGGCGTGCACCTCCCCCCGGATGCCGCGGCGCAGCAGCCGCCCGGCCGCCCGGGCCGCCTGCACCGCGAACCGGTGCGCGTCGCGCAGGTCGGGCCCGTCCCTGTTCGGCTCCACGTCCATGGCTCCTCCAGCCAGTCAGCCCCGTGCCACCAGTCGCGCGATCTGCCGCGCCATCCGCGCCGTCTCCGCCGCGTCGCAGCGGTCCCGGCGTACCCGGTAGCTGCGCCCGTCCACCGCGCCGAGGCTCAGGTCGCACGCGCCGGGAGTGGTCCGGCCGAGCGCCACGGTCACCGCCGGTGCGCCGACGGTGACCTCCGAGGTGTGGAAGCCGCCGGCGCGCAGCGCGTACGAGTCGCCGGCGGAGTGCGTCTCCACTGTCGCGGTCGTCGCGGTGACCAGCCGGTCGGTGGCCGCCACCTCGTCGACCTCGCCGAGGCTGTGCACCTCGTAGACCCGCCAGGACGGGTCGGCGGGCGTGTCGGTGACGTCGATCAGCTCGTTGCGGACCGTGCCGTGCAGCACGTGGCTCAGCAGGTCCCAGCTGTGCGAGTGCATGGCGGAGGTGCTCGGGCGCACCGTCGGCGGCTCGGCCGGCCAGGCGTGCACGCAGATCCCGTCCGGGCCGTCGCGCTCCACCGGCAGGCAGGTGAAGCCGAGCGGGTGCCGGACCGCCCGCAGCGTCCGTCGCCCGTCGGCGACGTCGGCGAGCACGTCGAGCACCCAGTCACGCAGCAGCTCCGGCCGGGTGCCCCGGTCGATCTCCCGTTCCAGGTCGGCGTAGCTGGTCATGTGTAGGGGTTCCTCGCCTGGAGGGCCTTGCGCACGATGTCGGCGACCTCCCGGTCGCCGAAGGACCGGGGCAACGCCAGGCCGAGCGCGGTGAACAGCCGGCGCACCTGCTCGACCGACGGCTCGTCGTCGAGCCGGACCTGGCCGGCCGACTCGACAGGCACCCGCCGGCTCTGCCGCCGGCTGTAGTCCAGCTCGATGTTGAACCGGTTGTAGTAGACCTCGCCCCGGTCGATGCGCAGCGCCGGCGTCCGCGGGTTCTCCTGGGTGATGACGACGCATGAGGAGGAGAGGTCGTAGCGGAACGTGGTCATCTGGGCGGAGAGCCGCAGCTCGACCGTGAGCAGGCCGGAGCGTTGCATGTACCAGCACGCGGCGAGCACCGTGGCGTACGACTCCTTGCGGGTGCGGTCGACGGTCCACGGCTCGGTCTGCTCGGTCGGCTCGTCCGACTCCAGGCTGCGCCGGAAGCGCGCGTACCGCTCGCAGACCTCCTCGTCGGCCGGGTCGATGATCTCGACGGCGACGGTGAGCGTGGCGTTGCGCCGGCGGGCCAGCCGCAGGCACTCGGGCAGGGTGACCGCGCGCAGGTAGGTGCCGGTGCCGCCCTTGAAGTCCCACCTGTCGGTGTGCTCCCGGGCCTCGGCGAGCGCCTGGCCGACCTCGCTGCCGTGCAGCACCCGCACCATGGAGGAGCTGTGGATCGCCTCCCGCGCCCGGCTCAGCGCGCCCTCCGGGCCGGTGAGTTCGCGGATCGGCGGCACCAGGTCGGTGAGCCGCTCGCGGGTGTCCACGATGACCTGGCGGACCTCCTGCTCGGCGGTGCGGCGGCGCAGCCGGTCCCGCAGCACCGCCTGCGCGAGCAGGCCGAGGACCAGCAGGATGGCGCTGTTGACCACGTCCTGGCTGACCGTGTTGGTCAGGCCGAGCACGGCCACCGTGACGGCCAGCAGCAGGCCGATGAACGCGTCGAGATTGCTGACGACCCAGCCGATCAGGCGCGCCATGACATCCCCCCGTCGACGACGGAGCCTCCATGATAGCCCTTTGTCAATATCGCGATCACGCGCTGTTCCGGGGCGGTGGCGGTGCGCCGCGCCGCCGGGCGGCACAGATCAGCGACCCGCCGAGCCCGGGCGCGGCGCGGGCCAGCCACCGCGAGGCGACCCACCGCCCACCCGGCAGCCGCCAGCCGACCTCGTTGGAGCGGATCGCCGTCGGCGTGAACCCGGCCCGGCGCAGCGTGCGACGCAGCAGCGACGCGGTGAACGGCCGGATGTGCAGCCACAGGTAGGGGTGCAGCGGGTCGACCTGGCGCGGCGCCCGCCCGGCGAGGAACGCCAGCCGGTCCTGCACCGGCGCCAGGTTGGGGGTGGTGAGCACCAGCAGGCCGTCCGGGGCCAGCACGCGATGGCACTCCCGCAGCAGCGCCAGCGGGTCGTAGACGTGCTCGATCAGCTCGCCGGCGAGCAGCCCGGCGAAGCTGCCCGCCCGGAACGGCAGCCCCCGGGTGGCGTCCAGGCAGACCGGCAGCGCCCGACCGCCGGCCGCCCGCCGCGCGGTCCCCAGCGCGGTCTCGGCCGTGTCGGCGAGCACCAGCGGCCCGGGCAGCACCGCCGGGTCGAGCATGCCCCGCGGCCCGCATCCCAGTTCCAGCACCGGTCCGCCTTCGGTCACCCCCTCGGCCACCAGCCGGGCCGCGACGGCGCGGCGCACCCGGTGGTACGGATCGTCGACGTACCCGTCGACCTGCGCGCCGTCGTGGTAGCGGTGGTGGTTGGCGTGCCGGCCGTGCGCCTGCGCGCGGTGCGCCGAGGTCCCGGTCGGCGGCTCGGGCATCACACCTCCCCAGCGGTCGCCGGCCCCCTCGGCGGCGTCCACCCCCAGCCTCGCACCGCTCGCGCCCGGCGGCGTGGACATCCACTCCGGATACGCCGACGCGGCGGCCGTCGCCGGGCCGCCGCGTCGGTGTCCGGGCGGATCAGGCGGCCCGGGCCCAGTCCAGGCGGGAGGAGTCGTCGTACTCGTCGCCGGGCACCCACCACTGCGCGCCGAAGCCGCTGGTGGAGATGATGATGTTGCCCCCGTCGGGGTACTCGTTCTCCGGCGGGATCGACAGCGCCGCGCAGTAGCGCCCGTCCGGCGAGAACACCGGCGACAGGTAGAACCGCGGTTCGTCGGTGAGCTTCTTCAACCCGGCCCCGCCGATCCGCACCGAGGCCAGCGACTGGTTGAGCGTCGCCAGGTCGGGATACCACCGGGTGGTGCAGAAGACCACCCGCTCGGAGTCCGGCGTGAACACCGGCCCGGCGAAGCGTTCCCCGGCCTGCGGGGTGTAGAGCCGCCGCACCGTGCCGGTCGCCAACTCCAGGACGCGCAGTTGCGGGCCCTCGGAGCGGCTGCGCCAGTGCATCACGATCATCGAGCCGTCCCGCGACCAGTCCGGCGAGCTCATGGCGTGACCCTGGACCAGCACGCGGGTGCCGCCGGTCGCCACGTCGACAGCGATCAGCCGGTCCTGCTGGCTCCCCGTCACCAGGGCGATCTCCCGGCCGTCCGGCGACCAGGTCGGCGCGCCGTAGAGCACGCCGGGCGGGTCGGCCAGCAGCGTACGCCTCTCCCCGGTGACGCGGTCGTACACCGCCACGTACGGCAACAGCGTGCCGTCGCCCGACCAGGCGTTGTTCACCCAGGCCACGTACCGGCCGTCCGGTGAGGCCTTGGCGTGGTCGCCGTCCGACAGCAGCGGTCGCGGCGTGGTGCGACCCGGGTCGATCTGGATCACACCCCAGCCGACGCTGACCAGCCACGGCCCGTTGGCGGCCTCGGCGGCCGACGCCGGGGCGGCGGCGAGCCCGCCGGCCAGGCCGGTCGCGGCGGCCGCGCCGGTCAGCGCGGCGGCGCGCAGCAGGGTACGACGATTCAGTGCGGTCATGCGGTCTCCCCGTGATAGACGTCCGCCCCACCCTCCTGATCGGACGCTCACCGAGGGATCGGGCGAGCGGACCGTTCACCGTCGGCCACTCGGCCAGGACGCGGGGTGACCGCCCTCAACAGCCGGTACCCTCGCCCCGGTGACCTCCGACGCGCTGCGCCGTGCCCTGACCGACCCGGGTGACCCCCCGGTGCTCCCGCTGCCCGGGGTGGCGGTCGAGCTGCTGGACGCGCTCGCCGCGCCGCCCCGGCTCGGCGCGCACCTGCGGCTGGTGCACGACGTGGCCTGGCGCCTGACCGACGCGTTCGCCGACCGGTTCGGCGCGGTGCCGTTCGACAGGCAGGCGGTGCTGTTCGGCGCGGCGGTGCACGACCTCGGCAAGGTGGAGCACCCGGCCGAGCTGACCGGCCCCGGCTCGGCCCACGAGGAGGCCGGCTACCAGTTGCTGCTGCGCTTCGGCGTGCCCGAGGAGCGGGCCCGCTTCGCCGTCACCCACGCCGCCTGGCGCTCCCCCGGCGTGCAGTTGGAGGATCTGCTGGTCAGCCTCGCCGACAAGGTGTGGAAGGGCCGCCGGGTCGCCGACCTGGAGCAGCTCGTGGTGGACCGGCTCGCCGGCATCACCGGGCAGGAGCCGTGGCAGACGTTCCTGGACCTCGACGACGTGCTCGCCGAGCTGGCCGCCGGCGCGGACCACCGGCTGGCCTTCCAGGCCGAGCATCCGGTGTACGGCTGAGCCGCCCGGGCTGTTACCCGGCGGTTACGCCACGGCGAAGGCGCTGTTGCCCAACAGGTCGACCGTCGGGCCAGGGACACCGGAGGGTGTCCCCGGCACACGGGAGGTCAACCATGAGACTCACCAGGACACTGTTGGCGCTCGTCGTCCTGCTCGGCGGCCTGGTCGCCGGGGTGAGCGGCGCGAGCGCGGCGGCGCCGTACTGCGGGATCACCTGGGGCAGCACGGCCAAGGCGGCCGGCGCGCTCAGCACCGCGCCGCTCGTCGACGTGCGCACCGAGCGGCAGGACTGCTGGGACCGCGTCGTGTTCGAGTTCGCCGGGCCGGTGAACGGCTACTCCGTCGCCTACGGCGAGACGTACACGGAGGGGCAGGGCTTGGCGCTGAGCCCGTACACCGCCGGCGGGTCGCTGCTGTCGGTGTCGCTGCGGGCGCCCGCGTACGACGACGGGCACGTCGCGACCGTGCCCTACCGCGTCGGCGAGCACGCCGCGACGGTGCTCGGCGCCCGCACGGCACGCGACGTCGTCTTCGGCGGCAGCTTCGAGGGCTACACCACCTTCGCGGCCGGCGTACGCGCCCAACTGCCGTTCCGCGTCCTCGTGCTCAGCGGTCCCGGCACGCACAGCCGGATCGTGCTGGACGTGGCCCACCAGTGGCAGGCGTGAACCGCTCGTCGAGGTGACGGGGGGGCCGGTCGGCCCCTCGGCACCGTCCGATCCGACCACGCCGGCCGGGGTTCCGCAGGACTACCCTGAGTGATCGTGGAGGGCCGCGTGCTGGTCGTCGAGGACGACGCCTCCATCCGGGAGGTGTCGGCTCTCGGCCTGCGCCGTGCCGGGTTCCGGGTGAGCACCGCCGCCGACGGCCCGGCCGGCCTCGCCGCCTGGCGGGCGGGCACGGTCGACCTCGTCGTGCTCGACGTGATGCTGCCCGGGCTGGACGGGTTCGAGGTGTGCCGGGAGATCAGGCGCACCAGCCGGGTGCCGATCCTCATGCTCACCGCCCGCACCGACACCATCGACGTGGTGGTCGGTCTGGAGTGCGGCGCAGACGACTACCTCCGCAAGCCGTTCGACCTGCCGGAGCTGGTCGCCCGGGTCCGCGCGGTGCTCCGCCGCGCCGTCGCGCCGGCGACGGCCGGAGCCATCGTGACCGCCGGACCGCTGGAGATCGACCCGGCCCGCTTCGTGGCCCGCCGGGACGGCCACGAGCTGCCGCTCACCGCCACCGAGTTCCGGCTGCTGCTGGAGCTGGCCCGGCGCCCCGGTCAGGTGTTCACCCGCGAACTGCTGCTGCACCGGGTCTGGGGCTACGACCACCTCGGCGACTCCCGGCTGGTCGACGTGGCGGTGCAGCGCCTGCGCGCCAAGGTGGAGACCGACCCGCACGCCCCGACGCTGATCCGCACGGTTCGCGGCGCCGGCTACAAGCTGGCGACGGGGTGAGCGGGCCGTGGCGGCCGGCGGCGTCGCACCCGGGCGGCTGCGTCGCCGGCTGGTCGTCGCGTTCGTGCTTGTCGCCGGCCTGTCCGCCGGGACGCTGGCGGCCGGCTCCTACCTCATCCTGCGGCAGGCCCGCTTCGACGGTTCGCTGCAACGCGCCGCCGCCGACACCCGCTACCAACTGCTCGTCGCGGCCCAGTTCCTGCCGCTGACCGAGTCCCGCCGCGCCGACCTGCTGGCCGGTTTCGAGGAGTCGGGCCGGCACGTGCTGCTCGTCGCCGGCGGATCCTGGCCGTCCGACCCGCACTACGCGCCCGTGCCGGGCCGGGACCTGCGCGCCGCCGTCGCCGCCGGGCAGCTCGGCTTCCAGCGCACCCCCGGCCGGCCGCGCCTGCTGGTCGTCGGGGGCCGGATCCCCGGCTCCACCGCCGAACTGTACGTGGTGACAGTCGAGGACGACGTGGTCGACGCCCTCGCGCCGCTGCGTACCGCCTCGGTGGTGGGGTGGGCGGCGGTGGTGCTGGTCGCCGCCGCGGTGGGCAACACCCTGGCCCGCCGCACGCTGGAACCCGTCGGCCGGGCCAGCCGGGCCGCGCGGGCGGTGGCCGAGGGGTTGCTGGGCACCCGGCTGCCGGTGCGCGGCCGTGACGAGTTCAGCGCCTGGGCGGTGTCCTTCAACGAGATGGCCGAGGCGCTCGAGGCCAAGATCGAGGCGCTGTCGCAGGCGCAGGCCCGGGAGCGGCGGTTCACCGCCGACGTGGCGCACGAGCTGCGTACCCCGGTCACCGCCCTGGTGGCCGCGGCCTCGCTGCTCGCCGACGGGATCGACGCCCTCCCCGCCGACCCGCGGCGGGCGGCGGAGCTGCTCGTGGCCGACGTGGTCCGGCTGCGCCGGCTGGTGGAGGACCTGCTGGAGATCTCCCGGCTGGACGCCGGGCGGGAGGCGCTCGCCACCGGGGCGGTGGACGTCGCGGCGCTGGTGCGGCGGATCGCCGCCGACGCGCCGGCCGCCCGCGTCGCGGTGGCCGACGACGTGTCGCCGGTGGTGACCGACAGGCGCCGGTTGGAGCGGATCCTGACGAACCTGGTGACCAACGGGATCGAGCACGGCGGCGGCCGGCTCGACGTCGCGGTCCGACGCGCCGGCGCCGACCTGGTGGTCGAGGTCGCCGACCAGGGGCCGGGGATCCCGGCCGCGCACCTGCCCCACATCTTCGACCGGTTCCACAAGGTCGATCCGGCGCGCGGCGGGCCGGGCAGCGGGCTCGGGCTGGCCATCGCCCGGGAGAATGCCCGGCTGCTCGGCGGCCGGCTGGACGTGACGAGCGAGGTGGGCCTCGGCGCCCGCTTCCGGCTCACCCTCCCCGTCGACGCCGGGGCGGCCCGATGCGACGCCTGATCCCGCCGCTCGCCGCGCTGCTGCTGGTCGCCGCCGGGTGCGCCCCGCCGCGTACCGGTTCGCTCGGGCCGGCGCCGGTCGCCCCACCGACCGGCGCCACCACGCCGGCCGGCCCGTCGACGGGCGTGCCCGCGCCGGTGTCGCCGCCGAGCCGCGCCGCGACCGTCGGGGCGCCGCCCGCCCCGGGTACGCCGACCGCCGCGTCCCGCGAGCCGGACGGCACGGTGGGCGTGCAGCTCTGGTTCGTGCGGGCCGGCCGGCTCGCCCCCACCCGGCGCGTGTTTCCCGCCACCGTGGCCACGTCCCACCTGGCGCTCGACGCGCTGGCCGCCGGCCCGTCGACGGCGGAGCACGCCGCCGGCCTGACCACCCTGGTCCCGGCCGGCACGCGGGTGACCTGGATCGCCGACGGCGTCGCCACGCTCGTCCCGCCGGCCGGGTTCGACGCCGGCGGGGCGGTCGCCGCCCGGACCCGCCGGGCCCAGGTGGTCTGGACGCTCACCCAGTTCGCCACCGTCCGGCGGGTGGTCTTCGCCTCGGGCGGCGCCGCGACCGGGCGCGACGACTACGCCGACCTGCTGCCCCCGATCGTGGTGACGGCCCCGGTCGTCGGCGACCGCGTCGGCAGCCCGGTCACCGTCACCGGGACCGCCGACGTCTACGAGGCCACGGTCAGCGCGCGGGTGCTGGACGCGGCGGGCCGGGAGATCGGCACCGGGTTCACCACGGCCTCCTGCGGCTCCGGCTGCCGGGGGGCCTACCGGCTGGCCGTCCGCTACCGGCAGGCGGCGGCCGGCGCCGGCGTGGTCGAGGTGTTCCAGGTGTCCGCGCGTGACGGTTCCCGGGTCGACGTGGTGCGCGTCCCGGTCGCGTTGACCGCGAGCCGATGACAGCCAATCGATTGACTTTCGATAGTTTACGAGTGATAGTCGATGCATGGTGACTACCGAGCGCGCGGTCACGGCACTCCGCGCCTTCCTCGTCCTGCTGTTCGGCATCCTGCTGCTGTTCCAGACCATGTCGCTGCCCGGACAGTTCGCGCACATGGCCCGGGAGAACCCGGACGACGCGTACCTGCGCTGGCCGGCCACCGCCGTCACGGTGTTCTGGGTGCTGTGCGTGCAGGTGGTGATCGTCTGCACCTGGCAGTTGCTCACCCTGGTCAAGAACGACCGGATCTTCACCGAGGCGTCTCTGGCCTGGGTCGACGGCATCGTCTGGGCGATCGCCGCCGGCTGGGTGAGCCTGGCGGCCGTCTTCCTCTGGGTCGGGTTCCACGCCGACGACCCCGGCCTGCCGCTGCTGCTCTTCCTGCTCACGACCGGGGTCAGCGTGCTGGGGCTGCTGATGGTCGTGATGCGCGCGCTGCTGCGGCAGGCCACCACGCTGCGCACCGACATGGAAGCGGTGATCTGATGCCCATCGTCGTGCGCATCGACGTCGAGCTGGCCAAGCGCAAGATGAGCGTCGGTGAGTTCGCCGAACGCGTCGGCCTCACCCCGGCCAACGTCGCGGTGCTCAAGAACGGCCGCGCCAAGGCCGTCCGCTTCAGCACCCTGGAGGCCATGTGCCGGGTCCTCGACTGCCAGCCCGGCGACCTGCTGGAGTGGGTCGACGCCCCGGAGGAGGACCGATAAGGGTGCTGCTCGCCGCCGCCGTCGCGCTCGGCGTCGCCGGCATCGTGTACGGGGAGGCCGACGACTCCCCCGGGCTCCAACTCCTGTCCGCCCTGTTCGTCATCGGCGCGGTCGCCGTCGCCGTGCGCGTCGCCCGGCGTACCCGGTAGGGCCGGCGCCCCCTCGGCGCCGGCCCCGCCTCAGCCCTTCACGCAGACGACCTGCTTGAGGTGCGCGACCACCTCGACCAGGTCGTCCTGCTGGGCCATCACCTCGGTGATGTCCTTGTAGGCGCCGGGGATCTCGTCGACCACCCCGGCGTCCTTGCGACACTCCACCCCGGCCGTCTGCGCGGCCAGGTCGGCCGTGCTGAACGTCCGCTTCGCCTGACCCCGCGACATCCGCCGCCCCGCCCCGTGCGACGCGGAGCAGTACGCGTCGGGGTTGCCCCGGCCACGCACGATGTACGAGCCGGTGCCCATCGAACCGGGGATCACGCCCAGGTCACCCGCGCCGGCCCGGATCGCGCCCTTGCGGGTCACCAGCACGTCCACCCCGTCGTAGGTCTCCTCGGCCACGTAGTTGTGGTGACACGAGATCGGCTCGTCGTAGCCGACCCGCGGGAACGCGTCCCGGACCACCTGGCCGAGCAGGGCCAGCATCACCGCCCGGTTGCGTCGCGCGTACTCCTGCGCCCACCACAGGTCCCGCCGGTAGGCGTCCATCTCCGGCGTGCCGGCGAGGAACACCGCGAGATCCCGGTCCGGCAGGTCCGTGTTGTGCGGCAGCCCGCGCGCCACCGCCATGTGCCGCTCGGCCAGCTCCTTGCCGATGTTGCGGGAACCGGAGTGCAGCATCAGCCACACCCGCCCGTCGTCCGCGCCACCCTGCTCCAGGCAGACCTCGATGAAGTGGTTGCCGCCGCCGAGCGTGCCGAGCTGGCGCCGCGCCCGCGTCTCCAACTGCGCCACCTTCCGGTCCAGCGTGCCGAACCGCCGCCAGAAGTCGTCCCAGCCGGACTGCTCTAGCCCGCGTACCCGACGCGTGTCGACCGCGTCGTCGCGCATCGCGAAGCCGACCGGGATGGCCGCCTCGATCGCCGAGCGCAGCGGCCCGAGGTCGTCGGGCAGGTCGGCCGCGGTGAGCGAGGTCCGCACCGCGGACATGCCGCAGCCGATGTCGACGCCGACCGCGGCCGGCGACACCGCCTGCCGCATGGCGATCACCGAGCCCACCGTCGCGCCCTTGCCGAAGTGCACGTCCGGCATCACCGCGACGCCCTGCACCCAGGGCAGCGCGCCGATGTTGCGCAGCTGCCGGGCCGCCTGCGCCTCGATCGCGTACGGGTCGGTCCAGACCCGGACCGGCGCCCGGGTGCCGGCCAGCGGGGTGAAACCCATCGTGGTCTCCTCATGTCGTGGGGTGTGGGCGGTACCGGACTCGAACCCCGCCCGTCGCGTCGACGGCGTCAGACGGGCGGACGAGAGAACCGCCCGGCTCCGGTGTGGGGGCGGGCGGTTCGCGCGGATCGTCGCGTCGGCGCTAAGGCGTGTTTCAGAAGTCGTGGTGGCCGGTGAAGGTCTCGGCGTGGCGGTGATCGACAACTGAAGAGGTCTCCGGTATCTGGTTCTGCGACC